>DATAEY010000043.1:0-18361 GCA_036257715.1 Solirubrobacteraceae bacterium | reverse complement strand
ACAACGTCCTCATCAACCGCGTCAATCTCGGCGTGGGATCCGCGGTCTCGGTGCTGATCTTCATCTCGGTGCTGCTGATCGCCTTCTTCTTCGTGCGGGTCCTGGGGACCAGCACGGCGCAGCAGAGGGGCGAGGTGTAGGGATGTCGGGGTCGCCTCGCACGCGGGTGCTGTGGCTGATCGGGATCGCCGTCGTGCTCCTCTACGCGCTCGTGCCGGTGGTGTGGATGATCTCGCTCTCGTTGAAGCCGGGCGACCAGCTCTCGGACGGCAGGTTCCTCCCGCAGAGCGTCTCGCTGGAGAACTACGAGTCGATCTTCTCCACCACGGTGTTCATCCGGCCGCTGATCAACTCGCTGGGGGTGGCCGGGATCGCAACCGCGGTGGCCATCGTGCTGGCCTCGATGGCGGCCTACGCCCTGTCGCGGCTCGACTTCCCGGGCAAGACCCTGATCCTCTCGGGCGCGCTGGCGGTGGCGATGTTCCCGCCGATCTCGATCGTGGGCTCCCTGTTCGACATCTGGAGGTCGGTCCGCCTCTACGACACGTGGCCGGGGCTGATCATCCCCTACATGACCTTCACCCTGCCGCTGGCCATCTACACCCTGTCGGCCTTCTTCCGCGAGATCCCCTGGGAGCTCGAGCAGGCCGCCCAGGTAGACGGCGCCACCCCGTTTCAGGCGTTCCGCAAGGTGATCGTCCCGCTCGCCGCGCCCGGGGTGTTCACCGCCGCCATCCTGGTCTTCATCTTCGCGTGGAACGACTTCATCTTCGCCAACACGCTGACCTCGACCGACAACGCCCGCACGGTCCCCGCCGCGCTGGCCTTCTTCACCGGCGAGTCGCAGTTCGAGCAGCCGATCGGGGCGATCTCCGCCGCCGCCGTGGTGGTCACCGTCCCGATCATCGTCATGGTCCTGATCTTCCAGCGCCGCATCGTGGCGGGGCTCACGGCCGGTGCCGTGAAGGGGTAGAGGAGGTACGAGATGGCCGAGATCACCCTCGACCGGGTCACCAAGCGGTATCCGGATGGCTACGAGGCGGTCAAGGAGATGGACCTCGACATCGCCGACGGCGAGTTCGTGATCCTGGTGGGGCCGTCCGGCTGCGGCAAGTCCACCGCGCTGCGGATGGTCGCGGGCCTCGAGGACATCACCGAGGGGGAACTGAGGATCGGCGGAGAGGTGGTCAACCAGAAGGCGCCCAGGGACCGCGACGTCGCCATGGTCTTCCAGAACTACGCCCTGTACCCGCACATGAGCGTGCGCGACAACATGGGTTTCGCCCTGAAGCTCAAGGGCGTGGACCGGGACGAGATCAACCGCAAGGTCGAGGAGGCCGCCCGCATCCTCGACCTGGTGCCCCACCTGGACCGCAAGCCCGCGCAGCTGTCCGGCGGCCAGCGCCAGCGGGTGGCGATGGGACGCGCGATCGTGCGCGACCCGGCCGCCTTCCTGATGGACGAGCCCCTCTCCAACCTGGACGCCAAGCTGCGGGTGCAGATGCGCACCGAGGTCTCCCGCATCCAGAGCCGGCTGGGCACGACGACCATCTACGTCACCCACGACCAGACCGAGGCCATGACGCTGGGCGACCGGGTGGCGGTCATGCGCCAGGGCATGCTCCAGCAGGTGGACACGCCGATGGAGCTCTACACCCGACCGAGGAACCTGTTCGTCGCCGGGTTCATCGGCTCGCCGGCGATGAACTTCATGCCGGCGACGGTCGAGGGCGAGTCGCTGCGCCTGCCAATGGCCGACGTCCCGGTGCCCCCGGAGGCGCGCGCGGGGGTGAACGGGCGAACGCTGATCGCCGGCGTGCGACCCGAGAGCTTCGAGGACGCCGCTCTCGTCGGCGAGGCCCGGGAGCGCGGCACCACCTTCCGCGCCCGCATCGAGGTGCTCGAGTCGATGGGCTCGGAGCTCTACGCTCACTTCACGGTCGCCGGCGCCCAGCCCGTCGAGTCGGCGCAGCTGCGGGAGCTGGCCGAGGACGCGGGCGCCGAGGAGGTGCCCTCCAGCGGCGAGGAGGGCCGCATCGTGGCGCGCCTGGACCCCGCCAGCGGGGTGAAGGAGGGTCAGGAGGCGGAGCTGTGGGTGGACGCCAGCAGGGTCCACCTGTTCGACGCCGATAGCGGCGAGAGCCTCACCGGCTGAGTCCCCGCCGCAGCCGGCGCACCATCGTGTCCTCGGCGGTGGACGGGCGCTCGAGCTCTCGGCGCAGGCGCTCGATCACGTCGTCGTCCCAGTCGTGGGTGCGCAGCAGCAGGTAGCGCAGCGTGACCACCCGCATGTAGGCCTCGGTCTCGGTGCCGCGTCCCAGCAGGCCGGCCTCGCGCAGCATCTCCACCACAGGCTCGTACTCCTCGCCGAACCAGGCCGCGGCAACCTCCCACCGGGTCATGTGGGCGCCGCGCGACTGCATCGCCCGAAACCCCCACGCCTCGACGCCCTCGGCCAGCTCGGCATAGCGCCAGCGGTCGGTCAGCTGGATGCGCCGCCGCACCGCCCGGTCGAGCGGGACGCGCTCGAAGAACAGCCGCTCGTGACCCTTGTGGGGCAGGTCCCGGAGCGTGATCTCCCGTCCGGCGCCGACCTGGGTCTGCACCTCGGTGACGTACGCGTCGATGTCGCGAAACCCGCGGGCGCGAGCGACCGACACCCGGTGGTGCCCGTCCCGGACGAAGTGCAGCTCCCCGATCCGGTAGACGTCGATAGCCGGGATCTCCGCGCCCCGGCGCTGCGCCGTGGCGACCCGCTCCCAGCGCGGGCGCACCCGCTCGGAGGTGGGCAGGAAGCGGCGGTCGAACTCGCGCGAGCGGTCGACGGTGCCGACAATCGAGTCGAGTTCGATGGTCTGCACGCCCAGGCCGCGCTCCCCCGTGCGCCCCAGCGCCTCCACGACCTCCTCGAACGGAAGGATCAGGTCGAAGTCGCTGGGCTCCCGGCGCAGCCGGTTGGCCAGGCGCGAGAGGATCCGCCGGCGGCGAACCCGGCTGAAGTCGAACTGGGCGTCGGTCTCGGGCAGGCCGGTGTCCCTGGCCATGCGCCTCAAGTATGCAGCGGGTCGGCGAGCCGGGCGCCCGCGTCCGGTGGCGGCCGGCGTCTCCGCCTCCCCGGCCCCGGGCCCCGCGATCCGCTCGGTGTAGCGTGCTGGTCTCACTCCGCCCGCGCCGATGATCTTCCGCCAGATCCCCCATGACGACCTGGGCTGCGCGTCCTACCTGATCGGAGACGACTCGGCGGCCGTCGCGGCGGTGGTCGACCCGAAGTTCGAGATCGACGAGTACCTCGAGCTGGCCCGCTACTTCGGAGTCTCCATCGAGCACATCCTGGAGACCCACAACCACGCCGATCACGTCTCCGGGCACGGACGCCTAGCGGCGGCGACCGGAGCGGCCATCCACATCCATCGCCTGGCCGAGGCCCGCTTCGACCACCAGCCGTTCGAGGACGGATGGGAGCTACAGCTCGGCGCGGCCCGGGTGAGGGCGATCCACACCCCCGGCCACCGTCCCGAGCACACCGCGTTCGCGCTGATCGACACCGACCGCGGCGGCCAGCCGTGGGCGCTGCTCACCGGCGACAGCCTGTTCGTCAACGACGTGGCGCGCACCGACTTGGCGATCGACGAGGACGGCGCCCGCGACATCTTCACCAGCCTTCACGACCGGCTGCTGCCCCTGCCGGGCGAGACCGAGGTCTGGCCCGGCCATCTGGGCGGGTCGCTGTGCGGCGGACCGGGCATGGACATGAAGGTGTGCTCCACCCTGGCCTTCGAGCGGGCGCACAACGCGCTGCTGGCAGAGACCGACGAGCAGCGCTTCGTGCAGCGGGCGATCTCGAACCTCGGCCCCCAGCCGCCCAACTTCCGGGCGATCCTGAAGCTCAACACCGGCGAGCTGGTCACCGAAGGGGTCGAGGTCCTGCCGCTGACCCCCCGTCAGCTCGAGCAGCGGCGCGCCGCGGGCTCGCTGGTCGTTGACGCTCAAACCGACCTGCAGTTCGACGACGCCCACATCCCTCAGGCGGTCTGCATCCCCGCCGTCCAGCCCGGGTTCGGGACCCGGCTCGCCTGGCTGGCGGGTCGCGACCAGGAGATCGTGCTGGTCGGACGCGACGACCAGGACGCCAGGCGGGCGGCCACGCTGGCGCTGGCGGTAGGCGTCCGCAGGCTGGGAGGCTTCCTGGCCGGCGGGATGACCGAGTGGCGGCGCGAGAAGCGCCCGGTCGAGCGCATCGGGCGCCTGGAGGTCGAGGAGCTGCACGACCGGTCCGAGTCGGATCCCGCCGTGCAGATCCTCGACGTGCGCGAGCGGGCCGAGCGCGCCGACGGCGGCATCCCCGGCTCGCTGTTCAAGCCGTGGCACGACATCCAAGCGCTCCCGGACGGGCTGGAACCCGGTCGCCCGATCGCGGTGGTCTGCAGCTCCGGCCAGCGCGCCGCCGTCGCCGCGAGCCTGCTCCAGCGCCATGGCGCAGAGCAAGTCCTCCACGTGGTCAACGGTGGTGTGCCGAAGTGGGAGAGGCTCGGATATCCCACCGAGCGGCCCGCCGGCGCGGCGCGCTGAACCGCCCGCCGGCGCTCAGTCCCTGCCGGCGACGTCCTTGGCCTTCGCCGGCGCTCAGTCCCGGCCGGCGACGTCCTTGGCCTTGTCGGAGACGTCGTCGACCTTGTCCTTCACGGTCCCGGTCGCCCGATCGACCTTGCCCTCGCGCTTGAGGCCCTTGTCGTCGGTGAGGTCGCCGCCCGTTTCCTTGGCGCGACCCTTGGCTTTGTCGAGCTTGCCATCGCCCATCAGATCGTGCTCCTTTCGCTTCGTCTGCCTGCGGCCACCCACTGCGCTGAGCATCCATTCGCCCGGACGCACGGCCGGCGCCGGAGGCCCCCGGTCAGCCGACCACGGGCACGCTGCGCTGATTCGCCAGCCTTGTCAGCGTCCGCTGCATCCTGCTGGTGACCAGCCGGTATCCCTCGTCCACCGCGCGGTCGCCGTCGGCAGCGACCTCCTCGTGCAGCTCGATCGGCGGCATCACGCGGATCCTGACCTTGGCGGGCAGCGGCAGGCGGATGGGCAGGTCCATGATCGTGGCGCCGAACGGCGGTCCCAGCACCGGGGGCAGCACCCGAACCCGGGCGAGCCGGTCGAGCGCCAGCGCGCTGGCCACGCGGCGGCCGCGGCCTATGAACAATCCGGTCTCCTGACCCCCGAGCGCGACCACCGGGATCACCGGGACGCGTTGCTCGAGCGCGAGCCGGACGAAGCCCTCGCGGCCGGCGAAGTCGACCTTGCTGCTCTGCCACGAGGGCCGGAAGCTCTCCTCGTCGCCACCGGGGTAGACCAGCAGCGCCGCGCCGAGGCGCAGCGCGCGGCGCATGTTGTCCGGCGACGCGGGCACCGTCCCGTAGCGCTGCACCAGGGTCCTGGTGCCCGGGACCTTGAACACGAGATCGTGCGCGAGCTGATGGAACGCCCGGTGCGGCCCGAAGTGGTCGTAGAACGCCTGACTCAACACGAACGTGTCGGCGATCACCGTCCCCCCCGAGTGGTTGCCCACCAGCAGCACGGGCCCGGAGGCCGGGATGCGCTCCAGGCCCGAGACCTCGGCCCGGAAGTAGACCTCCGAGAGCAGGCGAAGCGCCGGCAGCGTCCGGGCGATGTACGTCGGATCCCGGGCCTCGAAGGGGTCTCGGGACGTCTGCGCGCCGGTCACCCCGGCGAGATCGGCAGCCGCCACGGCGTCCTCGAGGGCGGCCTCGACCATCCGCGCGGCACCGCCGGCGGCCGCGGGGGCGCCGGTCAACAGCTTGACGAGGCGAGACCCGGCACTCATATCGCCTATTGCATACTCGCAGGCTCAGATTCAAACAGCGGGCGGGTTGCGCTCGGATGCGTCGTTTGCGAGCGTGGGGCGCCCCGCGGTCGATGCGAGGACGGGCGATTCGGAGCCGGGTTCTGCGGGAACCCGTATTGCGAGCTAGCGAGGAGGAGAACATGGCCGAAGAAGGGTCGGGGATCGGCGATCGTCTCAGTGGCGCGGTGCAGCGCATCAAAGGCGCGGGGAGCGACGACCAGGACCGACAGGCCGACGAGGCGGGGGGCCGCGTGGAGATCGTTCGCAAGGCGCTGCTCGCGTTCGGCGAGGGCGAGCACGACCAGTTCCTCGAGGTCTTCCACGAGGAGGTCGAGTGGGTCGGCCCGCAGGGCAGCAACTTCCCTGGAGCCGGTACTCATAGCGGGCGCGACGCGGTGAAGGAGAATTTCGTGGGCGACGTCGGCGAAGGCTTTCCCGCCTTCGGCTTCCGCCCCGAGCACTACCTCGACGCCGACGAGCAGGACTGGGTGGTGACCCTCGGCGCGTTCACCGGCGAGGGCGGCGCGGGCGAGTTCGAGGTGCCCGGCGTGGTGGTGTGGGAGTTCCGTGACGACAAGGTCGGGGTGGTGCGGATCTACACCGACACCGACGCGTACCCCACGCCGCTCGAGGAGGACGAGCGCGAGCGGGACGGTGACGAGAAGGAGGACGGCGAGGGTGACCGGCCGCAGGCTGGCGGGGACGGGCAGGCGGAACAGAGTGAGGACGACGGGCCGCGCGGGTCCGACGAGCGGGGCGGCCAGGACAACGGCGGCGACGATCGACAGGGCGGCGACGACGGCGAGGACGACGACCGCGCCGGGGAGGGCCGCTAGCGCGGGGTGAGGCGCCGGCTATGACATTCGCCGCTCGATGGGCCGGTTGAGCCGGCCCCGCCCCTGGGCGCTGGCCGCCGGGGCGGGGGCGCTGGGAGTCGCGGTCTGGTGGCTGGTGTCGGTGGTCTTGATCGCCACTCCCCGGGCCATCGCCGCGCTGATGGCCCAGCTCACCGGTCCGGACGCGCGGTCCGAGATCTATGACCCTTGCTGCGGCACCGGACGGCTGCTGATCGAGGCGCACCGCCATGCCCGTGCCGCGGGCGGCGCCCCCGATCCGGATGCCCGGGGGCCCGACGGCCGGGCCGCGGCGCCGCGGGTGTACGGGCAGGAGCTCAACCCCCTGCCCTTCTTGCTCGCCCGGCTCAACGCCAGGCTGCGCGGCCTGGACGCGCGCCTTGCCTGGGGCGACGTCATGCGTCGACCCGCCTTCCTGCAGGAGGACGGATCCCTCACGAAGGTCGACGTGGTGGTCGCCAACCCGATGTGGAACCAGTCGTTCCCTGCGGCGGTCTACGAGGACGATCGCCACGGCCGATTCGGATTCGGCATTCCCCCCGAGGACGACGGCGACTGGGGTTGGGTCCAGCACATGCACGCGGCGCTAAACGAGCGGGGTCGGATGACGGTCATCCTCGACGCCGAGTTCCCGCCGCGCGGCAGCAACGGCAACGGCCATCCCGCCGAGGCCCGGATCAAGCGCCAGTTCGTGGGCGCCGACCTGGTCGAGGCAGTGCTCGCCTGCAACTGGCCGGCCGGCCGGCCGCGCAGGAGCCTGCGCGGCGCGATCCTCAGCCGGGCGCTGCCCACCGGCGTCATGCTGGTGGTCAACCGGCGCAAGCGCCATCCCGGTCAGGTCCTGATGCTGGAGGGAGGCGACCTGCTGGCCGACTACTGCGCTGGGAGCATCGAGGCGCAGGACGCGATGGGCCGCGTCCTGGACGCCTACCGCAGCTGGCGGGAGGTCGAGGGCCTGTCGGCGATCGTCACGCTGGACGAGCTGGCGCAGCGCGACCTCGACCTCTCGCCCGGCCTCTACGTCCGCGACCACACGGCGCGCTGAGCGCGGGCCCGACGGGCGCCGCGCCCACCGCCCCGCGATGCGCCCCCCGGCATCCGGGTAAGCACGGATCGTGAGACGGCGAAGGCGACCCGGTTGGATCCTCCGTGCCGACCGCAAGGTGTTCGGCTGGGTGGCGGCAACCCACACCCCGGCGCTCGATCGCCTCTTGCCCGCGCTGTCGGGGGCGGCCAACCACTCCAAGCTGTGGATCGGGATCGCCGGCGGCCTGATCGCCGCCCGGCGGGCATCGGGTCAGCGAGCAGCGGCGCGGGGACTCGGGTCGATCGTGGTGACGTCGGCCGTGGTCAACCTCGGAGTCAAGCGGATCGTGCGCCGCCCCCGGCCCTCCCTGCGACGAGTGCCCGCGATCCGCCGGCTCCCGATGCAGCCGCTGACCACCTCGTTCCCGTCCGGCCATGCCGCCAGCGCGGCGGCGTTCACCGTCGGCGTCGGCGTCGAGCTGCCGCTGGTAGCGGCCCTTCTGGCTCCGGTCGCCGCGGCGGTGGGCTACTCGCGGATCTACGTCGGCGTCCACTACCCTGCCGACGTGCTGGTGGGCGCCGCCCTCGGGTCCGGCGTCGCCCTGCTGTCGCGCCTGCAGTGGCCGGCGCGGCCCCGGGCGGCCAGCACCACTCCGCCCGCGGTCGACACCCGCCGGCTCGACCCCAATCCCGACGGGGCCGGGGTGGTGATGGTGGTCAACCGAGACGCGGGCCCCCCGCTGGTCCCCGATCCGCTCGACGACGTGCGATCGACGCTGCCGGCCGCCGCCGTCATCGAGGCCGGTGCCGGCGACGACCTCGACCGGATCCTCGACGACGCCGCCGCCCACGCGCGGATACTTGGCGTCTGTGGCGGGGACGGCACCGCCACCGCTGCGGCCGAGAAGGCGGTCGCTCGCGGGCTGCCCGTCCTGCTCATCCCCACCGGGACGCTCAACCACCTCGCCCGCGACCTGCGCCTGGAGTCGGCCAGGCCGGCACTGCGCGCCGTGCAGGAGGGCCAGGCGGTGGGCGTCGACGTGGCGTCACTCGACGGCCGTCCGTTCCTCAACACGGCGGGGTTCGGGAGCTACGCCGCGATGCTCGACGCGCGCAGGACGCTCGAGAACCGCGTGGGCAGGTGGCCCGCGCACGTCATAGCGGTCGTCCAGGCCCTGTTCCGGGCGCGGCCGCTCGACGTCGCCATCAACGGCGAGCCCCACCGGATCTGGATGGCGGTGGTCGGCAACTGCCGGCACGAGCCGCCCGGCTTCGCGCCGAGCTGGCGGCCGCGCCTGGACGACGGCGTGCTGGACGTCCGCCTGCTGCTTGGGGAGGCGCCGCTCGCCCGCCTGCGGCTAGTCCTCTCCGTGCTGGCCGGCCGCCTGACCCAGTCGGTGTCGTACCGCCGATTCGAGACCGGCGAGGTGACGGTCAGCTCGGGATGCGCCCGCCTGCGGCTGGTTCGCGACGGCGAGACGTTCGAGGGGCACGGGGACTTCGCCATCACCAAGCTGCCGCAACGCCTGGTGGTGTATGGGCCTCACCGGCCAGGCTGACCGCCGAGCGCCGTCCAGACTGTTCCGGCGCTGGGAGGCAGAGTATGCTCGCAAGCCTGGGCCGGCCGGGGCGTACCACTGCTCTGGATGTGTAGCGAAACGAGCCGCCGGGCTCAGCGGGCGGCCCGCCAGCGCGGCCGCTCGTTCGATCGGGCACTGGAGCCCCTTGGCCGAAGACCACCACCAGACCCGAGGCCCTACGGCCGACGCGCAACGCGGTGGGCTGCTGGTCGCCATATCGACCCGGATCGTGGCGCTGTACAAGCAGCTCTACGGAAAGGGCCCAACCCGGGCGCGCACCTGCTACCAGGACGACGTCATCCTCGTGCTCATGCACGGCGGGTTCACGCCGGTCGAGCGCACGCTGCACCGGGCCGGTCGTGACGCCGCCGTCGCCGCGCAGCGCGCCGAATTCCAGGAGGCGGTCAAGGGACGGTTCGTGGCCGCGATCGAGGAACTGGTCGGGCGGCGCGTGCAGGCGTTCATGAGCAGCAGCTCCGCGCAGCCCGAGCTGTCGGCGGAGATCTTCGTGCTGGAGCCATCCGACTCGGAGCGCTGAGTCGCCGGGCCCTCGGGGTGCTACGCCGCGCCGTGGGGCTGGTGGCGCTGGCCGGGCTGCTCTACTCGGCGCTGATCCTGGTCAGCGCCGCCGCGTCGCATCCGCTTCGCGAGGTTCCCGCCCGGCTGGGGGGCTACCCGGCCTGGCTGCGGGGCCCGCTGAGCGGCACCGGCTACCTGCTGAGGCCCAGTCAGTTCGCGACGGTGGTCCTGGTGATGACGGCGTGCTACCTGCTCGCCCTCCTGTGCGCTACCGCGCTGCCGGCCGGCTGGACGATCGGCGCGGTGGTCCTCGCGCACGCCGTCTTCCTGCTGGGGCCCCCGCTCATCTCGTCCGACGTCTTCGGCTACCTCGACTGGGCGCGCATGGGCGCCCTGCACGGCCTGAGCCCCTACGCCACCGACTCGGGGTCGGTGCCGTCCGACCCGGTGTACGGGTTCCTCAGCTGGCATCGGGGCTTCTCGCCCTACGGACCGCTGTTCACCCTCGCCAGCTACTCCCTGGCGCCGCTGGGAGTGCCGGCCGGCCTGTGGGCGCTCAAGCTCCTGGTGACCCTGTCCAGCCTGGCCTGTGCGGCCCTGATCTGGGCGGGCGCACGCGCGCTGGGTCGAGCGCCGGGCCCGGCCGTGCTGCTCTACGGCGCCAACCCGGCCGTACTCGTCTACGCGGTCGGGGGGTTCCACAACGACACCATCACGATGACGGTGGTGATGGCCGCGGTGGTGCTGGTCATCCGCAGGCGCGAGCGGGCCGGGACGCTGCTCGGGGTCGCCGCGGTGGCCCTCAAGTCCTCGGCCGCCGTGGTCCTGCCGTTCCTGATCCTCGGGGCGCGGGAGCGCCGGCGCGCCCTGATCGCCGCCCTGGCCGGCGGCGCGGTCCTGCTGGCAATCGCCCTGGCCGTGTTCGACGGCAACGCCTTCGGCTTCCTGCACGCGCTCAGCGACCAGGAGAGCCGCAACTCGGGCGCCAGCGTCGCCGCCCAGCTGGGCGCGGTGTTCGGCTGGGTCGGGTCCCCTCCCCCGGTTCGCCTGGTGGCGTCGGTGATCGGCGTGCTGGTGGTGGTCGCGCTGCTGATCTGGACCTGGCGGGGAGCGGGGTGGGTTGAGTCGGCCGGCTGGGCCACCTTGGCGGTCATGATCTCCTCGGCCTACCTGCTGCCCTGGTACATCGTGTGGCTCGTCCCCCTGGCGGCCGTGGGCACCAGCCGGGCGCTGCGCCTGGCCAGCGTCGCCATGACGCTGTTCGTGATCCTGGTCCGGTTGCTCCACCAGCTCACGCCGGTCGCCGGTCCCGGGGTCACCGCGGCGAGCGCCCTGAGCGCCGTCATCCTGCCGCTCACCGGCGTCCCGCTGCATCCCGCTCGCACGTCGCTGGGGGTGCGCGAGCCTCTGGCGCGGGCGTTCGAGCGCGGTTGGGAGGCCCAGCACCGGATGACCACCGGGCGGGACTTCAGGCCGGTCCGCCGGGCGAGCTCGCGCTGCCACGCCCTCGAGCCGGATCCGGGCCCGCGCCGCGAGCAGCGCTGGTCGTGCCGAATCTCCTACCAGAGCCGGGCCGGACGCCGGGGGCGCGCCGACTACCTGATGGCGATCGACCCCCGGGGCTGCTTCGTCGCGACGTCGCGCGACTGGCCGCCCCACGTCTTCGAGCGCGTCCTGGGACGCCCGAGCCGCAACCCGGTGGTGCGGCTGAGCTCCTGCCCCTGACGCCGGTCGGCCCGGCTCAGAGGCCGAAGATCACGTAGTGCAGCAGGCCCCCCAGCGTTCCGAACACGGCGCCGTGGGCCACCAGCAGCCACTCGTCCTCCCTGGTGGCGGAGCGCAGCGTCTCCACGAACTCGGCCGGCGGCATCGCGCGCATACGATCGGTGAACATCTCGCACACCGCCTTGGCTCCCCGGCGACTGAACTCCGGGTCCTGCAGCGGGGCCAGTGTGTGCTCGACCGCCTCGGTGGCGACCGACCGCTGCAGGGCCTCGTACTCGCTAGACCCATAAGCAGCGCGGACCAGGATGCCGGCCGCCCCCACCGCCCGATCCACGGCGGGGCGCATGGCGCTCGCGATGAGCTCGCGGGTGCGGTCGGAGCGGGGACCGTGCATCAGCTCGTTGCCGATGTTCTCGAGGGTGATGATGTCCTGCGAGAGGACCTGCCCGTACGCCCGGGCGGCGTCGTGCTGGCGGCGCGGGAACAGGCCCTGGAGCTTGAACGGGCCCACCTTCCGCGGCTCGAGCGGCTCGTAGATCATCCAGATCCCGATCCAGTTGGTGGCGTAGCCGATGATCGACTCCACCAGCGGGAGGACCCACCACTCCGGAAAGGCCTCGACCAGGAAGATGGTCGGGATACCGCACAGGAAGCCGAAGAAGAACCCGAACCGGATGATGAAGCGGAACTCCCTGCGCCCCACCTCGTGGAAGAGCTTGTTGGTGAGCCCCCGGTCGGCCACCAGCCGGCTGATCACCATGTGCTTGACGTCGAGCAGCTCGTCGATGTGCTCGCCGATCTGCTCCGTGACGTCGGAGACGACGTCGGGGAGCTGCTCCCTGACCCGCGCGTAGAGCGTCTCGCGCGCCCGGGGCGAGAGCTCGCGCCACAGCTCGGGGTGCTCGCGCTCGACCGTGCGCTCGACGAGCTCGCGGATGTCCTGGTCGGAGCTGGCCAGGATGTGCTCGCCGATCCGTTCGGCCCCGAACCGCTCGTAGAACTCGGCCGGGCTGCCGACCTGCCCGATCTGCTTGTCCACGGCGATGCTTCCCATCTTCGCCGCGCGCGAGGGGATGATTCCCTGCCACCCCAGGCCGCCGTGCATGACCCCCGGGATCTGCCGGATCTTCCGGGGAAGCCGCTGGGTGAGGCGGGCCAGCCCGGGCACCCGCACGCCGGTGAACTCGATCGGCCGGTACAGCATCCACACCCCGGTCCGGTTGATGATGTAGCCGACGATTCCCCCCAGCACGGGTATAGAGAGCATGCTGAGGGTGTGGTCGTGGAAGACCGGGATCGAGATGAGGCTGAGAATCACGCTGTCCGTGGCGAGCGGGCGCGGCGTAGGATGACCGACCGACCAGGTTCCCGCTAGGAGGAGGGCGGTGGCACAGCCGGAAACCAACCGTTCGCGTGCCGACCGGCGCGCCGGGGCCCGGCGCGGGACCGCCCCCGACGAGGGGCTCGGCCCACGGGAGCTCATCGAGCTGGGGCCGGCGCTGGCGCGGCTGGGCCTGTTCGCCTCGCTGCGGGCGGCCGGGTGGGCTACCGCCTCCACCGCCGCCATCTGGAAGCGCATCGCCTGCGCCGCGCGCGACCGCGAGTCGGCGGTGGAGCTCGTCGTCTCGATGCGCGACGAGGCGGTGGAAGCCGCCCGCCAGGCGCTGGGCGTCAACGACATCGAGGAGACCCTGGGGCGGATGACCTCGGAGCCGCCCGAGCGCTCGGACGACGGCGAGCCGCAGCGCGGGGACCTTCGCGAGCGGGCCAGGGAGCTGCTCGCCCGCTCGGCGCGACTGGAGCCCGACGACGACCGCCATCCCGCCTTCGGCCTCATCCCCTCGAGCAGCTGGCCCCCGACGAGATGCGCATCCTGCGGGTCCTGGCCGCCAGCGAGGGGCAGGCCGCCATAGACGTCGAGGCGAGGGGGCCGCTCGGAGGCAGCCGGGGCGTCGCCCGCCGTTTGTCGCTGCTGGCCGACCGTGCCGGCTGCCGTCATCCCGAGCGCGTCCAGCTCTACCTCGACAACCTCCTGCGTCTGGGGCTGGTGCAGATCAGCGACGAGCCGTTCGAGGACGAGGAGCTCTACCAGGTGCTCGAGGCCCAGCCCGAGGTCAGCGACGCCAAGGAGGAGGCGTCGAGCGGCGCTAGTCGGGCCAGGAGCCTCAGGCACCGCATCGAGCTGTCCAGCTTCGGCCGCTCATTCTGCGAGACCTGCCTGCCGCTGGCCGAGCCCGGCTAGACGTGGTCACACGGTCGTCGGGGCCATGGTCAACGGCGGCCGCGAAGTCGCCGCCCGCCTGGCCCGTCGCCGGCCCGCAGGGTCGGGCTTTGCCGTCCAGCTGAGACGGCTACGGTCGGCTCGCTCGCGTGCCGTCGCCCCTGGGCGGGGGCGCGGCAGTCGGCGCAGGTCCCGGTCACCTCGACCGTGTGCCCGCTGACCGTGAAGCCGTGCTCGGCGCCGAGGTCCGCCAGCCAGGGGCCCAGCGTGCAGTCGCGCACCTCGACCACCCGGTGGCAGCGGCTGCAGACCAGGTGATGGTGATGCTCCTCGCCGCAGAGCCGGTAGCACACCTCTCCCGGGCGATGCATGAGCGAATCGATGACGGCGTGCTCGCTGAGCAGCGCGAGGGTGCGGTAGACGGTCGCCAGCCCGATCTTGGCGCCCTGGCGGTGGAGGCGGGCGTGGATCTGCTGGGCGGTGGCGTCGTTGGGCTCGCCGGCGAGGGCGTCGAGCACCGCCAGTCGCTGCCGCGTCGGCCGAACGCGGTGACGGGCCAGGAGCGCTCCGGCGTCGGGTTGCGCGCGACCGCTCACGCTCATAGGGTAGCGATCGATGAGAATGAAAATCGTTCTCGCTTGCGGCCTCGTCGCGGCCGCGGGCGGCTGCGCGGGGGCCGGCGCCGGCCTGCCCGCCGGCCAGCGGGTCGTCGCGGGCTTCTACCCGCTGGCCTTCGCCGCTCGTCAGGTCGGCGGCTCGCGGCTGGAGGTGGACGATCTCACCCCGCCGGGCGTCGAGCCGCACGACCTCGAGGTCTCGCCCGGAGACGTGCAGCGGATCCGCTCGGCGCGCGTGGTGCTCCTGCTGGGCCAGGGCTTCCAGCCCCAGCTCGAGGCCGCAGCTCGCGGCGCCCGGACCGTAGTGTGGCTGCTCGACACCCGGGGACTGTCGCGGCTCGCGAACGGGGACCCCCACGTGTGGCTCGACCCGTCGCGCTATGCGCTGGTCGTCGAGCGCATCGGCGCCGTCCTCCATGCCCCGCGCGGCGCGCGACGGCTGGTCGCCCGGTTGCGGCGGCTGGACCGCGAGTATCGGATCGGGCTCGCGCGCTGCCGGCGCCGCGAGATCGTCACCACCCACCGAGCGTTCGTCTACCTCGCCCGCCGCTACGGCCTCAGCCAGATCGCCATCAGCGGGCTCAGCCCCGAGGCAGAGCCCGCGCCCGGGGATCTGCAGCGGGTCGTCGCGTTGGTCCGGGCGACGCACGCCACCACGGTGTTCCTCGAGCCGCTGGCCTCGCCGCGCATCGCCCGGACCGTGGCCCGCGAGACGGGCGCGAGGACCGCGGTCCTGGACCCGGTGGAGGGGCTGACGCGCTCTGAGGCCGAGCGCGGCGAGGACTACTTCTCGCTCATGCGGGCCAACCTGGCGACGTTGAGGCGGGCGCTGGGATGCCGCTAGTCGTCGAGCTCGAGCGCGTCGGCTTCGGCTATGCCAACGCCCCGCCGGTCCTGCGCGACGTCGACCTTGCGGTCGAGGCGGGTGAGTTCGTGGCCATCGCCGGTCCCAACGGCGGCGGCAAGACCACGCTGCTGCGGATCGTGCTCGGGCTGGAGCATCCGCAGACCGGCTCGGCACGGCTGTTCGGCGAGCCCGCCGTCCGCGTGCGCCGGCGCGGGCGCATCGGCTACCTCGCCCAGCGCTCGCAACTGGGCATCGAGTCGCCGGTCACCGTGCGCGAGGTGGTCGCCGCCGGCCGGGTCCCCCGGCGGGGGATCCTGAGCCCGCTGCGCCGCGACGACCGCGTCCAGGTCGAGCGGATGATCGCCCGGGTCGGCCTGGCCGAGCGCGCCGACGCCCCGATCTCGACGCTGTCCGGCGGCCAGCAGCAACGGGCGTTCATCGCCAAGGCGCTCGCCGCCGATCCCGAGCTGCTGGTCCTCGACGAGCCCACCGCCGGGGTGGACGTCGGCGCCCAGGAGGCGCTCGCCTCCCTGCTCGACCGGCTGCACCGCGAGCTGGGCGTGACCATCCTGTTCGTCTCCCACGAGTTCGGCGCCGTCGAGCGCTTCGTGCAGCGGCTGGTGCTGGTCCGTGGCGGCGTCGTGTTCGACGGCGATCCAGCCCGCCTCCCCGACGCCTGGCACGACCCTTCCCATGTCCATCCTTGACGTCGACTTCATGCGGATGGCCTTCGCCGCCGGGGCGATCGTCGGCGTCCTCGCCCCCGCCGTGGGCTTCTTCCTGGTGCAGCGGCGGATGAGCCTGATCGGGGACGGGATCGGCCACGTCGCCTTCGCCGGGGTGGCCGCCGGCTACCTCCTGGGCGTCTCGCCGGTGGCGACGGCACTCGTTGCCTCCGTGGGCGGCGCGGCGGCGATCGAGTCGCTGCGCAGCCGGCGCCGCGCCGCCGGCGATCAGGCCCTCGCGCTGCTGTTCTACACCGGGATCGCCGCCGGCGTCGTGATGGTCTCGGCCGCCGGCGCGCTGAACGCCAACCTGTTCGCCTTCCTGTTCGGCTCGATCCTCACCGTCACCCGCGCCGACCTGCTCCTGGTGGCGATCCTGGGCGTGGTCGGGCTGACCCTGGTCGCCGTCCTGTACCGCGCCCTCGTCGCGGTGGCGCTCGACGAGGAGGCCGCCCGGGTCAGCGGCATTCCGGTCGCCGCCCTCAACGTCGTCCTCGCAGCGCTCGTCGGGGTCACCATCGCGCTGTCGATGCGAATCGTGGGCATCCTGCTGATCGCGGCCCTGATGGTGCTCCCGGTCATCGCCGCCGGACGAGTGGCCTGGAGCGTGCGATCGACCATGCTGCTGGCGATCGGGATCGGCGTGGTGTCGGTGTTCGCCGGGCTGACCGTGGCCTACTACGCGGACCTGGCGCCGGGCGGGGCCATCGTGCTGGTTGCCGCGGGGGCGTTCGGGCTGGCCAGCCTGTGCGCGGCCCTGCGGGGCCGGCCGGCCGCCTAGCTGCGGGCGGGCGCGACCCGCCAGGCGCGGACGGCTCTTCTCGCTGTCCTCCCCGACCGCCCGGGCCGCGCCAGGATCCACCACGGTCCTCCCGGTGACGCCCTGTCGCGCCGTTGCAGGCATGCTTTGGCCATGCGACAGCGAATCAGCCTGATCACCCTCGGCGTGCGGGACCTGGCGCGCGCCCGCCGCTTCTATGAGTCGCTGGGCTGGCGGACCGGGGCCGCACCCGGCAACGACGTCGTCTTCTTCCAGGCCGGCGACATGGTGCTGGCGCTCTGGGACCGCGCCCGCCTCGCGGAGGACAGCTGCGTCCAAGACAGCGGGGGATGGGGCGGTGTCACGCTGGCTCTCAACCTCGGCTCAGCCGAGGAGGTGGACGCCGTCACCGAGCAGGCGAGGGCGGCGGGCGCGGTGGTCGGCCGCGAGCCGGCGCCGACGTTCTGGGGCGGGTACAGCTCGGCGTTCCTGGATCCCGAGGGCCATCCGTGGGAGATCGCGTACAACCCGCGCTGGACGCTGACCGAGGACGGCGGGGTCAGGCTGCCCTGAGCTCAGCGCCGCGCCCGGCGGCAGCCGGTGCTCTGGAAGTCCAGCAGCGGGTGAAGCTCCATGCCGTTGCGCGCGACGCCGAACTGACCATGGCGGCTGTCCCAGAAGCCCACCCCGGTCACGGTCGCGCTGCCCACGATGCGCCGCTGTCGCCGGCTCACCGCGCCGCAGGCCCGGATCAGGGCCCGACGGGCATAGATCATCGCGGCGCGGTAGGGCGACACGCCCACCGAGTAGCAGCGCAGGCTGGGCAGCTCGGTGATCATGGTGCGTCGAGGATGGCCGGGCTCGGCCACCACCAGGTGGATGTCGCGGTCGGGCTCGAGCTGAGTGGACACCAGGCGCACGAACATCCGGTAGACCTGGCGCTCGGTGTTGGGCAGGCGCCCGGTGAAGAAGCCCAGGCCGCCCGGCGGGCGCCGCAGCCACAGCGTGCTCATCGAGATGGGTATCGGGGTCGGGTTGACCAGCCCCACGCGCGAGTCGGCCAGGTTCTTGACCGCGTAGCGCCCGCTGATGCACGGGCGCTCGCCGGGCTCCTCGCCCTTGGGTAGCTTGCCGATCACCTTGAGCGCCCCGATCGCCGGTCGGTAGCCCGGCGCGGTGGCGAACACCGGCACAAATCCCGGGCTCCGAAACCCCACGACCAACCGGATCCGCCCCGCCCGGTTGGTAATCGCTCGGTGGCCGCCCAGGCGGACCCTGGCGCCGGGCACCGGATGTCGCGCCCCGTTGTAGGCGTACGTCCTCAGCGTGAAATGGGTTCGCCTTCTCACATGGGGTCCATGGGGAAGCACCGAGACATGCAGCGCCGGCAGGGCCAGGCTCGGAGCCGGGGGCAACACCTGGCTCGCGCGGGCCAGGGCCGCCGCCCGAGCCGGCGTCCCCCCCGTCGCGTAGAACGTCATCGTCGTCGACGCGCCCGCGACCAGCGCCACGGCGACGTGCGCACGGGCCCGCCATTCCTCCGGCTTGGATCCCACGGCCGCGTGAACCTACCGGGCTGCGAGCCGGTCCGGCCGCCCCGAGGCGTGATCGCCTCGGGCCGTGACACGGTCAG
>DATAEY010000042.1:0-2409 GCA_036257715.1 Solirubrobacteraceae bacterium | reverse complement strand
ATGCAGCTCTACGGGCGCGGCCTGCGGCGGCGCCTGCCACCCATGGTCGAGGGTGACCAGCGCCGGATCCGGCTCGTATACAGCCTGCTGTTCGCCCTGCCCGGCACGCCGGTGCTGTTCTACGGCGAGGAGATCGGCCTGGGCGAGAACCTGAAGGTGGAGGGGCGCCTCGCCGTCCGGGTGCCGATGCAGTGGACCGCGGGGCGGGGCGGCGGGTTCTCCCCCGCGGACCCGTCGACGTTCCCGGAGCCGCTCGCCGAGGGCGCGTTCGGGCCGGAGCATGTCAACGTCCGCGACCAGTCCCGCGACCCCGACTCGCACCTCAACTGGACCGAGCACGTCATCCGCACGCGCAAGGAGTGCCCCGAGATCGGCTGGGGCGCATGGGAGGTGCTCGATGCCGACGACCCCGCGGTGCTGGCGATCCGTTACCGCTGGAACAGACGGACGCTGCTGGCGCTGCACAACCACGGCGAGAAGAAGGTCACCGCCGGCCTGGCGGCCGACGATCTCGACGCCGAGCGCCTCGAGGAGGTGCTCGGCGGGGGCGAGCATGGGCCCCGGCCGGGCGGCGGCCTGGAGATCAGCCTGCCGCGGTACGGGTACCGCTGGCTGCGGTCTTCCTAGACGGTATGGAGGGCCGGGCTGGCCGGCGCCTCGCTCATGAATGAACGTGGGTTGCCGCCGGGATCTGGCCCGGCGGCCGAGCCACAGTCATGGGAGGCGCCGACATGGCCCAAGGTAGCTGGGTGGGGTTGGACGTTCACGCCCGCAGCGTGCTGGCGGGGGTGATCGAAGAAGCGACCGGCGAGCTGCGGGTGCAGCCGGTCGGCCCCGAGTGCGGCCCGGTGGTGGAGTGGCTGCTCGGCCTGCCCGCCCCGGTGCGGGTGGCCTACGAGGCCGGGCCCACCGGCTACACGCTGGCGCGCGCCTGCGCGGCGGCGCAGATCGACTGCCTGGTGGCCGCCCCGAGCCGGATCGCCCGCGCCCCGGGCGACCGGGTCAAGACCGACCGGCGCGACACCGAGCGCCTGGTGCGGCTGCTGCGCCTGGGCGAGCTCACGCCGGTGCGCGTCCCCGACGAGGACGAGGAGGCCGCCCGCGACCTGGTGCGCGCCCGCGAGGACGCCCGCGGCGACCTCATGCGCGCGCGCCATCGCCTGAGCAAGCTGCTGCTTCGCCACGGGCGGCTCTACCCGACGCGCGCCTGGACCAGGGCCCACGTCGCCTGGCTGGCCCGCCAGCGCTTCGACCAGCCGGCCCTCGCGCTGGCCTTCGAGGAGGCCCACGCGGCGGTGCTCGGCGTGCGGGCCCGCCGCGAGGCCTTGGATGCGGCGATCGTGGCCCTGGCGGGCGAGCCGCGCTGGGTGGCGCAGGTCGGGCGGCTGTGCTGCCTGCGCGGCGTGGGCGTCCACACGGCGCTTGCGCTCTGTGCCGAGATCGGCGACTGGGGGCGCTTTTCGGGGGCCAGCATCGGGGCCTTCCTGGGGCTGGTGCCCTCGGAGTCCTCGAGCGGGCAGAAGCGCCAGCAGGGCCCGATCACCAAGACCGGCAACGCCCACGCCCGCCGCCTGCTGGTCGAGGCCGCCTGGCATCACCGGCGCCCGCCGCGCGCGAGCGCCGAGCTGGCCCGTCGGCGCCAGGGCCAAAGCGCGGCGGTCCGCGATCGGGCCGAGCGCGCCGGGCGCCGGCTGCACCAGCGCTGGGCCCACCTGGAGGGCCGGCGCGCCAAGCGCTCCACCGTGGTCGCGGTCGCCGTCGCGCGCGAGCTGGCCGGCTGGTGTTGGAGCCTCGCCGTCATGGAGTGAGCGAGCTGCACGCCAAACGGGCCAGGAGAGCGCGCCGGCCTCGCGTGAAGGAGCGATCCGCGGTTCTACTATGAGCCGCCCACGGGCGACGCTCGGTCCTAGAGAGCGGCCCGCTCCCGGCGCACAACCGGTCATGCGGTAGCCAACCCGCGGATATCAGTCTGACCGCGCGTCGAGCATCGGCCGGCGCGCTCTCCTGGCCCGGTTCAGGCCCGCGAGAGGGGGTCCGCGTCGCCGTGCCCCTTGACGCCGCACCCCTCCATATCAGTAGCGGTAGTGGTCGGGCTTGTAGGGGCCCTCGACGGGGACGCCGATGTAGTCGGCCTGCTCCTCCGACAGCGTGGTCAGCCGCACGCCGAGGGCGTCGAGGTGGAGGCGGGCGACCTTCTCGTCGAGGTGCTTGGGCAGCACGTAGACCTGGCGCTCGTACTCGTCGTTCTTGGTGAACAGCTCGATCTGGGCGATCGTCTGGTTCGAGAACGAGTTCGACATCACGAAGGACGGGTGGCCGGTGGCGTTGCCGAGGTTCAGCAGCCGCCCCTCCGACAGGACGATGACGGCGTGGCCGTCGGCGAAGACCCACTCGTCGACCTGCGGCTTG
>DATAEY010000041.1:0-19389 GCA_036257715.1 Solirubrobacteraceae bacterium | reverse complement strand
CCCCGCTCCTCGTCTGCCCGCCTTCGCGTCGCCCGCAAACGAGGGGACGACGCATGAGCCCCAGCTCGGCCGCCCGCCCAACGCCGGCGCGGAAGCCCGCAAGGGCGGCGCCGTCCCGGCGCCCGGCGGGCGACCGGCGATCCCGGCCGGTCGCGCCGCGCGTGCCCAGACGGGTGTCGGGGCCGGCTCGGGCGCCCGCGCGCGGGCGCGCGCAGACCGCCCCGCGCAACCGTCCGACCGGGCTCGCCATGGCCGTCGTGCGGGCGGCGCGCTTCGCCTCGACCCTGCCCGAGCGCCGCCTGGTCGACGGCCTGGTGCGGGGACGGGGCTGGATCGCGCTAGTCGGCTTCCTGCTGATGGGGATCGTCGCCATGCAGGTCTCGCTGCTAAAGCTCAACGCGCAGATCGGCCGCGACGTCGAGCGCAGTGCCAGCCTCGAGCGCCGCAACGGCGAGCTGCGGGCGGAAGTCTCCAGGCTGCAATCCGGCGAGCGCATCCAGGACCGCGCCGGCGCCCTGGGCATGGTGATGCCGCCGGCCGGCGCGGTGTCGTACGTCCGCGACCGAGCCGGGCTCGACGCCGCGGCGGCCGCGGCCGCTCTGCGCGCCGGCCGCCTCGCCCCCCTGCCCGTCGCCGCGACGGCGCCCCCCGAAAGCGCCTCGAACCAGGCCCCAGCGGCGGCGGCGACGGGTCCTTAGGAGGCTGGATGCCATGCGGCTGATCGAGCGCCGCATCACGCTGCTGCTGGCGCTCTTCCTCGGGCTGCTGGCGCTGGCCGGGGCGCGCACCACGTACCTCGCGGCGATCCGCGCTCCCTCGCTGAAGCGGGCCGCCACCTCGCAGCAGGTGCGGGTGGTCGACGTGCCGGCGCCGCGGGGCACGATCACCGACCGTCACGGAATCGAGCTGGCGGTATCCGAGCCGGCAGACGACGTCACGGCCAACCCCAAGCTGATTGGCAACCCGACCGCGGTCGCGGGTCGGCTGGCCCCGCTGCTCGGACAGGACGTGGACTCGGTGGCGCGCAAGCTCGCCGATCGGGGCCGGGGCTTCGTCTACCTGGCGCGCCGGATGCCGTCCATCCGGGCACGGGTCATCGGGGCGCTGCGAATCGAGGGGGTTGACCTCACGCCCACCAGCCGCCGCGTGTACCCCCAGGGGTGGCGCGCCTCGCAGCTGCTGGGCTTCGTGGGCCTGGATGGGAACGGCCTGGCCGGCCTCGAGTACTCGCTGGATCGGCAATTGCGCGGGCGCGACGGAAAGCGTCGCCTGGTCGACGACGCGCTGGGCCAGCCCATCTCGCTTCGGGACGAGCGGGCGATGCGACCCGGGCAGAGCGTGCGGCTCACCATCGACGCCGCTATCCAGGACCGGGCCGAGAAGGTGCTCGCCGGGGTGGGCGAGCGCTTCTCCCCCCGCGGCGCGATGGCGCTGGTGATGGATCCGCTGACCGGGGCGGTGCTCGCCCTCGCCAACTGGCCCCAGGTCGACGCCAACGACCCGGGCGCGGCCCCCGACTACGCGCGTCAGGACCGCGCGGTGGGGGCCGCCTACGAGCCCGGCTCGACGTTCAAGCCGTTCACCGTGGCGGGCGCGCTCGAGTCCGGACTCGTGACCCCGCAGACCAGCTTCGACCTCGCGCCCCGGATACAGGTCGCCGACCGGACGATCGGCGAGGCCCACGATCGCTCCGCCGAGACCCTCACCACCGCCCAGATCCTGGCCCAGTCCAGCAACGTGGGCGCGGTCACCATCGGCTTGCGGCTGGGGGCCCAGCGCTTCGACTCCTGGCTGCGGCGGTTCGGTTTCGGCAGGCCCACCGGCGTGGACGTGCCCGGCGAGGGAGCCGGGATCGTGCCTGCCCTGGATCGCTATTCCGGGTCTTCGATGGGCAACCTCCCGATCGGCCAGGGCGTCGCGGTGACGCCAGTGCAGATGGCCAGCGCGTACGCGGCGATCGCCAACGGGGGCATCCTCCGCCCGCCGCACGTGATCGCTCGCGTCGGGCGTCGGGCCCGGCCCGAGCCACCCGGCCATCGCATCGTCTCGGCGGCTACAGCCGCCAGCCTGCGCACGATGCTCGAGGGCGTGCTGGCCCCGGGCGGCACCGCCAGCGAGGTCTCGATCCCGGGCTACCGGCTGGCCGGGAAGACCGGTACCGCCAACAAGCCCGACCCCGCCACCGGCGGCTACTCGGACACCCGCTACGTCGCCTCGTTCGTCGGCTTCGCCCCGGCGCGCTCGCCGCGGCTGCTGGTGGCGGTGATGGTCGACGAGCCCCAGGGCGAGATCTACGGCGGGGTGGTCGCGGCGCCCGCGTTCCAGCAGATCCTGGCCTTCGCGCTGCCCTACCTGCGGATCCCACCCGACGACCCCGGGGCGGGGCCGGCGCCCAGCGGCTGAGCGGCCGTCGCCGCACACCGGGCTACACTCGGCCGCCCATGACCCTCCGCGAGCTGATGGGCGAGGGCGCGCCCGACGTGGAGATAACGGGCCTGGCCTACAACAGCCGCAGCGTGAAGCCCGGGACGCTGTTCTTCTGCGTCAGCGGGCTCTGCCGCGACGGCCACGCGTTCGCGCCCGAGGCGGTCGCGGCCGGGGCGGTCGCCCTAGTGGTGGAGCGGCCGCTGGGGCTGGGCGTGCCAGAGGTCGTCGTCCCGTCGGCGCGGGCCGCGATGGCCCCGGCGGCAGTTCGCTTCTTCGGCGACCCGACCGCCGAGCTGGATGTCGTGGGTGTGACCGGCACCAACGGCAAGACCACCACCGCCTTCCTGATCCGCTCGATGCTTGAGGCGGCCGGGCGCCCCTGTGGCCTGCTGGGCACGGTGACCGCGCTGGTGGGCGGCGTCGAGCAGCGGGTGGTCCGCACCACGCCGGAGGCGATCGACCTGCAGCGCGCGTTCCACGCCATGCTCGACGCAGGAGACCGCGCGTGCGCTATGGAGGTGTCCTCGCACGCGCTGGAGCTGCACCGGGCCGACGCGATCCACTGGGCGGCGGCGATCTTCACCAACCTGACGCAGGACCACCTCGACTTCCATGCCAGCATGGAGGACTACTACCTGGCCAAGCGGCGGCTGTTCCTGGCCGGGCCGCGAGCCTCGATCGTCAACGTAGACGACGACTTCGGGCGACGGCTGGCCGCCGAGATCCCGGGTGCGCTGCGCTTCGCCGTGGAGCGCCCGGCGGACTACCGCGCGAGCGCGCTCGAGACCGACTGGACGGGCACGCGGTTTCAGCTGCGGGGGCGGGGCATGGATCTCGATCTGCGCTCGCCGCTGCCGGGCCGCTTCAACGTCTACAACGTGACCGCGGCGGCGGTGGCCGCGCTTGTGCTCGGCGTCAACCCCGAATCGATCGCCGCCGCGGCGGCGGCGGTCGGCCCGATCCCCGGCCGCTTCGAGCCCGTGGACGAGGGTCAGGGGTTCGCGGTGGTGGTGGACTACGCGCACACCCCGGACTCGCTGGACAACCTCCTCCGCGCGGCCCGCGAGCTGGCGGACGGGCGGCTGGTCGTCGTCTTCGGGTGCGGGGGCGACCGCGACCGCGGCAAGCGTCCGCTGATGGGCGCCATCGCCGCACGGCTGGCCGACGTGGCGATCGTCACCTCGGACAATCCTCGATCCGAGGATCCCGAGGCGATCATCCGCGACGTCCTGGCCGGGGCGGGGGACGGGGCCGAGGCGATCGTCGACCGCCGGGAGGCCATCGGCTCGGCGGTCGAGCAGGCCCGGCCCGGCGACGTGGTGGTCATCGCCGGCAAGGGGCACGAGCAGGGTCAGGAGTTCGCCGGCGGGCGCAAGCTGCCGTTCGACGACGTCGCGGTGGCCCGGGAGGCCCTGCGCGGGGCGGCGCTGAGCCGATGAGGGAGTGGGCGCCGGACCAGGTGGCCGCCACCGCCGGAGCTCGCTCGCTGGCGGCGACGGGCGCGACGGGTGGCCCCGAGCGGGTCACGATCGACTCGCGCGACGTGCGGCCGGGGGACCTGTTCGTGGGGCTCCCCGGAAGCCGGGTCGACGGCGGGCGGTTCGCGCCCCAGGCGCTTGCCGCGGGGGCCTGGGGCGTGCTGGTCCGGCCCGAGCACGCCGAGGGCTCCCGCTGTGCGGCCCCCGGCGTCCTGCTCGCCGCGGAGGATCCGCTCGCGGCGTTGCAGCGGCTCGCCCGAGAGTGGCGGCGCGAGCTGGCCTGCGCGGTAGTCGGCATCACCGGCTCGACCGGCAAGACCTCCACCAAGGACATCCTCGCCGCGCTGCTCGCGCCGGCCCGGCGGACGGTCGCCAGCCGCGCCAACCTCAACACCGAGATCGGGCTGCCCCTGGCCGTGCTCGAGGCGGCGGCCGGGACCGAGGCGCTGGTGCTCGAGCTCGCGATGCGGGGGCCGGGACAGATCGCCGAGCTTGCCGCCATCGCCCAGCCGGACGTCGGGGTCATCCTCACTGTGGGCCCGGTCCACCTGGAGCTGCTGGGCTCGCTCGAGGCGGTGGCCGCCGCCAAGGCGGAGCTCATCGGCGCGTTGACGCCGGGTGCGACCGTCGTCGTCCCGGCGGGGGAGCCGCTGCTCGAGCCCTACCTGCGCGAGGACGTGGACACGCTCACGTTCGGCGAGGGGGGAGACGTGAGGCTAGCCGGCGTGTGGGACGACGGCCGGGTCGTGATCCGGGCCCGCGGCCGGGAGATCGCGCTCGAGCCCGCCTTCCCACAGGCCTACCACCGGCTCAACCTGCTCGCCGCCGTGGCGGCGGCCCTGGCCATCGGCGTGGTGCCCGAGGGACGGCTCGAGGTCGCCTTCTCGGCCATGCGGGGCCAGAGGATCGCCGCGCCCGGAGACCTGGTGCTGATCAACGACTGCTACAACGCCAACCCCATGTCGGTGCGCGCGGCCCTCGAGGACCTCGCCGAGCAGGCCGCGGGCCGCCGCGTGGCCGTGCTCGGGGACATGCTCGAGCTGGGTCCCGGCGCCGCCGACTTCCACCGGGAGGCCGGCCGTCAGGCCCAGGAGACCGGAGTCGACGTGCTGGTCACGGTGGGTGAGCTGGCGGCGCGGCTGGGGGACGAGTTCGGCGGCGAGAGCCATGCGGTCGCCGACGCCGCCGAGGCCGCCGCGCTGCTCCCCGAACTCGTGCAGCCCGGCGACACCGTGCTGCTCAAGGGCTCGCGCGGCGTGGGGCTGGAGGCGGTCGCCGAGGCGCTGACCGGCGCGGGAACCCTCGGCTGATGGGACGCGTGCTGATCGCCGGCACGGCGTCGCTGCTCATCTGCATCTTCCTCAGCCCCAAGTTCATTTCGTTCCTGCGCGAGCGCGAGTTCGGACAGCGGATTCGCGAGGAGGGGCCGGAAGGCCACCACGAGAAGGCCGGCACGCCGACGATGGGCGGGATCATCATCTTCGTCGCGATCGCGGCGCCGTTCCTGATCCTGTCGAGCTTCACCCCGCAGGCGCTCGGCGTGTTCGGGGCGGCCATGGTGTGCGCGCTGCTCGGCTTCGCCGACGACTACGTGAAGATCGTGCGCAGGCGCTCGCTCGGCCTGCGGGCGCGAACCAAGCTGGTGGTGACCGTGGCGATCTCGCTGGGCCTGTGGTGGCTGGCCACCGACGTCGCCCACCTGTCGAACATGCTGCGCCTGCGCATCGTCGACTACCAGATCAACCTCGGGTTCTTCTATCCGGTGCTGATCTACCTGGTCGTGGCCGGCACGACCAGCGCGGTGAACCTCACCGACGGCCTGGACGGGCTCGCCGCGGGCTGCGCGGCGATCGTGCTGCTGGCCTACATCGGGATCACGTTCATAACCCCGGGCCAGCGGGACCTCGCCCTGCTCTCGGCGTGCCTGGTCGGCGGCTCGATCGGGTTTCTGTGGTTCAACTCGTTCCCGGCCAACATCTTCATGGGCGACACCGGATCCCTCGGGCTGGGCGGGGCGATCGCCGCCATGGCGGTGATGACCAAGACCGAGATCCTGCTGATCGTGCTGGGCGGGATATTCGTGTTCGAGGCGCTGTCGGTGGCCCTCCAGGTGGTCTCCTTCCAGGCGCTGCGCAAGCGGGTGTTCCTGATGGCCCCGGTCCACCACCACTTCGAGATGCTGGCCTGGTCGGAGACGAAGATCATCCTGCGCTTCTGGATCGTGGCCGCGGCGTGCGGGGCGATCGGGTTCACGATCTACCAGAACAGCCTCGGCTAGCCCCCGAGCACGGTCCGCGTGGAGCGCATGCCGGCACCCTCGCTCGAGCCAGTCCGCGGGCCCAGCCCGCGGCCGTGAAGCCGCGGCCGAACCTGCCGCCCGGGCCCTACCTGGTGATCGGGCTCGCGCGCTCGGGGTCGGCGGCCGCCCTGGTGCTCAGCGCGCGGGGCCAAGAGGTCATCGGCTGCGACGTCGGCGCGCCGGAAGAGGCCGGCAGGCTTGAGCGGAGCGGCGTCGAAGTGCACCTGGGCACGCCGGGCGCCGAGCTGGTGCCCCGCGCGCGCACGCTGGTCAAGAGCCCCGGCGTCCCGCGCGAGGCGCCGGCGGTGAGCGCGGCTTGCGAGCACGGGCTCGCGGTGATCGGCGAGCTGGAGCTGGCCTGGCGGCTGATCCCCAACCAGTTCATCGCGGTGACCGGGACCAACGGCAAGACCACCACCACCGAGCTGATCGGGCACGTCCACCGCGAGGCCGGGCTGGGCGTCGCGGTGGCCGGCAACGTGGGAACGCCGCTCTCGTCGCTGATCGGGCGCCTCCCGCCGGATGCGATCGTCGCCTGCGAGGCCTCCTCGTTCCAGCTCGAGGACACCGAGGCGTTCTCGCCCGAGGCGGCGGTCCTGCTGAACATCGCCGAGGATCACCTCGACCGCCACGGGGACCTCGCCTCGTACACGCGGGCGAAGCTGCAGGTGTTCGCCCGCCAGGGCAACGACGACCTGGCCGTCGCCCCGTCCGACCTGGACATCGAGGACCTCGGGGGCTGCGCGCGGCGGGTGTGCTTCGGGACCCGGCCCGACGACGAGGTGTCCCTGCGGGCGGGCCAGATCTGGTGGGGGAACCGGCCGCTCCTGGCCGCCGACGACCTCCCCCTGCGGGGGGCGCACAACCGCCTCAACGCGATGGCCGCCGCCGCTGTCACGCTGGCGCGCGGTGTGCCTCCCGACGCCGTGGCGACGGCGCTGCGGACGTTCCCCGGGGTCGCCCACCGCCTGGAGGAGGTGGCCGAGCGCGAGGGCGTCCTGTACGTGAACGACTCCAAGGCGACCAACGTGGCCTCGACCCTCGTGGCCCTGGGCTCGTTCCCCCCGGCGACCGTCCACCTGATCCTCGGAGGCCGCGGCAAGGGCGGCGGCTACGACGCGCTCGGCCCGGCGGTCGCCGAGCGCTGCCGCGCGGTGTACCTGGTGGGCGAGGCCGCGGACCAGATAGCGCGCGCCCTGGCGCACACCGGTGTCCCGCTCGAGCGCTCGGGCGACCTCGAGCATGCCGTGGCCAGCGCGCGCGACCGAGCCCGGGCCGGTGAGGTCGTGCTGCTGTCGCCCGGATGCACATCGTTCGACCAGTACCGCGACTTCGAGCAGCGCGGCGAGCACTTTCGCGCCCTGGCGCAGGAGACCTGAGCATGGCGCGGGGCAGAGCGCGGCCCCAGCCGCCGCTCGAGTACCGCATCCTGCTCACTGTCACGCTCTGCCTGCTGGCGGCCGGCGCGGTGATGGTCTACAGCGCCTCGTCGGCCCGCGACCTCCTGGCCGGGCACGGCGACGGCAGCGGCTACCTGGAGCGGTACCTGGCCTGGGGCGCCGTCGGGCTGGTCGCCATGCACCTCCTCTCCCGCCGGGGCCTCGAAGCGATGCGCCGTGTCACCCCGCTGCTCCTGGTCGCCTCCTTCGCGGGGCTACTCGCCGTCCTGATCCCGGGCGTGGGGGTTCAGGTCAACGGGGCCCAGCGCTGGCTGGGCGCCGGCCCCCTGCAGTTCCAGCCCTCCGAGCTGGCCAAGCTGGCGCTCGTCCTCTACGCCGCCCAGGTGATCGCCGCGCGCCCGAGCTCGGTCCGGACGCTGCGCGGCATGGCCACCCCGCTGCTGCTCATGGTGGGACTCGCCTGCGTGCTGGTCGGCGCCGAGCCCGACCTCGGGACGGCGCTGGTCATCGCCTTCACCGTGGTCGCCGTGCTGGTGGCGGGCGGCGTGCCGCTTCGTCACCTGGTGGCGATCGCCGTCGTCACCGCCGCGGTGGTGACGGTCTTCGCCCTGGTCGAGCCCTATCGGCGCGCGCGGTTGACCGCCTTCCTCAACCCCTGGGCCGACGCCGGCGGGGCGGGCTTCCAGTCGGTGCAGGGACAGATCGCGCTGGGCTCGGGCGGGGTGCTGGGGGTTGGCCTCGGCCAGTCCGTGCAGAAGGTCTTCTACCTGCCCGAGGCGCACACGGACTTCATCCTGGCGGTGATCGGAGAGGAGCTTGGCCTGGCCGGGGTCTGCGGCCTGCTCTTCCTGTACGGGACGATCGCCTACGCGGGTCTGCGCGCCGCCCGCGCCGCGACCGGGCGCTACGCCCAGCTGGTCGCCGCCGGCCTGACCTCCCTGATCCTCTGTCAGGCCACCCTCAACGCGTTCGCCGTACTGGGCCTGGCGCCGCTGACCGGGGTGCCGCTGCCCTTCATCTCGTACGGTTCGAGCAACCTGACGGTGCTGCTGGCGGCGATGGGGCTGCTGCTCAACGTGGCCGCCGGCGGCGCCGCGCGCCTCGGCGCGGTGGACCCGCGCGGCGAGACGCGCCGCAGGCCCACCCGAGCACAGGTCTCCATCGATGTCCAAGCTGATCGTGATCGCCGCCGGCGGCACCGCCGGCCACGTCGTGCCCGCGCTGGCGGTGGCCGACGTGCTGCGGGCTGACGGGGCTCAAGTCGTCTTCATGGGAGGCGAGCGCGCCGAGGCCGAGCTGGTGCCGGCCGCCGGCTACGACCTGCGCTCGCTGGGGGTCGAGGCCCTCGACCGCGGCAATCCGCTGCGGGCGCTGCGCGCGCTGGGCCGCGCGTCGGTCGCGACCGGCCGCGCGCGCGGCGTACTCCGCCAGCTGCGCCCGGGGGCGGTGATGGGCGGCGGTGGCTATGTCTCGGGCCCCGTCGGCCTGGCCGCGGTCCTCGACGGCGTCCCGCTGGTGCTCACCGAGGCCGACTCCCGGCTCGGGCTGGCCAACCGCCTGCTCGCCCCGTTCGCTCGCCGGGTTTGCCTCTCATTCCCGATCGAGGGCCGCCGCGGCGAGCGCTTCAGGGTCACGGGCCGCCCCATGCCGCCCCCGGCCACCGACCGGCGCGCCGCCCGCGCTCGCTTCAACCTCTCGCCGCGCGAGTTCTGCCTGCTCGTCTATGGCGGATCCCTGGGTGCGAGGTCGATCAACCAGGCCGCGATCGGAGCCTTCGCCAACGCCGACTTCCGCGTCCTGCATGTCGCCGGCCGCCGGGACTTCGCCCACCTGCGCAGCCCGGGGCGCCACTACGACCTGCGTCCCTACCTGGACAACTTCGGGCAGGCGCTGCTGGCCAGCGACCTGGTCGTCGCTCGCGCGGGCGGCTCGATCCTGGAGATCGCCGCGCATGGCCGGCCGGCGGTGCTGATTCCGTATCCCGACGCCGCGGGGGATCACCAGACCAGCAACGCGCGCTGGATGGCCGACGCGGGCGCCGCGGTGATGATCGTCGATGACGAACTCATGCCGATGCGCCTCGCCGAGACGGTGTCGGCGCTGCTGGACGATCCCGGCCGCCTGTCCGAGATGCGTGACGCCTCGGCCGCGCTGGCGCGACCCGCCGCCGCCCGGGCGGTGGCCGCACAGGTGCTGGCGGCGGCGCGGTGATCAGATGAGCGCCTCCGCGCCGTTCTCGGGCCGCAGCCTGCACTTCGTCGGCATCGGGGGCGCGGGCATGAGCGGGCTGGCTCAGGTGGCCCGCGCGCTCGGCGCCCACGTCACCGGATCCGACCGCGCGGAGTCGCCCTACCTGGCCCGGCTGCGCGCTGCCGGCATCGAGCCCGTCATCGGGCACGACGCCGGCAACGTCCCGGACGGAGCGGAGACCGTCTACTCCACTGCCGTCGGCCCCGACAACCCCGAGCCCGCGGCCGGGAGGGCGCGCGGGGCCACCGAGCTCCACCGCGGCGCCCTGCTGGCGCAGGTCGCCTCGCTGAAGCGCTGCCTGGCGGTCAGCGGCACACCCGGCAAGACCACCACCGCGGCGATGGCGGTGCGCGTGCTGAGGGCCTGCGACATGGAGCCGGCCTACCTGATCGGCGGAGAGCTGCGCGACACGGGGACCAACGCCGAGTGGGCGGAGGGCGAGTGGATCGTGGTCGAGGCGGACGAGTCGGACCGCTCGCTGCTCCAGCTGCGGCCCGCCATCGCGGTGCTGACCAACCTGGAGCTGGATCACCACGTGACCTACGGCTCGCGGTTGGAGCTGGAGCGGACGATGCGCGCCTTCCTGGATGCGGCGCGGCGAACGGTTGTCTGGAACCGCCCCGAGCTGCTGCGCCTCGCGGATCGGGTGGATGCGACCTTCGACGTCGCGGCGCCCCGGCTCGAGCCCGGCGGTTCGCGCTTCGCCTGGGACGATCTGGAGGTCCGGCTCGCCGTCCCCGGGGCTCACAACGCCCTCGATGCCGCCGCCGCCCTGACCGCGGCGCGGCTGGCCGGGGCCGACCCGGCGACCGCGGCCGCCGCGCTATCGCGGTTTCACGGGGTCGCGCGCCGCTTCGAGCTGCGCGGCCAGACCGCGAGCGGCTCCCCGGTGTACGACGATTACGCCCATCACCCCACCGAGGTGCGCGCCGCCATCGAGGCGGCCCGCAGCCTCGGCCCGCGCCGCGTGGTGGCCGCCTTCCAGCCCCATCTCTACTCACGCACCGCCGCCCTGTGGCGCGAGTTCGGCCACGCCCTGGCCGCCGCCGACCTGCCGGTGGTCCTGGACGTGTACCGCGCCCGCGAGCGCCCCGAGGATCATCCGGGCGTCTCGGGCAGGTGGATCGCCGAGGCCACCGCCGACGCCGCGGGCGGGCGCCGCGTCGGCTGGTTCCCGGGGCTCGACGACGCCGAGCGCTTCCTGCGCCGCGAGCTGCGGGGACACGACGTCTGCCTGACGTTGGGGGCGGGCAACGTGGACGAGCTGGCGGCGAGGCTGGTGGCGTGAGCGGGCCGCCGACCGAATTGCAGGCGGGGTACCCGCTCGCCCGTTTGACCACCGTGCGAACGGGCGGCCCGGCCGAGTTCTTCGCGCGGGCGGGAAGCGAGGAGCGGCTGCGCCAGCTCCTGGCCTGGGCCGCCGGCGCCGGGCTCTCGGTAGGAGTCGTGGGATCGGGGTCGAACCTGCTGGTGGCCGACGAGGGCGTGAGGGGACTGGTGATCAAGCTGGACGGCGAGCTGGCCCGCATCGAGCTCGAGGGCACCCGGATGCGCTGCGGCGGCGGCGCCCGGCTCCCCTCGGTCTCCGCCCAGGCGGCGCGCGCCGGGCTCACCGGGATCGAGTTCGGGGTCAACATCCCGGGGACCGTCGGCGGCGCGGTCAAGATGAACGCCAACGCCTACGGCGGCGAGCTGGGACGGGTGCTCGAGTGGGTCGACGTGGTGCGCGCGGAGGGCGTCGAGCGCCGCTCGCCAGGGTCGCTGGGGCTCGCGTACCGGCGCTCGAACCTCGACCCGGGCCAGGTGGTCGCCCGGGCGTCGTTCGCGCTGGCCCCCGCCCGGACCGAGGAGGTCAGGGCGACGCTGGCCGACATGCGCTCTCAGCGCCACGCCGCCCAGCCGTCCGGGATCAAGACGTTCGGCTCGACGTTCAAGAACCCCGACGACACCGGGGCCCAGGGCCGCACGGCCGGCCAGCTGCTGGAGGCGGCGGGATGCCGCGAGCTGCAGATCGGCGGGGCCCGGTTCTCGGACAAGCACGCCAACTTCGTGGAGAACGCGGGCCACGCCACCACGGCCGACGTGGTCGCCCTGATGGTCGAGGGCCACCGGCGGGTGCGCGAGCGCTTCGGCGTGACGCTCGAGCCCGAGGTCCAGACGCTCGGCCCGGTCGCCTGGCCGGAGGACTGGGAGCGGTCTTGACCCGCCTGCGACGGCAGGCGACCGCGACGCTGGTCGTGGCCGGCGTGCTGGCCGGGGGATGGCTGTGGCTGCGCGACTCCTCGTTGGTCGAGGTGCGGGTGGTGACCGTTAGGGGGGCGGTCGGGCGCGACGGGCAGGCGATCGCCGGCGCGCTTCGGGCGGCGGCCTCGGACATGACCACCCTGCACGTGCGCCCCGCGCAGCTGCGCGACGCGGTGCGCGCCTACCCGATCGTAAGGGACCTGCGTGTGAACGCCGACCCTCCCCACCGGCTGGTCATCCGGGTCGTCTACTACCGGGCGGTCGCGGTGGCGCTGATCGCGGGGAGGGGGGTCCCGGTCGCGTCCGATGGGACGCTGTTGAGCGGGGGGGCGGCGACCGCGGACCTGCCGGCGGTCCCGGCGCGGGGGGCCCCGGGCACCCGGCGGTTGAGCGATCCGAGCGCCCGCTCGGCGGTCGCGCTGCTGGGCGCCGCGCCACCGGTGCTCCTCCCCCTGGTCCAGGACGTGCGCCGGGACGGCGACGGCCTGCACCTCGGGCTGCGGTCCGGACCGCGCGTCGACTTCGGAGCCCCGGTCGGCCTGGAGGCCAAGTGGGCCGCCGCCGCGCGGCTGCTCGCCGACGGCCGGGCCGCCGGTGCCTCCTACCTGGACGTCAGCGCCCCCGAGCGCCCGGTGGCCGGGCTGTTCGCCGACGGCGCACCTGCCGCGGACGGCGCTCCGACGCCGGCCCCGGCGCCGTGAGCCACCCGTCGAGACCCTCGACCTTCGCTTGAGCCCTCGGTGCCAACCCTCATGCTGAGCGGGAGACTTCCCGGATCTGCAACGGCCCTTGCGCGATTGACGGATCCGTGGTTTGCCCTTACTGTGGCGAGGTCCATACGAGGGAACGGCTTGCCAAACCCTCAACCCTAGGTGAAGGGTCGGACGACCATGGAGAGCGGTAGCTACCTGGCAGTCATCAAGGTCGTTGGCGTCGGCGGCGGGGGAACCAACGCCGTGAACCGGATGGTCGACGCCGGCCTGCGCGGGGTCGAGTTCATCGCCGCGAACACCGATCACCAGGCGCTGCAGATGTGCGACGCCGACCTAAAGCTCAACATCGGCCACCAGCTCACCAAGGGCCTCGGCGCCGGTGCCGATCCTCAGATCGGGCAGGGGGCCGCCGCCGAGTCGCGCGACGAGATCAAGGAGGCGCTGAAGGGCGCCGACATGGTGTTCGTGACCGCCGGCGAGGGCGGAGGGACGGGCACCGGCGCGGCGCCGATCATGGCCGAGATCGCCAAGAACGAGATCGGCGCCCTGACGGTCGGCGTGGTGACGCGTCCGTTCGAGTTCGAAGGGGCCCAGCGTGGGCAGCAGGCCGAGGACGGGATTCAGAACCTCCGCGAGGAGGTCGACACCCTGATCGTGATCCCCAACGAGAAGCTGCTGACCATCGTCGAGCGGCGCACCAGCCTGATGGACGCCTTCCGGGAGGCGGACGAGGTGCTGCGTCAGGGCGTCCAGGGCATCACCGACCTGATCACCGTCCCGGGGCTCATCAACCTGGACTTCGCCGACGTGCGCACGGTCATGCACGACGCCGGCACCGCGCTGATCGGCATCGGCGCCGCGGCCGGCGAGGGGCGCGCGGTCGAGGCGGCCAAGGAGGCCATCTCCTCGCCGCTGCTCGAGGAGTCGGTCGAGGGCGCGGGGGGCGTCCTGCTCAACATCACCGGCGGCCACGACCTGGGCCTGTTCGAGGTCAACGAGGCGGCGGAGATCATCTCCAGCGCCGCCGACGCCAATGCCAACGTGATCTTCGGCGCCGTCATCGACGACTCGCTCGACGACGAGGTGCGCGTCACCGTGATCGCCACCGGCTTCCACCACCGGGCTTCGTCGCCGTTCACCGCGCGCGACTCGGTCCGCGAGCGCCGTCGCGACCGTGACGTGACGCTCGACTCCCGCCAGCGCTCGTCGCTCGAGATCTCCGACGAGGAGATCGACATCCCCTCGTTCCTGCGCGACTCCTAGCGCTGTCCGAGCCCTGAGGCGAAGGCCGAAGAGGCCCGGCGGCCGCCCGGTGAGCCCTGCGGCGGGCCGAGTGGCCGCTGCTAGCCTGCGCGCGGCATGCCGACCGCCCAGACGCTTCGTCGCACGCCGCTGTTCGAGCGGCACCGCGACGCGCGGGCCAGGCTGGTTCCCTTCGCCGGCTGGGAGATGCCGGTGCAGTACGCCGGCATCCGCGAAGAGCACCTGGCGGTGCGGCGCGACGTCGGCGTGTTCGACGTCTCCCACATGGGCGAGGTGGAGACGCGCGGGCCCCAGGCCTGCGAGCTGCTGCAGCGGATGCTGTCCAACGACGTCTTCAAGCTCGCGGTGGGCGGCGCGCAGTACAGCGTGATCTGTCGCGAGGACGGGGGCGTCCTCGACGACACCTTCACGTACCGCCTCGCGCCCGATCGCTACCTCACCGTCACCAACGCGTCCAACCACGAACGTGATCTGGGGTGGATCGCCGAGCATGCCGGCAGGTACGACTGCGAGGTCCTCGACCGCGCCGGCGACTACGCCATGATGGCGGTCCAGGGCCCCCGCGCCCGCGCCCTGGTGGGGAGCCTGGTGGACGGTGAGCTGCCGCCCCGGATGCGAACCGCGCACCTGCGGGTCGCCGGCGTGGGCGCGCTGGTGTGCGGCACGGGGTACACCGGCGAGGACGGCGTCGAGCTGCTGGTCGCACCGGGCGCGGCCCCGGCGGTGTGGGACGCGCTGCTCGCCGGCGGCGCCACGCCGGCCGGCCTGGGCGCTCGCGACACCCTGCGGCTGGAGGTCTGCTTCCACCTCTACGGCAACGACCTGACGCCCGACCGCGACCCGATCCAGGCGGGGCTGGGGTGGTGCTGCAAGGAGGACACGGGGTTCATCGGCTGCGAGGCGGTGCGCGCGGTGCGCGAGTCGGGCCCCGAGGAGAAGCTGGCGCCGTTCCGGCTCACCGGCCCCGGCATCCCGCGCCCGGGCAACCCGGTGGTCGGCGGCGGGCAGGTCACCAGCGGCACGCTTTCCCCCTGCCTGGGGGTGGGAATCGGGATGGCGTACCTGCCGGCCCCGCGGGCGCGTCCGGGCCAGGAGATCGAGATCGACGTCCGCGGCAGGATCCGTCCCGCGGTGGTGGCGGAGAAGCCGCTCTATCGCAAGGAGGAGAGCTAAGTGCCCGAGGCCTCGTATCCCGACGACCTGCTGTACCACCGAGAGCACGACTGGGCCCGCATCGACGGCGACGTCGCGGTCTTCGGAATCACCTGGTACGCCCAGGACCAGCTGGGGGAGGTGGTGTTCTTCGAGCCGCCGCAGGCCGGGACCTCGACCATCAAGGACGAACCGTACGGCGAAGTGGAGTCGGTCAAGGCCGTCTCCGACGTGGTTGCGCCCCTGTCGGGAGAGGTGATCGAGGGCAACCAGGTCCTCTCCGATCGCCCCGAGGCGATCAACGAGGATCCCTACGGGGAGGGCTGGATGGTGAAGGTGCGACTTTCCGATTCGGGCGAGCAGGAGCAGCTCCTGGACGCCGAGGCCTACCGCGCCTCGCTGGGATGAGCCCACGGCCCCGGGCTGCTCGACCTCGCCACGCGCCACACTGTCAGTGAGCCGGTGACCACCTACACCTCAGCCACCGATCGCGATCGCGCTCAGATGCTGGCGGAGATCGGCGTCGGCACGATCGAGGACTTGTTCGAGTCGATCCCCGCCGCGGTGCGGCTGGGGCGACCGCTCGACCTGCCGCCGGGCCTCTCGGAGGCCGAGGTGTACGCCCACCTGCGCCACCTGGCTGAGCGCAACGTCTGCGCCGAGGACGAGCTGACCTTCGTCGGGGCGGGCATGTACGACCACTACGTTCCCGCCCTGGTCGACTCGATCATCGAGCGCTCGGAGTTCCTGACCCCCTACACGCCGTACCAGCCCGAGGTCTCCCAGGGCACGCTGCAGGCGATGTTCGAATACCAGACCGCGATCAGCGAGCTGACCGGCCTCCCGGTCTCCAACGCGTCGGTCTACGAGGGGCCCTCGGCGGTGGGGGCGGCCGGTTACCTCGCGCGCCTGGCCAACCGGCGCGAGCGGTTCGTGGTATCCCGCGGACTGCATCCGCACAGCCGCGAGACGCTCGCGACCATGTCCGCCGGTTACGGCACCGAGGTCGTGGAGGTCCCGCTCACCGGCGGAGTCACCGACGGCGACGCGCTGGCCGACGCCGTGGACGACCGGACCGCGGCGGTCTTCCTCCAGCAACCGAACTTCCTGGGGGCGGTGGAGGACCTCGAGGACCTCGTGCCCCGCGCCAAGGCGAGCGGCGCGCTGGCGGTGTGCGCCTGCGACCCCATCGCGCTGGGCATCCTGCGCCCGCCCGGCGAGCTGGGGGTCGACGTCGCCGTGGGCGAGGGTCAGCCGCTCGGCAACCGGCTCGACTACGGCGGTCCCTCGTTCGGGTTCTTCGCCGCCTCGCAGGCCTACCTGCGCCGCATGCCGGGCCGGATCGCCGGCGAGACCACCGACTCACAGGGGCGCCGCGGCTTCGTGCTGACCCTCCAGACACGCGAGCAGCACATCCGCCGCGAGAGGGCGACCTCCAACATCTGCACCGCCCAGGCACTGAACGCCCTGGCCGGGGTCGTCTACCTGTCGTGGCTGGGGCGGCGAGGCCTGGTCGAGCTGACCGAGCTGCTCGTGGCGCGGACGGCCTACGCGCGCGAGGCGCTGACCGCGCGCGACGGCGTGCGGCTGGCGCACGACGCACCGGTGGTGCGGGAGTTCGCCGTATCGCTGGAGGCGCCGGTCGGCGCGGTGGTCGAGCGCTGCGCAGCGGCCGGCGTCAACCCGGGCTACCGCCTGGGCATCGACTATCCGGAGCTCGACGACGCGCTGCTGGTGGCGATCACCGAGCAGCGGTCGCGGGCCGACATCGACCGCCTCGCCCAGGTGCTCGGCGACGCGGTCGCGGCCGAGCGCGCCGGGGCGGCGGCGCGGGCGCCGGCATGAGCGCGCCGGCGCAGACCACCGGGCCCCCCGGCCGGGAGCCCGCGGTGACGATCTTCGAGCGGTCGGCTCCGGGCCGGCGCGCGTTCACACCGCCCGCCCTCGACGTCCCCGAGCGGCCGCTGGACGAGCTGCTGCCGGCGCGGCTGCGCCGGCGCGAGCCGGCGCGGCTGCCCGAGGTCGCCGAGCCGGAGATCGTGCGCCACTACAACCGCCTGTCCAAGCGCAACTTCGACCTCGACACCGGCTTCTACCCGCTCGGCTCTTGCACGATGAAGCACAACCCCAAGCTGCACGAGCGGGTGGCCGCCCTGCCGGGCAACGCCCGGCTGCACCCGGCCCAGGATCCGCGACGCGCGCAGGGAGCGCTCGAGCTGATGTGGCGCCTGCAGGGCGCGCTGGCCGAGATCGCCGGCCTCCCGCACGTGTCGCTGCAGCCGTCGGCCGGCTCGCACGGCGAGCTGGCCGGGGTCCTGCTCACGCGCGCGTACCACGAGGATCGCGGCGACCGCCGCACCAAGGTGCTGACCCCGGACACCGCGCACGGGACCAACCCGGCCACGGTCACCATGGCGGGTTATCAGCTGGTCAAGCTGGCGACCGCGCCGGACGGGGGCGTCGACCTCGACGACCTGCGCGCCAAGGTCGACGACGAGGTCGCCTGCCTGATGCTCACCAACCCCAACACCCTGGGGCTGTTCGACTCCCACATCGAGGAGATCGCGGAGATCGTCCATGGGGCCGGGGCCACGCTCTACTACGACGGCGCCAACCTCAACGCCGTGGTCGGCATCTCCCGGCCCGGCGACATGGGGTTCGACATCGTCCACTTCAACCTGCACAAGACGTTCACCCAGCCCCACGGGGGCGGCGGGCCGGGCGCGGGCCCGATCGCCGTCTCCGACCGCATCGAGCCCTATCTGCCGCGGCCCCAGGTCATCCGGCGGGCCGCCGACAACGGCAAGGAGCCGTACTTCGACCTCGACTTCGACCGGCCCAAGTCGATTGGGCGCCTGCGCGGATTCCAGGGCAACTATGGGGTGTTCGTGCGCTCCTACGCGTACATCCGCTCGCTCGGCGCGGAGGGATTGCGGGAGATGTCCGAGACGGCGGTGCTCAACGCCAACTACCTGCTGGCCAAGCTCAGGCGGGCCGGGGTCGCCGAGTACCTGCCGGTCGCTTACGACCGCGTGTGCATGCACGAGTTCGTCCTCTCCGGCGCACCCATGAAGCGGGAGCTGGGGATCCGGACGCTGGACCTGGCCAAGCGCCTGCTCGACCACGGCGTGCACCCCCCGACGGTCTACTTCCCCCTGCTGGTCGACGAGGCGCTGCTGGTCGAGCCCACCGAGACCGAGACCAAGGAGACGCTCGATGCCTTCGCCGACGCGGTGGCCGGGATCCTGCGCGAGGCGGCGCGGGAGCCCGAGATCGTCCGCCGGGCGCCGTACACCACGCCGGTCGGCCGCCTCGACGAGGCGGCCGCGGCCAAGCGCCCGGTCATCCGTCAGCCCCTCTGAGCCCTAGCCCTGCCGCGCGTGCGGATCTTCTCCGGCATCCAGCCCACGGGCCGCAAGCACCTCGGCAACTACATAGGCGCGATCGCGCAGTACGTGGCCGGCCAGGACCGCGGCGAGGCCATCTACTGCATCGTGGACCTCCACGCCACCACCGTGCCCTACCAGCCGGGCGAGCTGCGCGAGCGCCTCTACGACACCGCTGCGATCCTCCTGGCCGCCGGCCTGGATCCCGACCGCTGCATCCTGTTCCGCCAGGCCGACGTGCGCGAGCACACCGAGCTGTGCTGGCTGCTGTCCTCGGTGACCCCGTACGGAGACCTCACCCGGATGCACCAGTTCAAGGAGAAGGCCGCGGCCCAGCGCGAGCTGGTGTCGGCCGGGCTGTTCTTCTATCCCGTCCTCCAGGCCGCGGACGTGCTGGCCTACCGGACCGACGAGGTCCCGGTGGGCGACGACCAGCGACAGCACGTGGAGCTCATGCGCGACGTCGCCGAGCGCTTCAACGCCCGCTTCGGGCCGGTCCTGGTCGTCCCCCGCCACCGGATCCCCGAGGTGGGCGCGCGCATCATGGACCTCCAGGCCCCCGAGAGCAAGATGGCCACCACCGGCGGCACCGAGCAGGGAACCGTGTTCGTGCTCGACAAGCCCGCGGTGGTGGAGCGCAAGTTCCGCACCGCGGTGACCGACTCCGGGACCGAGGTGACCCGCGCCCCGGACAAGCCCGGGATCTCCAACCTGATCGAGATCCTGGCCGCGGTGCGGGCGACGGCGTCCGACGACGTGGAGCGCGAGTTTGACGGG
>DATAEY010000040.1:0-2389 GCA_036257715.1 Solirubrobacteraceae bacterium | reverse complement strand
GCCGCTTTCGGATCGCCGAGGCCAAGGAGCGGCTGGCGAGCGCCGGCGTCGCCGTGCGCCGCTGAGCCCCCGGCGCGACTGGTCGGCGCGGCAGACTCTGGCCATGCCCGCGCCCGAGGCAGACGAGCTGGCCGCCCGGATGCTCGAGCATCCGCGGATCGCGCGGATCGCCCAGGCGCTCGCCCCGGTGCCGGGGTGCTGGCTGGTCGGGGGGGCGGTGCGCGACCTGCTGCTCGGCATCCCGCCGGTCGACCTCGACGTGGTGGTCGAGGGCGACGCCGCCGACGCCGCGGAGATTGCGGGCGAGCGACTGGCGGGCCGCATCCTCCGCCACGAGCGGTTCGGGACGGCCACGGTCGAGGCCGACGACCTGTCGTTCGACCTCGCCACCGCGCGGCGGGAGAGCTATCCGCGTCCCGGCGCGCTCCCGGAGGTGGAGCCGGCGCCGCTGGACGAGGACCTGGCTCGCCGGGACTTCACGGTCAACGCGCTGGCCGCGGCGGTCAGCCGGGAGCGGCTGGGCGAGCTGCGCGCCGCTCCCGCCGGGCTGGAGGACCTGTCGGCCCGGCGGCTGCGGGTGCTGCACGAGCGGTCGTTCCTCGACGACCCCACCCGGCTGCTGAGGCTGGTCCGCTACGGCGCTCGGCTGGGCTTCAGCGAGGAGCCGGTGACCGCGACCCTGGCCCGGGAGGCCATCGCCGAGCGCGCCCTGGCGGCGGTATCGGGGCCGCGGGTGGCCGGCGAGCTCATGCTGCTGCTGCGGGAGCCCGAGGCGCTCGAGGCGCTGCGTCGGGCGGAGGCGATGCGCCTGGACCGCGCCCTGCATCCCAGGTTTCACGCGCATCCGGACCTGGCTCGGCGCGCCCTCGACTCCCTTCCGCCCGGCGCGCGTCGAGACCTGACGCTGCTCGCCACCTGCGTCACCGCGCTCGAGCGCCGCGAGCTGCGCGACTGGCTGGAGCGGCTCGGGCTGACCGCGTCCGAGCGCGACACGCTGATCGCCGCCGCGCTGGACGCCCCCGACCTGGCGCGCAGTCTGAGCGCCGCCCGGCGGCCTTCCGAGGTCGCGGCCCTGGCGCGCGACCGCCCGCCCGAGCAGCTCGCCATCGCCTCGGCGCTGGGGGCCGGCGCTCAGGTCGAGGCCTGGATCCGCGAGCTGAGCCGGGTGGGCCTGGAGATCACCGGCGACGACCTGATCGCCGCCGGGCTGGCCGAGGGCCCGCTGATAGGCCGAGCGCTGGAGGCCGCCCTGGCCGAGAAGCTCGACGGTGGGCCCGGCGGGCGCGATGCCGAGCTGCGTGCCGCTCTACGGGCGGCCGGCATGCAGGGCGGGGGCTAGCATCCCGCCGCGATGGCCAACTGGAACGCGCTCCAGTGGGACGGCGGCCCCGGCCACTACGAGGTCTACTACCTCACGGTCACCGACCGTCCCACCGGCGTCGGGCTGTGGATCCGCTACACGATGCTGGCGCCCCTGGACGGGTCGCCGACGTGCTCGCTGTGGCTGGCGGCGATGGACCCGGCCCGAGGCGCGGTGTCCGCGCACAAGTCGTCGCATCCCGCCTCGGAGCTGGCGGCGCGGGCCGAGCCCTTCGAGCTGCAACTGCACGGGGCGACCCTCAGTGACCACGGGATGTCGGGCGGGGTCGGCGGCGCGAGCTGGGATCTGCGCTGGGAGCCTCGGCTTCCCGCCGCCGAGCACGTCCACCCGCTGCTGCGCCGCGCCCGCCTGGCCAAGACCGTGCTCGTCCTCCCGCACCCGGACCTCGAGGTGACCGGCCAGGTGAGCCTCGACGGGCGTGACCTGCGGCTGGAGCTCGCCCGGGGCGCCCAGGCCCACCTGTGGGGCAGCAAGCACGCGGCTCGCTGGGTCTGGGCGCACTGCAACGACTTCGAGTCGCCGGATGGCACGCCGCGCCCGGACTGCTACCTGGACGGCGTGTCGGTGTTCGTCCCCCGGTTCGGGCGGGAGCTCGGGCCGAGCACGCCGGTCGTCGGTCGCTTCGAGGGCCGCGACTTCCGCTCCACCGGCCCGATTCGGGTCGCGCGCAACTCCAGCGTCTTCGGGCTCACCAGCTGGCGCCTGACGGCCGCCGACGGCAAGCGCCGGGTGACCGCGGAGGTCGAGGCCGACCGCGACGCGATGGTCGGTGTCACGTATCACGACCCCGACGGCGAGCGCGCGTACTGCTACAACACCGAAACCGCGTCCATGCGGGTGCGCGTCTGGGACGGCGACCGGCTGGCGGACGACCTGACCGCGCCGGGCCGCGCCCACTTCGAGTACGCCCAGCGCGAGCCGGTGCCGGGTGTGGAGCTGCGGGTCGACTGAGTGAGGGTGCCGCCGCCGTTCTGCGCCGAGGGCGAGCATGTCGGGATCGACCTCCCA
>DATAEY010000039.1:0-26746 GCA_036257715.1 Solirubrobacteraceae bacterium | reverse complement strand
CCTGAAGAGCGCCATGGGCCGGGGAGAATACCTTTCGGCCTCCCCGGATCCGTCAGGCGGCCAGGATCGCCTCCGCGGTCCGGTGGGCCAGGGCCATCACGCTCACCATCGGATTCACCCCCGAGGCGCTGGGGAAGGCGCTCGCGTCGCCGATCCACGCGCCGGGGGTGTCGTGCAGCTCTCCCCAGGGGCCGGCGACGCTCGAGCCGCGATCCCTGCCCATCCGGCACGACCCCATCTGATGGGCGGAGAAGATCGCGTGCTCGTAGGGGCTCAGCGAGCAGGTCTCGATCCGTGCGATGAAGGCCTCCAGGTCCTCGCCGCGATCCCACTGCGTGAGCCGGCGCTGGTAGGTGACGATGCGCTGCGCTCCGGCGGCCGCGTGCAGGCGCGCCAGCTCGACCAGCCCGCGGCGGAAGATCCGCAGGTCGAGCGCGTCGGTGAGGAGGTACCGGTGCACGGCGTTGCCGTCGCGATCGATGGTGACCCGCCCGTGCCCGCGGTCACGGATGAGGAACACGAAGGCCGCCGCGAAGCGCCCCTGCGAGATGAACTCCTTGTGCTGGCGCCCGGACTCCCATGGGGTCGAGGCCGCGCTGATGCCGGGGTTGACGGGACCGCTCTCGATCAGGAACCCGTGACCCTCCTCGAGGTCGGCAAAGCGGTCGGTCAGCCCGGCCTGCGGCGGGCCCCACCAGCCCCTCTGGGGCTCCTCGTAGTAGCCGGCCACTGCGGTCGCGGGGTGCAGGCGCAGGAAGTCTCCCGTCGCAGGTCCGCCGATTCCCGATCGGAGCAGGATGGCCGGCGACTCCAGCGACCCTCCCGCCACCACCACGTGCGGGGCCCGGACCACCACGCGCGCCTCCCGCCCCCCCGGGTCCCGGTAGGTGCCCTCGACCCCCGCGGCTCGACCGCGCTCGGTGAGCACCCGGTCCACCCGGCAGCGGGTCACGAACTGGGCCCCGCGATCGGCGGCGTCCTGCAGGTAGGTCTTCATAGTCCCCAGCTTCGCGCCCGATTGGTCGCCGAAGTGCCCGAACCCGGCGGTCCCGGGGTCGTATCTCTTCGGGTCGGCGTTGCGGACGATGGCCTTCCAGGGCAGCCCGGAGCGGTCGCAGGCCTCCTTGAGCCGCTGGTGAGGCCCGTTGAGGTCGCTGCAGGCGTCGGTGGCGCCGATCCGCGCGAGCACGGCGTCGAGGTGGCGGTCGTACTCGGGGCCCGCGACGCCCTCCAGGCCGTGCTCGCGCTCCCACTCCTCCCGGACCCAGTTGGGGGTGCGCAGGCAGTTGGACCAGTTCACCGTGGTGCCGCCGCCGAGCGAGGTCCCGGCCATCAGGGTCACCTGCCCGTCGGCGGTCGGGTGATAGCCGCCGCCGTGGTAGAGGTGCTCGTACGCCCACAGCTCGAGCTGGTTGAAGTCCGACTCGTTGTAGTAGCCCCCCATCTCGAGCACCGCGACCTGCCTGCCGGCGCTGGCCAGCGTCCCGGCCACCACTCCTCCACCGGAGCCCGAGCCGACCACGCACACGTCCGCCTCGAGGTTGAGCGTCCCGTTCGTCGGGGCGATCGTCGGGATCGTCTTGGGCGCCTCCTTGGGGGTCGGCGGCTCCGACGGCGGCCCCGGATACCCCATCGTCTCCCAGTTGGGATTGCGGTTGGTCTCGGGATCGGTCAGCCCGTAGAACAGCGTCAGGGCGAGGTTGCGGAATGAGCTCACGCCGGCGAGGGCCTCGGCCGACGAGTCGGACAGCCGGTGCACCATGCGCTCGCGCTCCTCGTCCGATGCCTGGTTGAACCCCTCCTCGGCCAGCCCGTCGAGGAGCTCCCGCAGTCCGGCGAGCTGGTCGGGTGGCACCTGCGCGAGGCTGTCCTCGATCGCCTCCGGCACGCCCATGTCGGACGCCGAGCGGGCCCAGAAGCCGGTCGGGTCGTCGTCGCGCTGGATCGAGGGAACGAAGGTGTCGCACAGCATGGCCAGCGTGTCGCGCTGGATCTCCGACAGGACGACGGTGACGGCCATCGCTCCTCCTCGCTCCGGGCGCCCGATGATCTCAGCCGGCCGCGCCGGTGGCTAGGCACAGGATCGCCCGCGCACGGGCCGCCCCGCCGCCGGGCCGGGCGCGATAACGTGCCACCGGCATGGCCAAGCAGCCCCGCTCGCTTCGCGGCAAGGTGGTCGCCATCACCGGAGGCGCCCGGGGAATCGGCCGTGCGACGGCGTCCGCTCTCCTGCGCGAGGGAGCGCGCGTGGCGATCGGCGACATCGACCCGGCGCTCGCCCGCCGGACCGCGGGCGAGCTGGGCTCGGGCTGCGTGGCGCTCGAGCTCGACGTCACGAAGCCTGACTCGTTCGCCCGCTTCCTGGACGCCGTGGAGCGCGAGCTCGGCCCCCTCGACGTCCTGATCAACAACGCCGGGATCATGCCGCTGGGCCCGTTCCACGAGGAGAGCGATCGGACCGCCGCCCGCCAGCTCGACATCAACGTGCACGGGGTGATCACCGGGACCAAGCTGGCAGTGGCGCGCATGCGACCGCGGCGCAGCGGGCACGTCGTGAACCTGGCCTCCTACGTCGGGCGGGCTCCGTTCAAGGGCGGCGCCACGTACGTCGCCACCAAGCACGCCGTCGTGGGGCTCAGCTACGCGGTGTGGCTGGAGAACCGGGACCTCGGCATCGACGTGTCGGTGGTCATGCCGGGAGTGGTCAACACCGAGCTTGCCTCGGGCCTCGCCAGCACCCGCGCGGTCAAGGTCGTCGAGCCCGAGGAGGTCGCGGATGCGATCGTCGAGACGCTGCGCCGTCCGCGCATCGACGTCTACGTGCCGCGCTCCCTCGGCGTCCTGTGGAGGATCGGGGCGGTGCTGCCGGCCCGTGCCGGGATCCTGATGTCGAAGCTGTTTCGCAGCGAGGGAGTGCTGAGCGAGGCCGACCGCAGCGCGCGGGCCGCCTACGAGGCGCGCGCGGCGGACGCCGGCGGCCCGCCGCCGGCGTCCGACACCGAAGAGCCCACCGACCGCGTCGAGGCGGCAAGCTGAGGCCCGGATGGCCCGGCGGTCCCGCACGCTGACCGGGAAGGTCGTGGCGGTCACCGGCGGCGCCCGCGGGATCGGCCGCGCGACCGCCCGCGCCCTGGCTCGCGAGGGAGCCAGGGTGGCGATCGGCGACATCGACGCCGAGCTGGCCCGGACCACCGCCGAGCAGACCGGTCACGGCTGCGTGGGGCTCGCGCTCGACGTGACCGACCGGGCATCGTTCGAGTCCTTCCTCGACACGGTCGCCGAGCGCCTGGGGCCGCTCGACGTGCTGGTCAACAACGCCGGCATCCTTCACCTTGGGCCCTTCCTCGAAGAGGACGACCTCGCCACCCGGCGCATGATCGACGTCAACCTGGTCGGGGTCGTCAACGGGACCCGGCTCGGGGTCGGGCGGCTGCGCGAGCGCCCCGAGGGCCACCTCGTGAACGTCGCCTCCTCGGCGGGACACCTGTCGCCGCCGGGTATCGCCAGCTACGCCGCCACCAAGCACGGCGTGGTCGGGCTGACCGAGGCGGTGCGGGCCGAGCACCGGGGCATGCCGCTCGAGTTCTCGATCGTCATCCCCGGGGTCGTCAAGACCGAGATGATCGCCGGCTACGAGTCGCCGCGGGGCGTCGCGGAGGTGGAGCCCGAGGATGTGGCCGAGGCAATCGTGGACGCGCTCAAGCGCCCGCGGGTCGACGTCTGGGTCCCGCGCTCGCTCGGGGCTATCAACGCGGCGATGCGGGCGTTGCCCCGGCGCCTGAGCGAGGCCATCGGCCGGCGCCTGGGCGTCGAGCACGTGACCTGGCAGGCCGACCGGTCGGCCCGATCCGCCTACGAGGCGCGCGCCGCCGCGTCCGATCCCGGGCTCGCGCGCCGGGGCGGCGGCCAGCCGACCGTGGTCGAGTCCGGGGAGGCGCCCGGCGTGCCCGGGCACGGGGCCTGACCGGCGATCAGGACGGCGCCGAGCCCAGCCAGTCGGCGATCCGCCGCCCGATCAGCTCGCCCTGGTCCTCCTGGAGGAAGTGCGACGCCTCCGGGATCAGCTCCGGCTCGCCGCGGCCGAGGCGCTGCGTGAAGCGGCGACCGACCTCGGGCGAGATGATCGGATCGGAGTCGGCCCACAGGAACAGCATCGGCCGTCCGTCCTGCGCCAGGGCTTCGAGCACGCGCTGGCCGGCGTCGCCTCCCGGGTCTCCGGGCTTCAGCGGCATCATCAACGGGAAGGCCCGCGCCCCGGCCTTGGCGCGCGGCTCGGGGAACGGCGCGTCGTACGCGGCGGCCACGTCGTCGCCGGGATCGACCTTGCACGCGCGTCGGACCAGCATCGCCACGGGCAGATCCTCCGTGCGCTCGACGAAGTCGCGGAAGGCGAACCAGGCGTCGCTCATGCGCTGACGCCCGGTGAACAGCCCGGTGTCGAGGATCACCATCCGGGCGATCCGGTCCGGGTGCTCCACCGCCAGCCTCAGCCCGATCGGGCCTCCCCAGTCGTGCACCACGGCGGTCGCCTCGCGCAGATCCAGGCCCTCCACCAGCTCACGCATGAGCTCGACGTGGCGCTCGTATGAGTACCAGCCCACGTCGGTCGGCTTGTCGGAGCGCCCGAAGCCCGCCAGGTCGGGGGCGATGCACCGATGACCGGCGTCCCGGACTGCCGGGATCGCCTTGCGCCACAGGAACGACCACGTCGGCTCGCCGTGGAAGAAGACGACCGGCGGCCCGTCTCCGGCTTCGACGTGCGCGAGCCGCAGCCCGTTCACGTCTCGGTATCGCGGCTCGAACGGAAAGTCCGGCAGGTTCGCGAAGCGCTCGTCGGGCGTCCTGTAGGCGTCCGTCATGGTCAGCCGCCGTCGCCGTCGCCGTCGCCGTCGCCGTCGCCGTCTTGCCGCTCCCGCCAGCGCCGGCGCGAATCGTCGATCACCTCGATCGCGTCCTCGCGCGAGAACCAGCCGTAGACCTCCACCTCCTTGTCCTCGAGGGTCTTGTAGACCTCGAAGAAGTGCGAGATTTCGTCGCGCAGCTGCTCGGGGAGGTCCTCCAGGGTCTCGCAGCGGTTCCAGTTGGGGTCCTGGAGCGGCACGCAGATGATCTTGTCGTCGATCCCCTTGTCGTCTCGCATCTTGAACAGCGCGATGGGCTTGACCGGGATCACACAGCCGGGGAAGGTCGGCTCGGAGACGGCCACCATCGCGTCGAGCGGATCGCCGTCCTCGGCCAGCGTGTCGGGGATCATCCCGTAGTCGAGCGGATAGACCACCGACGAGAACAGGAAGCGGTCGAAGGTGATCGCCCCCACCTCGTCGCTCCACTCGTACTTGTTGCGGCTCCCCTTGGGGATCTCCACCATGCAGCGCAGCTTTCGCTCGGCCATAGAGTCAATCCTATGCCGCCGGGGTGCGGCGGGCTACGGCTTGACTCGCTGATGCTGGTCGGCGGGTCGCTGGCCGACCTGTTCGGCCGCCGCCGGGTGTTCTCGGTCGGGGTGGCGTGCCGGCGTCCAAGCGGACGCGGGTCGCCGCCGCGCTCGATGCCGCCTCGATGGACGCCTTCCGTGCGGCGACCGCCCTGGCCGGAATCCTCATGCTGATCGGGGGCGCGGTGTCGGCGGTCGGCGTGCGCGATCCCCGCCGCGAGGTCGCCGCGGCCGAGTGCCCTGGCGGGGCCATCCGCGGCGCCGCCCGGGACGCCGGCCAGGAGGCGCCCGCGGCCGCTCCGGCCCCGGCGCGCTGATTCGACCCGCGGGGCGGCCGCGTCCGGACGGCGCGGGAAGATGCGCCGGTGAACCCGCCGCCGCCGGTCGTCACAGGCCAGCCTCCCCCGGCGGGCGCTGCGGCGGCTCACGAGCCGGCCCATCGCACGATGCGCCCGCGGGCGCCAGGCGACTCCGACCGCCTGTGCGTCGACACCATCCGAACCCTTGCGATGGACGCGGTCGAGGCCGCCGGCTCGGGCCACCCCGGCATGCCGATGGCCATGGCGCCGGTCGCCTACGTCCTCTACGCGCGAGTGCTTCGCCACAACCCGGCCGATCCCTCATGGCCGGATCGCGACCGCTTCGTCCTCTCGGCGGGACACGGGTCGATGCTGCTCTACGCGGCGCTGCACCTGTGCGGCTATGACCTGTCGCTGGACGACCTGCGCGGGTTCCGACGTTGGGGGACGCGCACGCCCGGACACCCCGAACGCGATCGCGCCGGCGCCACACCGGGCGTCGAGACGACCACCGGTCCGCTGGGCCAGGGCTTCGGCAACGCGGTGGGGATCGCGATGGCCGAGCGCTTCCTGCGCGAGCGCTACGGCGCCGAGGTCTGCGACCACCGGGTGTTCGCGCTGTGCTCGGACGGGGACCTGATGGAGGGCGTCTGCGCCGAAGCGGGGTCCCTCGCCGGCCATCTGCGCCTGGGCCGCCTCGTCTGCCTGTACGACGACAACCGCATCACCATCGACGGCGACACGGGGCTGGCGTTCGCTGGCGAGGACGTGGGCGCGCGCTTCCGCGCCTACGGCTGGCGGGTCCCGGCGACGGTGGACGCCAACGACCTGGACGCGGTCGAGGGCGCGCTGCGAGAGGCCTGCGAGCAGGATCGCCGGCCCTCGCTCATCCGGGTGCGCTCGGTGATCGGCTATCCCGCCCCGGCCAAGCAGGGGACGCCTGGCGCCCACGGCGCGGCCCTGGGCGCGGACGAGGTGCGCGCGACCAAGCGGGCGCTCGGCTGGGACCCCGACCGCGCCTTCCACGTGCCGGACGAGGTCTATGCCCGCTTCGCGTCGGTGGCCGTCCACGGGGCGCGGCTGCAGGCCGAGTGGCGGGAGCGCTTCGAGCGCTGGCGGGCACGGGATCCGGCGCGCGCGGTGGAGTGGGAGCGGGCTTGGTCGGGCCGCCCCAGGCCGGGGGTGGCGGCGGCGCTGCCGCGGTTCGACCCGGCCCAGGGCGCCAAGCTGGCCACCCGGGTGGCGGGCGGTCGGGCGATGCAGGCGCTCGCCCCCTTTGCGCCTACGATGATCGGCGGCTCGGCCGACCTCACCGAATCGGTGAAGACGACGTTCGAGGGAGAGTCGGCGTACTCGCCGACCTCCGCCGGGCGCAACGTGTTCTGGGGCGTGCGCGAGCATGCAATGGGCGCCGCGGTGAACGGGTTGGCGCTACACGGAGGGATCGTCCGGCCGTACGGCTCGACGTTCCTGGTCTTCTCCGACTACATGCGCCCCGCGATCCGCCTGTCGGCTCTCATGGGCCTACGCGTCGCCTGGGTGTTCTCCCACGACTCGCCGGGGCTGGGCGAGGACGGGCCGACCCACCAGCCCGTCGAGCAGCTCGCCTCGCTGCGCGCCATCCCCGGGCTGACGGTGATCCGCCCCGCCGACGCGGCCGAGACGGCCGAGGCGTGGCGGGTGATCGCGGAGGACCTCGACGGCCCCGCCTGCCTGGTTCTGACCCGCCAGGGCGTCCCCGTCCTGGACCGCGCCCGGCTCGGCGGCGCGGGCGGGCTGGCCCGCGGCGCGTACGTGCTGGCGGGCGGCGAGCCGGGCGACGCGGTCCTGGTGGCCAGCGGGTCCGAGGTCGGCGTAGCCCTGGCGGCACGTGACCTGCTGCACACGGACGGCGTCGCCGCACGTGTCGTGTCGATGCCCAGCTGGGAACTGTTCGCTGCGCAGGAGCGCGACTACCGCGAGTCCGTGCTCCCACCCGGCGTCCCCAGCGTCTCGATAGAGGCCGCGGCCACCATGGGCTGGGATCGGTGGGTGGACCGCTCGGTCGGGGTGGACCGCTTCGGGGCCTCCGCGCCGGGCGCCGAGGTGCTCGCCCGCCTGGGCGTGACCGCTCAGGCGGCGGTGGACGCGGTCCGCAGCCTGGTCTAGGCGGGCTAGCCGCGCGGGCGTCGCACCAGCGAGGCGGCCTCGCCGCCCACCGTGATGTGGATCGCCGCGGGCTCTCGCACCCAGGCGATCAGGTCCAGGGCCTGCAGGCGGTCCAGCATGAACTGGAGCGCCACGGCCTGCGCCCGGTTCCGGTAACGGCGCAGGATGTCGAAGGCGTAGCCGGTGGTGTGCAGGGAGTAGGCGTGGGTGGCCTCGGGGTTGCTGAGGCCGAGCAGCCTCTGGTAGCGCTCGTCGCGCACCGCGCTGGTCATGGTCAGCGGCTCAGGCCGGCCGCTGATCCGACGCACGCCCGCGGCGATGTAGCGGGCGACCCGAACCACCTCGGGGCGCGCCGCGAAGTACAGCGCCGGGCGCTGCTCCAACCGCGGCGCCAGCTCGCCCATCCGCGCGTCGCGCCTCATGCCCAGCGACGCCGCGGGCGGGAGCGCCACCAGCGCGCCGTCGTCGCGTGCCCGGGCGATGGCGTCGGGATCGGTGAACGCCTCTGTCTGCGCCCCGGGGTGCAGGACCTCCTCCCCCGAGCCCTTGGCCGTCTGCAACCCGTTGAGCCGAGCGAGCTCGCGGGGATCGTCGCGGTGCAGGCGCATGATCTCCATGGCGGCGAGGATGCGCCAGTAGTACGTCGAGGAGTCGTCCCCGAAGCGGGCCAGCCTCGTCCAGGCGCCGGCGTGGCGCAGCGGGGACGAGTCGAAGTACAGCCGGGCGTAGCTAGGCTGCGCCTCGCCGAAGGCGCGAAGGACGCCGTCCAGGTTGCCGATGCCCATGTGGTACGAGACCGTGGCCAGGTCGTCGCGTCCGAACCGACGCCTGGCCAGCGAGAGGTAGCGTACGGTCGCGGCCAGCGCCTTGGGCGGCACGAAGCGGTCGTCCACCCGCCGGCGCGCCGCCAGCGCCCGTGACGCCGCGACCGGATGGCCGCGGCCAAGCTCGCGCGCGTAGCGGCGCGTCAGCCGCCGGGAGGCCGCCAGGTCGATGTGCATGTCCAGGAGGCTCTGCCCGGTCTCGGCCACTATCTGGGTCAGCCCGGCGGCGTTGGCCGGGTCGCCGCCCGCGATGACGTCGGGGCGCCCGCCGCTCTCCAGAAACACGATCGCCTCCAGCACGTCGGGATCGACGTCATCGGCGCCGGCGGCGGTCTCGATCGCAGCCCGCCACCGGTCCACCCGCCGGGCGGTCGCCTCGACGCCCCCAGGGCTGCGGGCGAACAGGATATGGCTCTCGCCAGCCGCAGCGCGGCGCTCGTACGCCTCGTCGTCCCCTGACCGATAGACGAGGGGATCGAGGGTTCCGGCGCGCTCGCCCGACGGGGGCCGCAGGGGCGATCCGTTCCGGTTCGACAGCAGCGCCAGGCCGACGGCCAGCGCCGCCGCGGCGGCGAGCGCCAGCAGGAGCGCACGGGGCAGCACCCGGGAGCGCGGCGGGGTCCGATCGGTCGGGGCGGGCATGGCACCCGACACGCTGCCAGAGCGACCCGCTGGCCGCCACCGTCGGGCGTCTCATGGGGCGATGCGGCCGCCGTGGCGGGACGCTCTGGCCGCCGTTCCCGCTACGGTCGCCGGGTGAGGATCCTGGGCGGGGGAGATCTCGCCGGGCGGCCGATCGCCCTTGACGACGACCTCCTGATCGAGGCCGACAATGCCGCGGTGCTTCCGCTGCTGCCGGCGGGCCGCTTCGACCTGGTCTACATCGACCCGCCCTTCAACACCGGGTCGACGCGGCGCCGGCAGACCCTCATCACCCGGGCCGATCCCCGCGGGGAGCGCACCGGCTTCGGCGGCCGGCGCTACCGCTCACGGGTGCTGCACTCCCTGGCCTACGACGACGATTTGGCCGACTACATGGGCTTCCTCGAGCCGCGACTCCGGGAGGCCCGGCGGCTGCTCGCGACCCACGGCACGCTGTACTTCCACATCGACTACCGCGAGGCCCACTACTGCAAGCTGCTGCTCGACGAGCTGTTCGGCCGGGACTGCTTTCTCAACGAGATCATCTGGGCCTACGACTACGGTGGCAAGCCTCGGCGGCGCTGGCCGGCCAAGCACGACACGATCCTGGTCTACGTCCGCGAGGCGGGACGCCACTGGTTCGACGCCGATGCCGTCGAGCGTGAGCCGTACATGGCCCCGGGGCTGGTGGGACCGCGGAAGGCGGCCCGCGGCAAGCGCCCCACCGATGTCTTCTGGCACACCATCGTGCCCACCGGGGGCGCGGAGAAGACCGGCTACCCCACCCAAAAGCCGGAGGGCGTGGTGCGCCGGCTGGTCGCTGCGTCATCGCGCCCCGGTGGCTGGTGCCTGGACTTCTTCGCTGGCTCGGGCACCCTGGGCGCGGTGTGCGCCAGGTTGGGCCGGCGGTTCGTGCTGGTGGACAGCAACCCCCGAGCGGTCGAGATCGCCGCCCGGCGACTGGACGCGGCGGTCAGCCCGGCGGCAGCGGGGCCTGCGCGGGCGGGTAGGTGAGCCGCATGCCGTCCGGCACGGCGAACGACGTCAGCTCGTGGGCCGTCGCGCCGCCGTCCGGGGCGATGTGGATGACTTCCCAGCCCCGGATCACCAGGGCGTCGGCCACCAGTCGCCGGTGGCAGCGCCACCACAGGCCCTCGGCGCACATGATCGCGGTCGGCCGCTCGCGCGCCATCGCCTGAAGGCGCTCCAGCCCGGCCTCGAACTCGGCGGACGCCATGTGGTCGGCGTAGCCTCGGAACGCCTCCACCTGCCATCCCTGGTTGGGTCCGCCCGGTGCCGGCCGACGGCGCCCGCCCAGCTCGGCGAGGTGGCGGTAGCCGATCCCCCGCCCGGCGAGCTCGCGTCCGAGCTCCTCCCGGTTGAATCGGGGCATCCGGCGCGAGCCGGGGTGGGCCCGCACGTCGGCTAGCGCTTCGACGCCGTGAGCACGCAGCAGTCCGAGCAGTCCGAGCAGATCCTGCGTCGAATGGCCGACGGTGAAGATCCGCGGCCGCCCGGTCATGCCGGTTCGGCAGCAGGCGCTCTTCGAGCGGCGCCTAGCCGGGGACGGTGATCGCGACCGGCTTCGAGCGCCCGGCCTTGCCGGCCCGCATGACCACGGTGTAGCGGCCGGGATCGAGCTTGTGCCCGGAGACCTTGAGGTCCCAGACGATGACCGACCGCCCGGCGGGCTTGTTGCCCAGCTTCACCTTGCCGACCTTGGTGGTGTTGGTGCCCGACACCTGGTTGACCCGCAGGACCAGCGGCTGGCCGTTCTTGAGTACCACCGTCAGCTGGGCACGGTCGGAGTTGAGCACCTTGACCGAGAAGGCGCTGACCGCCCCGCCGCGCGGCGCCTTGGGCCCCGGCTTGCGCCCCGTGGTACCCGTCTTGTTCTGCTTGGTGGTGGCGGTGTTGCCCTGCTGGCCGCCGCCGCCCCCGCAGCCGGCGGCGGCCGGTGCCAGGAGGGCGAGAACGGTCAGGCCGGCGGCCAGGCGAAGCGAGGCGTGGGCCGATCTGGGATGAATGCTGGATCGGGAAGGCATTGCTCCGTTTCTGATCGCGGTCGGAGGGAGCGCGCCGGGCCCGGCGCCGCCTCCCGGGCAGGAGAGCAGGCAAAGGCCGGCGTCGTTCCAGGAGCCGGAGCCGCGGCATGATACAGAGCGATGCTGCCCGTCTACCGCTGACCGCGCACGTCGGCCGGGGCCACCGGGGCGGTGCGCTCGGGCAGGAGGCAAAAGGCCCCGTCGGCGAACCCCATCCCGCGCACCCCGAGCGCGCGGTTGAGCCGGGCCCGGTGGTTCTCCCAGGCGATGGCCGAGACCAGCTCGGCGAACTGGCCCGGGGTGAGCTCCGCCAGCAGGCGGTCGCGAAGGTCGTCGCCTACCTCGGCCGGCGAGCCGGTCATCGCCACGGCCAGGTCCAGTGCCGCCTTCTCGAGCGGGATGAACCGGTCGCTGGCCTGGTGACGAGGCAGCTCGGCCAGTGTCTCCTCGTCGATGCCTAACGCTCGGCACACGGCAGAGCCGATGTCCAGTCAGAACGGGCAGCCGGCGATGCCCGACGCCTTGAGGGTGGCCAGGTACTTGAGCCTGGGCTCGACCCGGTTGCTGACCATGACCGCGGTCTCGTAGCTGCCGATGGCCGCCAGGAGGGCTGGTCGGCGGAGCAGATAGCGCAGGGCGTCAGTCCGGTTGCGTCGTCCGCGCGGAGCGATCGCGCCGTAGGCGCGCAGCCGGCGAGTCAGTCGCATCCTGTGTCACCTCCCTCGCGGGTTCGGGCCCGCGAGTTGCCAGGATCGCGGCGCCAATCAGGGCCGCCGCGATCAGCGAGAGCGCGAGCGGGTCGCTGCTGTGCCCGCCGAGGTGCCGGTCCGCGAAATGGGATCCGGCGTGCAGCACGGCGGCCAACGCGGCTGCCCACAGGGCGACGCGACGGCCCGGCCAGCGGGTCAGCCCCAGCGCCAGGGCGGCCGCCAGTCCGAGGTTGAACGCGCCGACGTCGTGCAGGAAGTGCCGGTTGTAGGGCGGGAAGGTGGCGACCTGCGTGTAGAACGAGGTGGGGTCGGCCAGCGCCCAGACGCCGATGACCAGGAAGAAGGCTGCGCCGGCCACCAGCACGCCCCTGACGATCCGTTCAGCCACCGCCTCGCATCATCGCCGAAGTGGCGAAACCGTAACGTGCCGGGCCATGCGCCTCTGGGAGCGGATCCAGCGATCGAGACGCCCGGGCACGCGGGGGGCCACCTGGCCTTCCTCACCACCGCGCCCGAAGGGCGCGCATGCTTCTGCGGAGACCTCGTGTTCTTCGACGGCCTGATCCCGCGCAGCGTCGTCTCGCCGGGCTGGCCTTCACCAGCTCGGTGCCTCGGACCAGCCGGAAGGTGTGCCCGTCGATGCGTGCCTGGGCCGAGGCGGCAGTTCCCGTGCGCCGCTGGCAGCGGGTGCAGTGGCAGTAGCCGGCGGCCGGCGCCGGCTCGGTGAGCTCGAAGCGCACGCCGCCGCACAGGCAGCCTCCGGTGAGCGACGGCTCGGCCAAGGTGGTCAGGCCAGTGGCCGGGAAGAAGAGACGGCCGACCGGTGTTCGGATGGTCTGGCGGAAGTCGGCGCCCGGAACGATCCCGGCCAGGCCGGTGACGCTGGTGACGTTGTGACCGACTCCGGGTGGCACGCGGGGTCCCCGGCGTGTCGCCACACGTCCTGCACCGGGGCCTCGATGGATGCCTGCTGGCGCCGGGAGGGCACGGTAAGGACCCTATCGCGCGGTCCGCGGAGGCGAGTCCCGACGGCCAACCGATCATCCGACGGCTGGAGCCCGGCGTCCGGTAGCTTGCGTGGGCGTGGAGGCGTCCGATCGGCAGCGGCCGAATCCGATCAGGCGCCCGGACGTGCTGGTGCTTGGCGCCGGCGGCGCCCTGGGCCGAGCCTGGATGAGCGGGGTCCTGGCGGGCATCGAGAGCGTCTCGGACGCCGACTTCCGCCGGTGCCGCCACTTCGTGGGGACTTCGGCGGGATCCATCGTGGCGGCCGCACTCGCCGCCGGGATCCGCCCCCGGGGTCCGCGCGACCCGCAGCCGGCGACCGAGCGGGCGGCGAACGGCGCCGCCACGGGCGATCCCTCCGCTGGCGGGGCGGAGCGCCTGCTCGCGCCGGCGGCCCCGCTCGCGGCCGCCGCGCTGCGGATGACGGCACCCGCCGGGGCCTTCGTCCGCGCCGCCATGCTGGCGCGGGCTCCGACCGGCCGCGACGACCCGTACGGACTGGGCGAGCGCATCGGCGATCTCGGCGGTCGCTTCGACGGCCGCCTGTTCGTGGTGGCGGTGGAGCGCGCCAGTGGGCGTCGGGTGGTGTTCGGGACGCCCGACGCCCCCGACGCCACCGTGGCCGAGGCGGTGAAGGCCTCGTGCGCCATCCCCGGCGTGTTCCGACCCGTCAGCATCGAAGGGCGCGACTACGCCGACGGCGGCGCCTGGAGCCTCACCAACATCGACGTCGCGCCGGTCCGGGCGGGCGACAGCGTGCTGTGCCTCAACCCGTGCGGCGGGTCGCTCGCCGCGACGCGGGGGCTGGTGGGTGGCCTGGCCACGTGGGCTCGCGCCCGGGCGGCGCTTGAGGCCCAGGCGGTCCGCGGCCACGCCGCGGCGGTGCGGGTGGTCGGTCCCGACCGCGAGGCGACGCGCGCGCTGGGCGCCAACCTGATGGACCACCGCCGCACCCCCGAGGGGGTCACGGCGGGCTACCGGCAGGGGCGCCGGCTGGGCGGGGCGCCGTGACCGGGGGCCGGTTCGACGAAGGCGCCGACCAGGCGTGACCCGCACACGCCGAGCGAGAGGCTGACCGACGGATACCTCCAATTTGCGGGGTCGGACCGTCCTGGTCACCGGCGCGGGCAGCGGCATCGGGCGCGCGACCGCCCTGCTGGCGGCTCGCCGCGGGGCCGACCTGGTGATCTGCGACCTCGACGAGGCGGGCCTGGCCGAGGTCGAGACCACGGCTCGCGACCGCGGCGCCGGCGTCCTCGCCCGCCGGGTGGACGTCGCCTCTGCCGACCAGATGCGTGAGTTCGCCGAGGCGGTGCACGCCCAGGCGAGCGCCGTCGACCTGCTGGTCAACAACGCCGGGGTCAGGCTCCGCGCCAGTTTCCTGGACACCGAGCTCGAGGACTGGAACTGGATCGTGGCCATAAACGTCATGGGGGTGGTGCACGGTTGCCACTTCTTCGTGCCGAGGATGGTCGCGCGCGGCGCGGGCGGCCACGTCGTGAACCTCTCTTCGATGGCGGGATTCTTCGCCAGCCCGTCGGTCGCCTACTCGGCCACCAAGTTCGCGGTGCTCGGTCTGAGCGAGACGCTGCGCGAGGAGCTGCGCCCGCACGGCATCGGGGTCACGGCGATCTGCCCGGGCATCATCAACACCCCGATCACCCGCAACGCCCGAGTGCGCGGGGCGCTGGCCGATCCGGCGGCGCGCGAGCGGCTGGGTCGCGCTCTACGCCCGGCGCAACTACGGGCCGCAGCGCGTCGCCCGCAACATCCTGCGGGCGTTGGACCGAGACCGCACCGTGGCCCCCGTGGCGGCCGAGGCCTGGATCGCCTACGCGATCAAGCGGGTCTCGCCTCGTCTCGCCGGCTGGGCGGCGCGGCGGATCGCCGCCATGGCCCACCACTGAGGCGATCGGCCAGGAAATCTCGCACGACCGCGGCCAGGTGCTCGGGCTGGTCCTCGGGGATAAAGGTCCGGCTGTCGGGGATGGTGATGAAGGAGCCCTGCGGCAGCAGCTGGGCGAGCCGTCTTCCGTGCTCCAGCGGGAAGAGCCTGTCTTCGGCCGCCCAGGCGACCAGCGCGGGCTTGTCGAAACCCCGCAACCCCTCGGCCGCCTCGAAGGTGTAGCGGGTGTCGACTGCGCGCAGCAGGCGCACCAGGTCCCTGCGGACGGCCGGGTCCCTGCGAACCGGGTCGGTGTACGAGCGCATGATCGCCGGGTCTATCGCGCTCCGGCTGGCCCACCCGTACGCCGTCGGCAGCCGCTGGACGGGCTTGAACTGGACCGACCAGGCCACGAACCACATCAGCGCCGGCCAACGCGCGGCCACCTCCAGATAGCGCTGGGGGGCGGGCGGAAACTTCTCGAACGCGTCGCAGGACGTGAGGACGAGTCCCGCGAGTCGCTCCGGGTGGTGGCCGACGAGCCATTGCGCGACCGCGCCCCCGGTGTCGTTGGCGACCAGCGCGGCGTCCTCCAGGCCGAGGGCGGCGAGGAAGTCGGCCACGATCCTGGCCATGCCGGGCAGCGACAGGTCGGCGCCCTCACGCAGCGGGCGCGAATGCGATCCGAACGGCAGATCCGGAACGACGCAGCGACGCCCGCCCATGAGCCTGGGGGCGACGTTGCGCCAGAGGTCGCCGTTGACCCCGACCCCGTGGACGAAGACGACCGGCGGCCCGCTGCCGCCCTCCCGGTACTCGATCGTCCCGGCCGGCACCTCTGCCGCTCGCCGCTCGCTGAGCGCGTCCACGGCGTCCAGCATAGGTCGCCACCGCGGTTGAACCGCGCGGGCGTTCACCAGTAGGGTCGAAGCCGGCGATGCGATCGAACTTGCGAGACCAAGGAGGCCACATGAAGTCTGTTCGGCGTGCAGCGACCGGTGCGGCGGTGGCCGCCTTGGCGGTGGCGGGGCCGCTGGCCCCCGGCGCCCAGGCCCAGGGCGCCCGCGCCGCCGTCGGCTCGGCCACGGCGCGCTGCGTGGGCACCGAGCATTTGTGCGGGGTGTCCTTCAGCCTGGCCGGCGGGGCCTCCAACAAGCGCCTGACCGCCAACCTGCCGGGCACCAACATGCGCGTGCTCAACGTCTTCCCGGTCCCCCTCAGCCTCCGCGGCGCCTACCGCCTCAGCGCCCCGCGCTTCAGCCTGGGCGGCTCGGTCTACAGCGTGACCCTCAACGCCGTGGCCTCGATCCGCGCCCCCGGGCGCCTGGCCTTCGTGTTCGGCGACCCCACCACCACCCGGCGCTGCTCCACCCCGCCCGGGGGGGTGTCCTCGCTGTCGGTGAGCATCCTGATCACCGGCTACGTGCGCGCCGCCTTCACCTGCACTCAGGCGGGCGCGGTGGGCGCGGCGTTTCAGACCCGGTTCAGGCAGCGCATGAGCGTGGCGACCCTGGTGGCCAACGGCAGGGTCTACCACTGCCGGCTGGTCCCGAGGGTCCCGCAGAACTACGCCTGCACCGGAGGGGGGACGTTGGTGCGCTTCGCCGGCCCGACCGGGCGCTGACCGGCGCGGGCGAGCTCCACCCTCCGGGCGCTCGCCCCGATGCCGCTGGGTGGTCCGGCGCCGAACCGTCGCGGAGAGGCTGGACCGGCTGCGCCGGCGGCCGGACTCAGGCACCAGCTCCGGGGCCGACAGGCGCGGGGGCCCGTCGATCGTCCCCGGGTTGGATGCCGGCGCGACTCGTCAGTCCCGCTCGATGACGAAGAACCGGTTGCCGTCGGGATCGCGGAAGAAGAACATCGGTGGCACCGGGTCTCCCATCCGCATGACCTCCGGATCCGCGTCGACGTCGCGGGCACGCATATGAGCATGGTCCGCGTCGATGTCCTGCGAGGTGAAGCTCACGCGGGTCTCGATCCCGGCGGTCTCGCCCTCGCGGGGCGGCACCAGCGCGATCGTCGTCGCGGCGCCCCGCGGCGCCACCTCGACCCAGCGCTCGCCGTCCCCGTACGGGGTGTCCGTGCGCTTCTCGAATCCCAGCGTGTCGAGATAGAACTCGAGCGCCCGGTCCTGGTCGCCGACCGGCACCAGCACGGTGGCCACCTGGCTGATCCGGGTGGCGGCTTCGGTCTCGGCCATTCCATCCTCCTGTTGCTCGGATCCACAACTGAGACCGCCTCGCGCGGCGATATTCATCGCGGAGCCCGCCGGGTCTGGCGTGTCCCGGCGAAGCGCTGGCTGACTCGCAGCGCGAGGAAAGTCCACGGTCAGCTTACGGGTGACCGAACCACGGGTCGGAGCGGCGGTCTAGCGACCGTGGGCTCGTCCACTGGGGGATGACAGTGTCCTGCCGTCCGGTCCGCTACGGTCCCGGCACCTCTGGATGAGATGACGGCTCTGGCGCTCGCAATCATCGCCGCGGCGATCGCCGTCGTGGCCCTGGTCGTCACGCTACGCCGGGAGTGGCTGGATCGACCCCGGCTGGAGATCAGCGCCGACCCCGTCATCGCCGAGGACGGAAGCGCCGAGCTTGTGGTGACCCTCGACAACGAGGGCAGGCGGCCGCTCACCGTCCGCCAGGTCGGCCTGGATTGGGACGTCATGGACGACGCCGTGGCCGGTGGACCCCGGGGTGAAGTGGTCTTCCACGAGCCGGGTTCGCGGGTGCGGATCGAGTCGGATGGCAGCTACCAGCTTCGTTGGGCGGTCCCGTCGCTGCCGATCGCCCACGTCGATACCGCCGTGCGCTTCTACGCCGGCTACTCGCGCGGCGAAATGACCCGCACCCGCCCGATGCTGCTGTTTCGCGACCTGCTGGCGTTGGGTTGGCGGCCCAACCAACGCCACCACGAGTTCTTCGATCCCCGCCCCCAGGCCTCGGTGGCACGGGCGCTCGAGCCCCGCTGGAGGCTGTGGAGGCCCCGGCACCTGCGCACGAACACCAGGGCCTTTGCGACGTCTGGTCCGGGCAACCAGGTAGGAGCCCTGCGCCGAGCTGGCCGGCGACGCCCCGACCTATCGGCGGTCGTGCGCCAACTGCGGGGCGGCGGCAAGTGAGTTGGAGTGATCCATGACGACAGGCCCGCCCGGGCGGGGGTCTTCGTGGCGCGGGCTCGGTCATCCGAGCGGATGGTCCGGTTGGACGATGCCGAGCGGATCATGCGCGCGAGTCCCGCAAGGAGGCAGTAGATCGCGAGTGGGGTGAGGGTGTCCGTACGGAAGTACCGGACTATCCCCAGCCCGATACGTCGCCGGCAGCGCGCTGCGGTGAACGGCCTCGTACCAGGCGGTCTTCTCGGGTCTTATGCCCTGTCAGCCCCGGGGAGCGGGCGCTGACGGCACTCTGGGACGCCCCGCGGACGGACGCGGAGGCGGCGATTCGGGCCGCGCGGGAGGCGCACGTACCCGTTTCGTATCCGCGAGCCCCTTGAAAGGCAGCTCTAGCCCGGCGGCGGGGGAGAACGAGAAATCCGTGATTAGCAGGGCAACTTGTGGAATGGAGCTAGCCGGACTCGAACCGGCGACCTCCTGGGTGCGATCCAGGCGCTCTCCCAACTGAGCTATAGCCCCGCGCAGGCCCCCGCACGGACGCGATGCGGAGCGGCGCGCCGACAGTGTAGCCGGGCGCGGCGGGCCTCCCTCTGGGCCGCCGACCGGGGTCTATGCACCATGACCGGGACTTCAAGTCTCGGGAGCCATCAGCCGATAGCCGTGGTGTGGCAGGTGGGGGTTCCGAGCGGGAGGCCGGGCGGCACATGCCCGATAGCGGCGCCGCGAAACCGACCTCCCGCACGAGCGCGGGGTCGCCCTGGCCCGCGCGCGCGTTTCTGATCGTCGGCGTCGCGGCGACCGGCGTCTACTTCCTGCTGCCAGTCGGCGTCCAGAACTTCGGCTACGACGCCTTTGGCCTGGCCTGCGTGGGGGCGATCCTGGTGGGCGTGCGGCGCAACCGCCCGGCTCGCCCTCTGACGTGGTGGCTGTTCGCGGGCGGTGTGCTGCTGTTCGTGGCGGGCGACGCGTTGCTGAGCGTGTACCAGTCGCTCTACGGCGATCAGCCGTTCCCCTCGGCCGCCGACGCCCTCTACCTCGCGGGCTACGTTCTGCTGTCCGTCGGGCTCGCCGTCCTCATCCGGGCCCGGGCCAAGGGTGCCGACCGCGCCACGATGATCGACGCGCTGATCATCGCCATCGGGCTGGGAGTCCTGGCCTGGATCCTCTGGATGGACCAGTACACCGACGACCCCTCGCTGTCGCTCGCGGCGATGCTCATCTCGCTCGCCTATCCGCTCATGGACGTCGTGCTGCTGGGGAGCGTCGCACGGCTGGCCATGGGCCCGGGCCAGCGCGCGAGCGCCTTCTACCTCCTGGGCTTCAGCCTCCTCGCCCTACTGGGCGCCGACGTGGTGTACGGGCTGACCAGCCTGGCCGACACCTACCAGGTGGGCAACCCGGTCGACGGCGCCTACGCGCTGTCCTACGTGCTGTGGGGAGCGGCCGCCCTCCATCCCTCCATGCGACTGATGTCGGATCCCGCTCCGGCGCGGCAGGAGACGCTGACCCGCGCGCGCATCCTCGGCCTGGCGGCGGCCGCGCTGGTCGGGCCCGTGGCCATGGGCACCGAGTCGCTGAGCGGACAACCCGTCGACGTGGCCGTGATCGTGGTCGCCTCGGGCCTCACCTTCGTGCTCGTGCTCGCGCGCATGTGGGAGCTCGTGCGACGCCTCGCCGACAGCGCCGAGCGCCAGGCCGGCGAGCGGGCCAGGCTGGAGCACGCGATCAGGCGGATCGGGGAGACCTTCGCCTCCAACCTCGATCGCGACGGGCTGCTCGAGATCGTGGTGCGCACGGCGGTCGACGCGGTCGACGCCGAGTACGGTCGCGCGGTGACGCGACTGGGGCCCGACGGGCCAGTGCTCGAGTGCGCAGCCAGCGGCCGCCGCGGTTTCCTCGACGAGGCGATCGGCACGGCGGAGAGGATGGCCCACCAATCGGGGCGTTCCGAGCAGGTCACCCTCGACGGGCAGCGGGCCCTCGCGGTTGCGCTCGGGCCCGCCGTTGCGGGGCCGCGCGTGGTCGTCTCGGTGGCGCGCGCCGGGCAAGAGTTCACCGCTGGCGAGCGCGACCTGTTCGACTATCTGGCCCGGGAGGCCGCGGTTTCACTCGAGAACGTGGACCTGCACGAGCTGGTCCAGCGGCAGGCGGTGACCGACGAGCTCACCGGGTTGTCGAACCATCGCCACTTCCAGGAGGTGATCGGGAAAGAGGTCGAACGGGCGGGTCGGTTCGGCCACAGCGTGGGCCTGATCATGTTCGACCTCGACGACTTCAAGCGGATCAACGACACCTTCGGACACCAGCAGGGAGACCTCGTCCTGCGCGAGGTCGGCCGGGTGGTGCGCGAGAGCTCGCGAGAGATCGACGAGCCGGCCCGGTACGGAGGAGAGGAGATCGCGATTGCGCTGCCCGAGGCCGATCTGCAGGGGGCGTTCCGCCTGGCCGAGCGCATCCGGGACGCCATCGCCGCGCTCGAGATTCCGCGGCTCGACGGCCGCGGCGGTCTGCGCATCAGCGCGTCGTTCGGGGTGGCGGCCCTGCCGGAGACCGCGAGCGATCGCGCGCAGCTGGTGGCGGCGGCGGACGCCGCCCTCTATGGGGCCAAGCGAATGGGCAAGAACCGCATCGAGGGAGCCGAGCCGTCGGTCACAGCCGCCCCCCGCGCCGGGTAGGCTTTCGACGGCATGGGAGTTCTGGACCAGGCGATCCGCGAGCACCTGGAGCTCAAGCGCCAGCACGGAGCCGATCCCGGCGAGCTGGCGCGGCTGGAGCGCGAGGCGCTGGGGCCGCCGGTGCGCGAGACCCAGGAGGTCCTCACCGCGGCCGCCGGACCGGCGGCTCCCTCGGCCAGCGTTCCCGAGACGACGCCCGTCGAGCCGGAGGGGCGGGCTGACGAGTCACCCGGACAGCCTGCTCCGCAGGCGACCGCACCGTTCGATGCGGAGCAGGCGATGGCCGACGAGGCGGTCGACGGCGCGGGCGCCATCGCCGCCGGGCCGCCGCCGGCCGACAAACCCGCACATCCGGCCGCGGCCTCCCCGACCGAGTCGAGCGCTCCCCGCTCCGACCCCGCCGCGCCCGCCGCCGAGCCGAGCCCTGCGCCCGACGACCCCACCCCCCCGGCGGCCGAGCCGACCGCCCCGGCGCCCACCGAGCGCTCGGCCGCCGAACCCACCGGCTCTCCGCCCGTGGAGGAGTCGGAGCGCGAGGCCGACGAAGACGTGCTGGAGGAGACGCCGGAGTTCCTACAGGAGACGCCGGAGCACGACCGCCTCTGGTTCGAGCAGAGGCCGCCGCGCGACTTCGACTTCGACGGTTGACGCCGACCGGCCTCGGTGCGGTGGTGCGCCCGCCGTGAGTTGGGGCAGGCGGCTGGACATTCGTCCACCGCCGGCCGAACCGACTTCAGTTCCCGGCCGAATCTGCCGATGCAGCGGATGTCGGCAGGAACGCCGGCCGAGCATGCGGCGTTCGCGCCTCGGACGGCCAAGGCCCGCGATGGGAGCGCTTCAGCCGGAGCGCTCCCATGCTCTTCCTTTACACGTATCCCCGCATCCGGGCCGCCTCCAGCACCCGCTCGATGCCAACCTGGTAGGCGGCGACCCGTAGCGGCATCCCCTCCTCCTTGCGGGCGACCGTCTCGCGGTACGCGCGGCGCATGACGGTCCCGAGCTTGTCGTTCACCTCCCGCTCGTCCCACCGGAAGTGCTGCAGGTTCTGCACCCACTCGAAGTAGGAGACGACCACGCCCCCGGCGTTCGCCATGACGTCCGGGATCACGTAGATGCCCTTGTCGGCGAGGATGGCGTCGGCCTTGGGGGTGGTCGGGCTGTTGGCTCCCTCGATGACCATCTTGCAGGCCAGCCGATCGGCGTTGTCGGCGTGGATCATGCCCCCGAGCGCCGCGGGGATGAACACATCGCACTCGATGGCCAGCAGGTCTTCGGGGTCGATCACCTCGGCACGCTCGAATTCGGGCAAGGAGCCGCCCTCCTCCACATGCCTGGCCAGCGCCTCGGCGTCGATGCCCGAATCGTTGCGAATCGCCCCCCGGTGGTCGGACGCTCCGACGAGGGTCGCGCCGAGCTGTTGCAGGATCCGGGCGGCCCACGAGCCCACGTTCCCGTAGCCCTGCACCACGAACCGCGTCTCCGCCGGGCTCAGCCCCAGGGTCGGGGCCGCCTCGCGATAGAGGTAGACCAGGCCCCGGCCGGTCGCCGCCTCGCGTCCGAACGAGCCCTCGAGCGGGATCGGCTTGCCCGTGACGATCGCCGGGGTGTGGCCGTGCAGCTTCCCGTACTCGTCCATCATCCAAGCCATCACCTGGGCGTTGGTGCTCACATCCGGGGCGGGGATGTCGCGGGTGGGGCCCAGCACCTTCTCGATCTTGTCCATGAACGAGCGGGTGATCGATTCCACCTCTGAGCTCTCCAGCTCGTGCGCTGGGCAGTCAACGCCGCCCTTGGCGCCGCCGAAGGGGATTCCCACGATCGCGGTCTTCCAGGTCATCAGCGACGCCAGGGCTCGGACCTCGTCGAGATCGACCTCCGGGTGGTAGCGCACGCCGCCCTTGTACGGCCCGCGGGCCCCGTTGTGCTGCACGCGGTAGCCCGAGAAGACGTGGATCTTGCCGTCGGACAGCCTGACCGGGATCTGCACCCGAACCTCCCGGTAGGAGGAGTTCAGGACCGCACGCAGGTCCTCGGGTATCTCCAGCCGCTCGGCCGCCGCGTCGAAGTAGTGGCCGACGATGTCGAAGTTGGAGATCTCGGCCCGGCTGACCTTCGCCGGCTGGGCTCGCCCGTCCTGCGGCTCGTCGCCTCGACTCCGGGACCCGGAATCGGCCTCCTGCGCAGGCGCCTCGGTAGCCGCGCCGCTTGAGCCGTCGTCAGCCATGTCGCTCTCCTCGGGGTCTGGCTCGCGGGGCTCCTACCCGGGTTAGCATACGGCGAAGCGGCACCGGCTCCGCGCCGCGGCCTCAGCTCGACTTCTTACCGCCCTTGCGCTGGCTGCTCTTGGGTGCGTTGGCGATCCGGGCGGCCCGCTGCTTGCTCATGCCGCGCTTGCGCAGCCCCTCGTACTGCTTGTCGTCCTTGACGCTGGAGCCGTGGTCCTTTGCCATGACGGTCACCTCCTTGGCCAAGCCTGCCCGGCCCGGGCGTTTCTAATCGGTATCGAGCTCCCGCACGCGCGCACGCGCGCGGCGATCTCGTCGCGAATGGCCCCGACCTGCTCGACCGGAAGGCCGGCGGGATCGGGCAGGTTCCAATCCCGGTAGCGCGTTCCGTGGACGTGCGGGCACTCGTATCGTCACGACCAGGTCGGCCCACTCGGCCTGGTCGGGAGTCAGGCCGCTGGGTTCTGCGCCCGAGACGTCGAGGCCAGCTCCCACATCGCCTGGACGACCCCGCGGATGGATCCGCCCGGCCGGTGCGGTGCCGGCGGAGGCGGCATGATGGCGACCCCCTCGACCTCCCGCTCGAACAACGTCTGACTCATCTGCGAGCGCCCCGCGTTGTGGAGACAGAGAGGACGTTGGCCATGGTCTCGCCGCCAGCGTGGCACGGCGACGCCCTAGACTCGTACGCGGGGGCCATAGCTCAGTTGGGAGAGCGTCTGGTTTGCAACCAGAAGGTCGCCGGTTCGAGTCCGGCTGGCTCCATCCCCGAGGTTGCCCTGCTAATCGTGGGTCTCTCGTCTGCCCTCCGCTGGGTTAGAGCTGGCTTTGAAGGGCCCGCGGGTACGTAACGGGTACATGCGCCTCCCGCGCGGCCCGAATTGCGGCCTCCGCGTCCGTCCGCGGAGCGTCCTCCAGCTCGTCGATGACGTGTCCATAGCGCGTCAGCGTTAGGCGCGCGTCGTGCCCGAGCTGGCGTGCGACGTAGATAACGCTTCGACCCTCATGGAGCAGCAGCGATGCGAAGCCATGCCTCAGGTCGTAGGGTCGGGCATGGTCAAGCCCCGCGGCCCTCACGGCGCGAGCGAAGGTGCGCCGGCGCCACGATTGGTAGGCCGCCAGGCTCCAGGGGTCGCCCTCCGCGGAGGGGAACACGAGCGCGCTATCTGCCGGTCTACCGGATGCGAGGCGCCACTCCGCGAGGTCGCGTCGGAGCGGGTCGAGCAGCCGGACCGTCCGGTGCCGCCGGGTCTTCGTGTCGGCCTCTTCCCCGAGCGAGAGCGCCCGCTCGACCAGCAGCGTTCGCTCGCGCACGTCGCCCCACCGCAGCGCCAGCGCCTCGCCAGGCCGCAGGCCGGCGTAGGCGAGCACGGAGAGGAGCGTTGCGTCGCGGGGAGAAGCAGCGGCGCGCATGCGCTCGACTGTCTCGGGACCGAGGGGGCGAATCTCTGCGCGCCGCGGCCGTGGCGCCTTCTTTACGAGCCGGACCGGATTGCGCGTGATGCGCTCAGCGCGAAACGCGGATTCGAGGATCGTCCCCAGCAGGCTCAGTGCGTGACGAACCGCCACCCGCCCGCCCCCTGCGGCGAGAAGGCTCGCCTGCCAGCGGGCGATCGTCTCCGGCGTCAGTTCGCGCAGCCGCAGCCCGCCGAGTGAAGGGGAGACGTGGCGGTCATAGGTGGCCGCGTAATCCTGCCGTGTTTTGGCCGCGAGGCGCGGCAGGTGGGCGGGCGCCCACGTCCCGACCACGTACTCGTCCAGCGTCTCGATGCCGGCGTCGAGTTGCGCCAGAGTCCCTGTGCGCCTCTGCCTCCGAATCTCGGCCTCAAAGTCGAGCGCGTCGCGCTTGTTGCCGAGCACCCGAGCGCGATTCCGCCCGCCCTGGCGCCATCTGACGCGCCAGACCACCTCTCCGCTCTTGCGCTTGACCCGTTCAACGCTCATCACGGCTCCTTCGGTTGATCGGCTCCGAAGGTGAGCCGGGAGCGTCGAGGCGCTGGAGCCTCGTGACGTAGGATCTCGACGCCGGGACTCTCAGGGTCCGTCACGGCAAGGGAGACCGATCACGGACTGTTGGCCTGGATACGCAGGCCCAGGCGCTCATAGCGCGATGGACGGACCCCCGCCAGCGGCTGGGCAACAACGGACGCCGGCGCCTGTTCTGCAAGCTGGACGGTGGGCCGCTACAGCAGAGCTACGTGCGCCACCTACTGCGCCGCCTAGCCGACAAAGCCCAGATAGACAAGCGTGTGCATCCTCACGGACTCAGGCACACCTACGCCGCGGAGCTGGCCCGCGAGGGCGTGCCCATGAACGTGCTTAGGGATGCGCTGGGCCACTCGACCCTGGCCACCACGGACCGCTATCTGCGCGATGTAGCGCCGATCCACGTCATCGAGACCATGCGCCGGCGCGAGTGGGCGCTATAGGGCGACCGACACCGGCGAGGCGCAACGTCTCAGGCGGTGGTGGTCCCAGGCGCTCCCGGGGGCGCATGGCGCGGCCCTGAGTTGACGGCTGCCTGCCGAGCGCAACTCCGGCGACTACGGCGCATTACTGACCCGCGATGCCCTCACGCTGCGCCCGTTGGCTCGCGCCCGCCCTTACCTGCCTGATCGCGGCGCTCGTCCCCTCCGCCGTCCACGGTCAGGGGTCGAAGGTCTGCCGTCCCGACCGCGTCCCGCGTCTGCGCTGCCCCGACCTCATTCTCCGCACTCCCTACGGCGGCGACTTCGAGCGCGTCGGAAACCAGATCCGCTACCACGCCGCCAACTCGATCGTCAACCAGGGCCAGGGTCCGGCCGAGCTGTTCGGTCAGCGCGCCACGACCAGCGGCCCGATGTCGGTGACCCAGCACATCTACGGCTTCGACCGCCGCCGCTACGACTTCCCCTCGTCTCGCGCGCGGGTTGTGTTCAAGTTCATCCCGAGGCTGGGGCCCTACTGGAAGTTCGAGAACGCCGCCCGCTTCGAGCTGTGGTCGGCGGACCCGCAGGGCAACCCGCAGAGGTTGGTGAGGACCGGCCCGAAGCTCATCTACTGCCTGCGCGATCTGCGCAAGCGCCTGTTTATGCCCTTCTCCCCGCCCTTCCGGCACTACCCGGCTTGCAATCAGGACCCCGGGCGCCGGTCAATCACGCTGGGCACGTCGGTCGGCTGGGCCGACGAGTACCCCGCGTCCTACTACGAGCAGTGGATCGACGTGACCGGACTGCGAGGACGCTTCGTGTTCCTCCAGCGGGTCGACCCCCTAAACGGAATCCGCGAGTCCGACGAGTCCAACAACGTCTCTCCGCGCGTGTTGCTGCGCCTGCCGCCGAGCACACCCAGGTCCAGCCGCACCCGGCCCGGCTACTGACTGCCGGACCGCTCGGCCGAACCCCCGCCGGCCAGGCGGGGTCTTCCTTGACCACCGTGCGAACCTCTGCTCGCACTGACCAGCGGCGGCTCGGCCTACACGCGCTTTAGACGAGCCCTTGAGACAGGGGACATCGCGCTCGTGAAAGCCGCCGCAGCCGAGCTGCCTTACGTCGGCTTAGGGGACGCGCTGCGGATCGTCTGGGCGTTCCGCAAGGACGACCAGCTCTACGAGCGCGCCGCAGTCCGGTGGGTCGGGCGCTTCGCGCTGGAAGCCAAGAACGCGACGCTAGAGGACGTGCAGCTGGCGCTCTCGACTCTCGGAGCGGTGGCGATGGGGTTCCCTGGAGCGCTAGACGGTCTGGCGAACCTTTGCCGGGAGTGC
>DATAEY010000038.1:0-21334 GCA_036257715.1 Solirubrobacteraceae bacterium | reverse complement strand
ACGGAGCTGAGGGCGGCGCCGATGGCACGATGGGACCGGTGCAGGTCACGAGCGCGGTGGGCGGTTCGAGCTGGCCGAGCGATAGGTGCCGGGCCCCGGGTCCGACCAGGGGCTGACCGCCCGGTGTTTGGCCGGCGGCTCGAACGGAATAACCCAGTGCCGGAAATCGAGACAGGAGGAGCCGTCTCATGCCCAAGACGACCAGGAAGGGCGAGGCCAAGAAGAGCGAGCTTCCCGCCACGCTGCGGCGCTCCCCGGCCAAGGCGCAGCGGACGTGGGCGAAGGCCCACGATCAGGCGGTCGAGCAGTACGGCGACGGCGAGCGCGCCCACCGGACGGCCTACTCCGCGCTGAAGCACTCGTTCGAGAAGGTGGGCGACCGCTGGCAGCCCAAGAAGCGGAAGGGGCCCTCCGACCCCCAGGCCAAGCAGCGCTCGCCGCGCTCGCGCACCCGGCCCCGTGACACCGCGGGCGGGGTGGATGTCGAGGGACACTCCAAGCAGGAGCTCATGGAGCGCGCGAAGCGGCTGGACATCGAGGGCCGCTCGAGGATGTCCAAGCTGGAGCTCGGCAAGGCGATCGCCCGCAAGCAGGGCTAGCCCGGCGAGCCCGCGGCCGGGAGTTCGCCCCGCGGCTGGCGAAGGTGAGAAGCGCCGATGGTCATACTGAAAGGCGTGAGACCGCCGCGCCGTTCAAGGCCCCCGTGGGCCCTGGCGATGGCCGCCGCCGTGGTCTGCGTCTGGGGATCGGCCGCGCCGCCGGCGCTCGCCGCGGCTCGGGTCATCGAGCCGCTCAGGGCGCAGGCGCCGCGGGCCGTCGGCGCCGGGGCATGGTTCTTCCGCGACCGGGTGATCACCCGCCCGGTGGCGACGGCGGCGGTGGCGCCCGGCGGGGTCCTCACCCTGCACTACCCCGTCGGCGGGCAGACGGTGGAGATCGCGCTGTCGGCCGCCTTCGCGGACATACCCCAGAACCGCGCCGCGGCCCGCTCGATCGCCGACTTCCTGGGCACGCGGGTTCACGGTCCGGAGCTCGGCCGGCTGCGTGTGTTCATCGGCACCCAGGCCGAGGCCAGCCTTCTGTGCGGCGGCGGCGTAGAGGTGCTCGGCTGCTACTCGGCTTCCCAGCACCGCATGTTCGTCCCCGACCGCGAACCCCCCGGGGGGCCCTACAGCCGCGAGTACGCGATTACGCACGAGTACGGCCACCACATCGCCAGCCTGCGCAGCAACGCTCCCTGGCCGGCGCTCAGCTACGGGGCCAAGTACTGGGCGTCGTACGTGCACGTCTGCGCGCGGGCCCAGCGCCAGCTGCTGTTCCCGGGCGACGAGGGCAGCCACTACGCCGCCAACCCGGGCGAGGGCTTCGCCGATACCTATGCCCACCTGCAGTATCCGCGCATGCCGTTTCAGTACGCGCCGATCATGGCCCCGACCCCGGGCTCGCTGGCGGCGGTGCGCCGTGACGTGCTCCAGCCCTGGCTCGGCCCGCGCCGCGCGCGCCTGCGCGGCGTCCTGAGCGCCGGCGCGCCGGTCCGCTCGTTCACCATCCGCCAGTCGCTGGACGGAGTCCTGTCCTTCCGCCTCCAGGGGCCCGTGGGCTCCAACTACGACCTCGAGCTGGTCAACCGGGGCCGCGTGGTGCGGCGGACGACCGCCGCGGGCAGCCGTGACCGGCTGACCCTGCTCGGGTGCCGAGCGAGCGCCCCGACCGCCACGTACGTGCTGCGCGTCGTGCGGCGCGGCGGTGCCGGGCCGTTCTGGCTGGACACCGCGGTCGCCAGCTGAGCCGTCCCGGACTCCCGGGCCGCTCGGCAGGCGCTCGGGTCGCCGCCGCCTGGCCCCGCGGTGCTCAGGCTTCGGGGTCGATGAGGGCCAGCCCGGACTCGGGGTCGGTTCGCTTGCGAAGGTGCGCCGGGGACTCCTCCAGGATGACCTCCAGCGTAGGCCGGACGTGCGCCTCGACCAGATGGCCGCCGTGGGCGCTGCCGTCGCGCTTGGCCACCACCACATGGACGTGGAAGTCGGGCTCGTCGTCCTTGAGGGCCACATCGCCGGCCAGGGTGACCACCTCGACCTGCTCGTCGAGCCGGATCCGCTCGTACTCCTTGCTCTGCCACTCGAAGTAGCCCAGCGTGACGTCGCTGAAGGCGCCGATCCCGCTGAGGTGAGCGGCGGTGATGGCGTGCTCGCGGCTGAACGCCCGAAGCCCCTGCATCACCTCGTCGCCGCGCTCGAACACCAGCGCGTGGGTGGCCGGGGCGCCCGAGGTCAGCAGCTTGGCCTTCATCGCCCGGAGTCGCCGTCGGCCCGGTCGAGCGCCATCTTGATCACCTGCGCCAGGTGCAGGGGGCGCCGGTCGGTGAGCTGGGTGATCTGGGAATGGCAACTGAACCCGTCCGTGATCACCAGCGTGTCCTCCGGCGCCGAGCGCACCGCGGGAAGCAGGCGCCGCTCGCCGATCTTGACCGAGAGGTCGTAGTGCTGCGCCTCGTAGCCGAACGATCCGGCCACCCCGCAGCAGCCGGAGTCGAGCAGCTCGAAGTCCAAGCCCAGCCTCTGAAGCGTCGCCTCGTCGGCGGCGACGCCCATCACCGCCTTGTGGTGACAGTGCCCGTGAACGATCGCCCGGCGCGACAGCGTCGGCATCTCCCAGTCGCGGGCGTGGGCCTCCAGGAACTCGGCCAGGGTCAGCGTCTGGAGGCTGAGCCGCTTGGCGTCCTCGTCGTGGGGAAGCATGTTGACCAGCTCGTCGCGGAAGACCGCCACGCAGCTGGGCTCGACCCCCACCACGTGCACGCCTGCGCGGACGTGCGGGCGCAGCACCCGGACCAGGCGCCGCAGGAAGCGCCGGGCGGTGGGCAGCATCCCGTAGTCGTAGAGCGGGCGCCCGCAGCACAGGGCGGCCTCCGGGACCACGACCCGGTAGCCCGCGGCCTCGAGCACCTCGACGGTCGCCCTGGCCGGCTCGGGATGCAGGAAGTTGGAGAACGTGTCCGGGAACAGGACGACCGGCGCCGCGCCGGGATTGACCGGGTCCCGGCGCTGGAACCAGGCCTTGAACGTCTGGCGCGCGAACGGCGGCAGGTCGCGCTGGGGGCTGACCCCGGCCGCGCGCTTGAGCGTCGCGCCGATCAGCGGGGCTCGCGGCAGGGCGTTGGCCAGGCGGGGGGCGTGCTGGGCGGCGCGGGCGTGCAGCATGATCAGCCCCATGGAGTAGGCGGCGGCGGGTCGCAGACGCCGCTTGTAGTGCTTGGAGAGGAACTCCGCCTTGTAGGTGGCCATGTCGACGTTGACCGGGCAGTCGCCCTTGCAGCCCTTGCAGGACAGGCACAGCTCCAGGGCCTCGTTGACCTCCTGGCTGCGAAAGCCGTCCTCGATCGTCTGCCCCTCCAGCATCTCGAACAGGATCCGGGCGCGCCCGCGAGTGGTGTGCTTCTCGTCGAGGGTGACCATGTAGCTCGGGCACATCGTGCCGCTCTCGATGTCCCGGCACTTGCCGGCGCCCACGCATCTGGCCGCCGCGTGGGCGAAGCTGCCACCGTCCTCGGGATAAGCGAAGTAGGTGCGGGGCTGCGGTGGGTTGTAGTCCACGCCGAGCTTGAGGTCGGACATGATCCCGTCCGGCTGGACGACCTTGCCCGGGTTCATCTTCCAGTCCGGGTCCCAGATCGACTTCAGCTCCCCGAAGGCCTCGATCAGCTCGTCGCCGTAAAGCTTGGGGAGGAGCTCGCTGCGGGCCTGGCCGTCGCCGTGCTCGCCCGAGAACGAGCCGCCGTAGTGGACGATCAGGTCGGAGGCCTCCTCCAGGAAGGAGCGCCACCGCCTCAGCCCGCCCATGCTGAGCGGATCGAAGTCGATCCGGCAGTGGACGCAGCCGTCGCCGAAGTGACCGTAGAGCGTGGTCCTGTAGTCGTAGCGGTCCAGCAGCGCGTAGAAGTCGCGCAGGTACTCGCCGAGGCGCTCCGGTGGCACCGCGGCGTCCTCCCATCCCTCCCAGTGGTCGCGCTCGCCGAGCCGGTACGCGGTCGCGGCTAGCGCGTCCTCCCGCACCGTCCACAGCCGGCGGGCCTCACCGGGGTCGTCGACCAGCTTGATGGACGGGGGCGGCTCGAGCTGCTCGAGCCACCGGGTGAGCTCCCGGGCGCGCTCATGGGCCTCCTCGCGGGTCTCGCCGCCGAACTCGACCAGCAGCCAGCCGTCGCCCTCGGGCAGCAGCGGGATGTCGTGCGGATGCATGCCCCGCAGCTCCATGTCGGTGATCAGCCGGCGGTCCATGCCCTCCAGGGCGATCGGGCCGCGCTCGCGGATCTCGGCCACGTGGTCGGCGGCAATGAACACATCCGGGAAGCCCAGGGCGACCAGCGCGCGCTCCGGCGGGCTCGGCAGCAGCCGCACGGTGGCCTCGAGCACCGTCGCCAGCGTGCCCTCACTGCCGGTGATCGCGCGCGCCACGTGGAAGCCGTTCTCGGGCAGCAGGTCGTCGAGGTTGTAGCCGGACACCCGCCTGGGGATGTCCGGGTAGCGCTCGCGGATGAGGTCCGCGCAGCGGTCGCGCAGGTCGCGCATGCCGCGGTAGATCTCCCCGCGCCGGCCGCCCTCGGCGATGATGCGCTCGAGGTCCTGCTCGCCGGTGGCGCCGACCCGCATGCGCACCCCGTCATAGGTGAGGACCTCGAGCTCCTCGACGTTGTCGGACGTACGCCCGCCCATGACCGAATGGACGCCGCACGAGTTGCTGCCGATCATGCCTCCGAACGTGGCGTACTCGTGGGTGGAGGTGTCGGGCGCGAAGGTGAGGTGGTGGCGCTCCTCGGTCCGGCGCGTGAGGTCGTCGCGGATCACTCCGGGCTGAACCCGGGCGATCCTGCGTCCCGGGTCGATCTCGACGATCTCGCGCATGTGCTTCGAGGTGTCGACCACGAGCGCGTCGCTGGCCAGCGCGGTCCCGGGGATGCTGGTCCCGCAGCCACGCGGGACCAACGGGGCCCCGGCCCGCCGGCAGATCGAGACGGCGGCCGCGACGTCGTCGGCGTCCAGCGGCGCCACCGCCCCCAGCGGGATGTGCCGGTAGTTGCCGCTGTCGTGGGAGTAGACCGAGCGCCAGCCTGCGTCGAAGAGCACCTCGCCGCGAAGCCGCGAGTGAAGCTGCGCCTCGAGCTCCCGCGTTTCCACCCGGCTCGCACGGGCCGCGCGCCGGCGCGGCGCCGGCGCGGGGCGGCGAAGCTTGGGCTGGCGGCCGACGGCGCTCATCGGCGGCTCAGACGGCGTACTCCTCGGCGTCGGGGCGCTTGAGCTCCAGCCCGAGCCCCGGCCGCGAGGCGTCGGGCTCCAGCCGGCCGTCGCGCGGCTGCAGGACGCCATCGAACAGCAGGTCCTCGATCCGCACGTGGTCGTGGAAGTACTCCACGTGCGCGAGCGAGTCGATGGCGCAGCGGGCATGGGCGTGGATCGACGGCGCGGTGTGCGCCGAGACCGGCGTCCCGTGGGCCCGGCACAGCGCGCCCACCCGCAGCAGCTCGGTGATTCCCGCGCACCGGGTCACGTCGGGCTGCAGGACGTCCACCGCGCCGGCCTCGAGCATGCGCCGGAAGTACACGAGGTCGTAGCCGTACTCGCCGGCGGCGATCGCCATGCCGGCCGGCGCGCGGTCGCGCATCAACCGCAGGCCCTCGAGGTCGTCCGAGGAGACCGGCTCCTCGAACCAGGTGACGCCGTGCTGCGCGAACGCCTCCGACTGAGCGAGCGCCTGCTTGCGGGTGTAGGCACCGTTGGCGTCCACCAGCAGCTCGGCGTCCGGGCCGATCGCCTCCCTCGCGGCGCGCACCCGCCCGGGGTCGTCGTCGGGGGCGCGACCTACCTTCATCTTCACGCTGGGGATGCCCGCCTCGACCCAGCCCGCGAGCTGGCGCTGAAGCTCCTCGACGCTGTAGGAGGTGAAGCCGCCGCTGCCGTAGAGCGCCACCCCGTCCCGGGCCCGGCCGAGCAGGTCCGCGAGCGCCACCCCGAGCAGCCTGGCCTTGAGGTCCCATAGGGCGACGTCGACCGCGGCGATCGCGGTCGAGGCGATCCCCGGGCGACCGAGGTTGCGGACCGTCCCGACCATGGCGTCCCATGCCGCCGGCACGGCCAGGGCGTCGCAACCCTCGACCGCGGCGAGCAGCTTCGACTCGATCAGGCGGGCACACGCGACGTCGGCGTACGTGTAGCCGACGCCGACATAACCGCCGGCGCGCGCCTCCACCAGGACCAGGGTGGTGGCGTCCCACTCGAGCGTCCCATCGGATTCCGGACGCTCGGTCGGGACCGTGTAGGCGGAGACGTCCAGCCGCTCGACGGGCGCCTCGACCCGCTGGGTGGCACTCGTCATCGCGCTCAGCGGCCGGGAACCACCTCTCTGAGCTTGTCCTTGACCGTCTGGCGGATCAGCCGTCGGGTGTTGGGGTCGCGCTTGAGGAGCGCGGAGGCCATGGCCTTGGCGTGATCGAGGGTGATATGGGGCGGAAGCGGCGGCACCTCCGGGTCGGTGATCGCCTCGTAGACCACCGGGGTCTCCGCGGCGAGCGCCTCGTTCCAGGCCGGGCCGACCCGGTCGGGCGAGTCCACCCGGATGCCCTTGAACCCCAGCAGCTCGGCATAGCGCGCGTACGAGAAGTCCGGGATCTCCTGAGAGGCCTCGAACTTGGGATCGCCGGCGAGCGCCCGCTGCTCCCAGGTCACCTGGTTGAGGTCGCGGTTGTTGAGCACCAGCACGATCAGGCGCGGATCGCTCCAGCGCCGCCAGTACTTGGCCGCCGTGATCAGCTCGTTCATGCCGTTCATCTGCATGGCCCCATCGCCGACCAGCGCGATCGCGACTCGGTCGGGATGGGTGAACTTGGCGGCGATCGCGTACGGCACCCCCGGCCCCATCGTGGCCAGGGTGCCCGAGAGCGACCCCATCATCCCCTCCCTGACCCTCAGGTTGCGGGCATACCAGTTCGCCGCCGAGCCCGAGTCCGAGGTCAGGATGCAGCGATCCGGCAGACGCGACGACAGCTCCCAGAACACCCGTTGGGGGTTCAGCGGCTCGGCGTCCTGCATCGCCCGGGCCTCGATCACGTTCCACCAGTCGGCTACGCCCTGCTCGATCTGCTCGCGCCACGAGCGGTCGGTCTTGCGCTCGAGCTGGGGTATCAGGGCCCGGAGCGTCTCGGCGCTGTCGCCCACCAGGTTCACATCGGTCGGATAGCGGATGCCCACCATCCGGGCGTCGATGTCGATCTGGACCGCCCTGGCCTGGCCCTCCTCGGGCAGGAACTCGGAGTAGGGGAAGCTCGAGCCGACGATCAGCAGCGTGTCGCAGTCGTCCATCAGCTCCCAGCTGGGCCTGGTCCCGAGCAGCCCGATGGCACCGGTCACGAAGGGGAGGTCGTCGGGCAGGGCCGTCTTGCCCAGCAGCGCCTTGGCGACCCCCGCCCCGAGCAGGTCGGCGACCTCGATCAGCTCGGCCGACGCGTGCATCGCCCCCTGGCCGGCAAGGATCGCCACGCGCTCGCCGGCGTTGAGGATCTCCGCGGCGCGGCGCAGCTCGTCGTCGGGTGGGACGATCCTGGGCGGTGAGTGCCCGAGGCCCGAGTGGATGCTGCCATGCGCGGATGGCGGCGGGTCCACCACGTCCTCCTGCTGGACGTCGTTGGGCACGATTACGCAGGTGACGGTCCGCTCGGCCAGGGCGATGCGCATCGCCCGATCGATGAGGTGGCGGGACTGGGCGGGATCGGTGGCCATGTGCACGTACTCGTGCGCCACGTCCTTGAACAGGGTGACCAGGTCGACCTCCTGCTGGTAGCTGCCGCCCAGCGCCATCCGGTCCTGCTGGCCGACGATCGCCACCACCGGCTGGTGGTCGAGCTTGGCGTCGTAGAGCCGTTGAGCAGATGGATCGCCCCCGGGCCGGAGGTGGCCATGCAAACTCCAGCCTCCCCCGTCCACTTGGCGTGGCCGCAGGCCATGAAGGCGGACATCTCCTCGTGGCGCGCCTGCACGAACTCGATCCGGTCGGTGGCGCGGGAGAGCGCGCCCAGGAAGCCGTTGATGCCGTCGCCGGGATAGCCGTATATGCGCTTGACGCCCCAGTCCGACAGACGCCTGAGCATGAAGTCCGCGACGTTCTCGGCCATTGGGCTCCTTACATCAGTGGCTCGGAAGGGTGCGGCGCCCAGCTGGCGCAACAGCGCGAACATACCCCGAGCGACAGGGCGGAATCCGGCGTCTGGCGCGATGGTTCAGTCGGTGACCACGCGGCGGTGGGAGGCGATCGCCAGGGCCGCCGTGATGTGCGAGAGATGGCTCAGCCCCTGCGGGAAGTTACCGAGCATCTCGTCGGCGTCGGGGTCGTACTCCTCGGAGAACAGGCCCAGGTCGTTGCAGGTGGCCAGCGCCCGGTCGAACACCGCGCGCGCCTCCTCGGGGCGATCCTGGTGCGAGTAGCACTCCGCCAGCCAGAACGAGCACGCGATGAACGGGCCGTCTCGTCCCCGCAGCCCGTCCTTGGACTTGTAGCGGCGGACCAAGCCGTTGCAGTCCAGCTCCTCACGGATGGCGTCGGCCGTCCTGACCATGCGCTCGTCGCGGTAGGGGACGAAGTCGACGGTCGGCAGCAGCAGCACCGCCGCGTCGAGCTCCTGGCTGCCGAAGGACTGCACGAAGATGCCCCGGTCGCTGTCGTAGCCCTTCTCCTCGACCGCCATCCTGATCTCGTCCCTGGCCTTCTTCCAGCGCCGCAGGGGCGCCTGGCGCATGAGTACATCACCGGCGTGACGCTGTTCGTGGACGGCGGCATGACGCTTTACCCGAAATTCGTCTGAGCGGCCGTCCTCGGACTGCACCAGCGGTCCATCCGCGGCCGAGCGGGTGTCACAGCCGCCGGCGCAGCCGGAGCCGGCTGTGGTCCTCGAGGATCGCGCGGGCCGCCCCGGCCCCGCAGGCCCCGTGCACGCCACCGCCCGGATGGACCGACGCGCTGCCGACGTAGAGGCCGCGCAGCGGGGTGCGATAGCGCATCAGCGCCGGCGCCGGGCGGAAGACCAGCTGCTGGTCTATCTCGTAGCTGCCTCCGCCCAGGTCCCCGCCCACCATGCTGGGGTTCTCGCGCTCGAGGCGCTCCGGCGAGCGCGCGGCGCGGGCGATGACCAGGTCGCGAAAGCCGGGGGCGAATTCCTCGATCCTGGCCTCGACCACGTCGGCCATGGCGTCGGCGTCGATGTCCGGGCGCTGGGGCACCCGGGCGTAGGCGTAGAGGGTGTGGCTGCCATCCGGAGCCCGGCCGGGGTCGTGAAGGGACTGCTGGCCGACCACCAGGGTCGGCTGGCGCGGCATCTCGCCCAGGGCCGCCTCATACGCGGCGCGGAACTGCGCGTCGAGGGTGTCGGCGACGTGAACCACGCCGGCCGAGCGGGCCTCGACGCTCTGCCACGGCACCGGCCCCGACAGGGCGAGATCGAGCTTGAACGTGCCCAGCCCGTAGCGCCAGCGCCGCAGCCGGCGCATCAGACGGCCCGGCAGGGCGTCGTCGGGGAGCATCGCCGCCAGCGGCCGGGCGGTCACGGTGGCCACCACGGCGTCGGCCGCCATGTCCTCCCCCGAGGCGAGGACGACGCCGGATGCTCGGCCCCTGCGGACGAGGATGCGCTCGACCGAAGCGCCGCAGCGGATCCGGCCGCCGAGGCCGGTCAGACGGGCCACCAGGGCATCGGTGAGCCTTCCCGCCCCGCCCCGCGGGAACGGCCATCCGACCAGGTGGCCGAGGAAGGCCAGCCCGAAGGCGAAGCCGGCGCCCACCGCCGACCCGGGCGTCAGGTCGGAGTGCAGCGCCGTTGCCGACAGCCATGCCGCCGCTCGCCGGTCGCCCAGGAGATCGAGCCCGAACGTGGCGGCCGAGCTCACCATCCCGCGGGCCAGGTCGACGGCGTCGAGGCGCAGTGCGCCCAGCAGGTGCACGCCCGCGCCGATCGGCGGGAAGCGGCCCAGGACCGCGGACACCAGCGCCTCACGGTGCGGCAGCAGCCTCCGGACGAAGCCCCGCCAGGCGGCGCCGGCCCCGGGCGAGCAGCGGTCGAGGCTGTCGGCGGTCGCCTCCAGCTCGCGGTGGAGCGCGATGCCGCCCCCGTCCAGGAAGGGATGGGCCATTGCGATCGCCGGAGTCGCCCATTCCAGGTCGAGGGCGCTGAGCGGCACCTCCCGGAAGGCGGGCGAGGCCAGGGCGAGCGGAAAGAAGCCGGCCCCGACGTCGTGGACGAAGCCGGGCAGCGTGTCCTGGGAGGAGCGCACGTGGCCGCCGGGCTCGGACGCCCGTTCCAGCACCGTGACCGCCAAGCCGGCCCGGGCGAGGCGGATCGCGCAGACCAGCCCGTTGTGGCCGGCGCCGATGACGATCACGCGTGGCGTGCTCACGGCGGCGGGTCAGCCTTCGGGGTCGACCGGTGGGACGGTTGCGGTGACGTAGCGGCGCAATCGCCGTCAGGGTCGAGGCGAGACCTTGGGCGCCTGGGTGCCGATCCGTCGCATCACGCTCCACAGGTCGGGTAGCTCGGGGTAGAGGATGGGCTTGCCGCTGGTCAGCAGCGCGCCCGCCAGCGCCCGCTGGGGGTCGGCCCAGCCGATCATGTTGGTGAAGCCCAGGTGCCCGAACGCCTCCTCGGTGTCGGGGCCGTAGATGCTCAGCACCTTGGCCCCCAGCATCACGCCCAGGCCATATCGGGTGGGGAAGCCGAGCGTGAAGTCGATCTCGCGGTAAGAGTGCTCGGTGCAGGCGCGGCGGATCGTCCGCGGCTCGAACACCCGCACGCCGTCGAGCTCGCCTCCGCGGCGCAGCAGCTCGAAGAAGCGCGACAGCTCGGGCGCCGAGGTGACCACGTTGCCGGACGGCACCACCGCGGACAGGAACCGCGGGTCGTTGCCGACCTCGATCACGCGGTCGACGGGCACGCCGAGGGCGCGCTCAAGGAGCATCGAGAGGGGCGGCAGCACCGGCAGCCCGGTGCCATAGGCGTGCGCCACCCGACCCAGGTCATCGGGCGCCACCCCATAGGAGCAGTGCTCGATCCCCAGCGGGCGCAGGATCTCGTCCTCGAGCACTGCGCGGATGTTCCGCCCGGTGACGCGCTCGACTATCTCCCCCAGGATGAACCCGCCCGAGACGGCGTGGTAGGCGAGCGCCTTGCCCGGACGCCTTGCCGGCCGCGCTTCGCACAGGGCACGGAGGATCAGCTCGCGGTCGTCGGCCTTCTCGGGGTCGAGCACCTCGCCCGGGAGGTTCGGGACCCCGGCTCGGTGCGACAGCACGTGAGCGATCGTGATCGCCTCCTTGCCGTGCTTGGCGTATCCCGGGATGTAGTCGCTGACCCGATCGCCGATGTGCAGCTCGCCCCGCTCGTCGAGCATGTGGACGACCATCGCGGTGACCGCCTTGGAGGCGGAGTAGATGCAGAACAGCGTCTCGGGCGCCGCCAGCAGGCGCGGTGCGCTCTCGGGCTCGCCGGGACCGACGCCGCGCGCATGTCCGATCGCCCGGTTGAGCACCACGGCCCCCTCGCGGCGAAGGCACAGGCTGATGGCGGGGTGCACGCCGCTGCGGTAGAGCCGGGTCACCGCGTCCCAGATCTGCTCCACGGCGCGACGGGTCATTCCCCCCTCGCGCGGGGCGGCCTCCTCGCCCAAGGTGGTCACCTCGTCGAGGTCGCGGGGCACCTCGATCCGCCGCAGCGGGTCGGGGACGAGCGGCAGGCGCGGTACGTAGACGCGCGGCACGGCCGGGGAAGCTACCCGTCCACCGGTTTCCCCGCCCCCCATTCGGGCACCGGGGCGCGACGTGGCCACCGAGCTCGCGGAGCGACACTCCACTCGGCTGCGCGGCATCGGCGTCCGCTTCCTCGCCGTGGCCCTGGTGGTCGGCGCCGGCCTGCTGGTCTCGAGCCTGGTGGGTGGCCGGATGGCCAAAGGCAAGCCCTTCGCCTAGCCACCCAGCCGCCAGCGGCCCGGCCTGGCGGCGGGCGAGGGAGCCAGGCGGAAGCTGAAGCTCCTCAGCCGGGCGCTGCGGCCGACCTCGAACGGGATGCAGCCCGCTTGGCGAGCCTCCGGGTCGAGCACCACCGCTCCGGCGAAACTCCCGCCACAGACGCCGCTGGTCACCAGCGCCAGCTGTGGCTCCTCGACGCCGGTGGTGGAGATCTCGGCTCCGTCGGCCGGAGCCTGCTTGAGCGTCACATGGCCGACGTTGTGCAGGGTCAGCTCGATGCCGATGCGCCGCAGCCCGGGGCTGACCGGATCGCGGCCACCGGTGAGCGGGTCGATCACGCGCCGAAGCCTGACCTGCACGCGCTCGCCGTGGGGACCTCTCAGGGTCAGCGAGTCACCGACCCGGGGCGGACCCGGCGGCTCTCCCACCGAGCATCCCCAAGGCAGCGCGACGAGCCCGAGGGCGAGCACCGCGACGAGCACGGCCCTCACCGTCTCAGGCGGCCGCCAGCGTGCGCTCGGCCTCCCCGACGTGCTCGGAGATCAGCTGCACGATGCGGGGCCACAGCGGTCGCGGCAGGTCGTGGCCCATGCCCTCCAGGACCTCGAGCCGGGCGCCGGGGATCGCCGCCGCCGTGGCGCGCCCGGCGGCGAGCGGGATGAGCGGGTCGCTGTCGCCGTGGACCACCAGGGTCGGCGCCCGCACGCCGGCGAGCCGCTGCGTCCGGTCGCCCGAGGCCCACACGGCCAGGAGCTGGCGCGACAGGCCGGGCGGGTCGTAGGCGCGGTCGAACGCCAGCGCGGCGCGCTGCCTTACCTCGGCCTCGTCGATCTCGAAGCCCGGCGACCCGATGACCCGGCTGTTGGCGACCGCTCGATCAAGCGCCTCCTCGCGCGTGCGGGCCGGCGCAGCCAGCAGCGCCTCCCTCGCCTCGGGGGAGGGCTGCGAGACCTCCGGGTCGCCCGTGGTCGACATGATCGAGGTCAGGCTGCGCACCCGAGCGGGGTGCTCGATGGCCACGACCTGGGCGATCATGCCGCCCATCGAGACCCCGACCACGTGGGCGCTCTCGAGGCCGAGGGCGCCGACCAGCCCCGCGGTGTCGGCGGCCATGTCCTCGAGCCTGTACGACGCCGAGGAGGTGTCGCCCCCCAGGCCCGCCTGGATGTCGGCCCGGCGCGCGTCGCGCAGGTGGGTGGACAGGCCGACGTCTCGGTTGTCGAAGCGCACGACGAAGTGGCCTCGCCGGTGCAGGGCGTCGCAGAAGTCCTCGTGCCAGCCCAGCATCTGCCGGGAGAACCCCATCACCAGGACGAGCGGGACGTCGCCGCTGTCCCCGAACGTCTCGTAGGCGAGCTCGATTCCGTTGGCCCGGACCCTGCTGACGCAGCTCCCCGCCGCCACCGCGGCAGTCTATCCGGCCCCCCGCGCCGGGCCGCAGCGGCGCCGAGCGCAACTCGATGTCAGGTGTTGTTTTCTGATGCGATCGGGTAGGTACCTGGAATGACGCTGGTGTGGGGAGTGGCGGCCGCAGTGGGTCGGCCCTCGCGACCAACGTCGGATTCCTGCTGCGCCACCGCGGCGCCGTGGCCGCGCCGGACGTGGACCCGCTCCACCTGCTGCGCAGCGCGGTTGGCCTGTTTCGGTCGAAGTGGTGGACGATCGGCTATATCGTGGCCGCGCTCGCCTACGGGCTGCACGTCGGAGCGTTGGCCCTGGCCCCGCTGTCACTCGTGCAGTCGGTGCTCGCCGGCGGCCTCGTGTTCCTGGCGGTGATCGCCGAGCGCTTCTTCGGCTTCCGGGTGGGAAAGCGCGAGTGGATCGGCGTCATCCTGGCCGCGCTCGGGCTGGCCCTGATCGCGACGACCGGCCCGGGCCCGCCCGGCCAGGCCTCGGCCCGATATTCGCCCGCCGCCATGATCGCCTTCGAGTGCCTGCTCCTCGGAGCGGGGGTGGCCTTGATCCTGTCGGGCCGGATCGGTCGCTTTCGGCCGCGTCGGGGGGTTCTGCTGGGCGCCTCCGCCGGGCTGTTGTTCACGGTCGCCCACGTGGCGGTCAAGGCGCTCACCCGGGAGGCGGAGGCCGGGCTGGGCGCCCTGGTCACCAACCCGCTCCTCGCGGTGGCGCTGGTGGCGTGGCTGGTCGCGTTCTTCGCGTCCGCCCGCTCGCTGCAGGTGGGCGAGCCCGTGGCGGTCATAGCGCTGACCTCGATCGCCGGCAACATCTCCGCGATCCCGGCCGGCATCGTGGTCTTCGGCGACCCCCTGGGCAGCGACGCGGCGTCGATCATCGCCCGCACGGTGGCCTTCGTCCTGGTGATCTGCGCGGCCGTCCTGATCCCGGCTCCGGTCCGCGCGGCCAGGCCCGCGGCGGAGCAGCCGAGCGGCGCCCTCTCGTCGGCATAGCCGCGGCCGCGGCCTCGCGCCGACGCCCCGCCGAGGCCGTCCCCGGCGCCTAGTCGGCCCGCTTGTCGCGGGCCGCGTGGCGCGCGACCACGGTCTCCTGGGTCATCTGGAACGGCGCCTGGAAGCGCAGCTCGGTGCTTCCGAAGCACAGCCGGTCGCCGTCTCTAAGCCGGCGGCGGCCGCTCACCCGCTGCCCGTTAACGAATGAGCCGTTGCGCGAGAGCCCGTCGTCCACCACCAGCCAGTCGTCACCCAGGCGCTGGAGCTCGGCATGCAGGCCCGAGATCTCCTCGTCCCAGCTGAGCACCAGGTCGACGTTGAGGCTGCGTCCCACCACCACCCGGTTCCAGGTCTCCGGGAGCGATAGGACCCGCTGGCGGTCGTGATGGTCGCGGTATACGAGGTAGGGGTCGCCGCGGCGGCGCGCCGCGAGCTCCTGCTCGGCCTCCGCGTCCGACGCGGACGGGCTGCTCGAGGGCGGGGTCACGATCGGCCAGCTTAGCCCGGCGAGGCTCAGGGTGGAACCGGGCGAGGCGCCGCGGCGGAGACCAGCCAGTTGGTCGGCCGTCCAGCGCGGATGGCGTCACCCGATCCGGGCTCGCGCCCCGCTGCCTCGTGTAGAACTGCAGGATGGGCGACGTCCTGACGCTCTCGGACGGGACGTCGCTCGAGATCGTCATCCCGGCGGCGCGGACGGACGGGCGAGTGGTGGAGGTGCTGTTCACCCTCCCGCCCGGCCGGCGCGGCCCGCCCTCGCACGTCCATCCCCATGTCGAGGAGTGGGAGGTCCTGGCCGGGACCCTCGACGCCCGCGTGGCCGGCGAGCGCAGGACGCTGGGCGCCGGCAGCTCGCTGTCGATTCCTCCCGGCACCGCCCACACCTTCCGCAACTCCGCCCGCCAGCCGGTCCGAGTCCTCGACCGGCACCGTCCAGCCGGGCGCTTCGAGCAGTTCGTCCGCGCCGAGATGGCGCTTTCGGCGCAGGGACTGCACCGTCCGAGCGTGCTGCTGAGGCTGGCCGTCCTGTGGCACGACTACCGCGACACCCAGGCGCCCGCCTCCCACCCGGCGCGCGCGCTCGTGTCGGCCATGGCGGCGCTCGGCCGGCGACTGGGGCTCGCGCCGGGCTGAACCGGCCCCGCCGGCGCGCCCAACGGTCAGCGGGTCAGCAGGAGGATCACCACGACCACGATCAGGATCCCCAGGCCGGCCGCGGCCACCTGGACGGGGCGCTGGCGCCGCCAGAACTCGGGGTGCGCCCGGTCGCGCGTGTGGCGGCCCTCCGGCGGAGTGCCGACCCAGTCCTCCTCGTCGTCGAAGCGGCTCATGCGGGTTTGCTCAGACCTCGCCCCTCCCGACCGAGAGCCTAGTCGCCCCCTCGTCGAGATGCGGAGATGGCTGGGAGATGGATCGGATCGCGCCCGGCGTCGATCATCCCGAAGCCCGCCGTGGCGTCCCCGCGGTACCCCGCGGTGTCGACGTCTCGGCGCGAGCCTAGCCGGAGCGCACGCGGAACATGGCGGTGCCGTGCCGGGCCAGCGAGGCGGTGATCGGCCCGGGGGTCGAGGTGGTGCGGTGCAGCCACAGGTCCCGCACCACGTAGCTCCGGGACGGGCGCAGTCCCAGCTGGCGGGCGTCGGCGCCCACGGTGGCGCCCGTCGCCGAGCGGTTGAACAGCAGCAGCGCCCGGTCGCCGTTGGCCAGGGGGCGGACCCACACCTCCTGGCTGCCCGAACTCCACGTCCGGAAGCCCTGGACGCCGCCGGGATCCTGGTCGACGCGGATCACCTCGCGGTTGGTGAGGATCCGGCGGGTGGTGCGCGACATGGTGCGCACGTCGGTGCCCACGATCAGGGGGGCGGCCATCATGCTCCACAGGCTGAACATGGACCTGCCCTCGGTCGCGGTCAGCCCCCGGTTGCCGACCTGGAGCATGTCCGGGTCGTTCCAGGCGCCCGGCCTGGCGTAGCGGGCCAGCCCGGCGTTGTGATCGACGATGCGCAGGACGCTCGACCAGCGGGCGTGGATATCCGGCGTGGTCCGCCACAGGTGCCCGACGCCCGCTGCCCAAAGCCACGGGGTCCCCAGGCCCCAGGCCGAGATGCTGAAGACCATGGGACGGCGCGTGGAGCGGATCGCCGCCTGCATGACGCCGTAACCCAGGGGCCCGCGCTCGTGGGGCGTGGTGAAGCACCCGTCGAGCTTGAGGTAGTCGACCCGCCACGACGCGAACGTGCGCGCGTCGGTGTAGAGGTGGCGGCGGCTGCCCGGATAGCGCATGCAGGTGCGCCGCCCCGCGGCGGCGTAGATCCCCAGCTTCAGGCCCCGGCGATGGACGTAGGCCGCCAGCGCTCGGATGCCGTGTGGGAACTTCACCGGGTCGGCCCGCAGCGCCCCGCGCCGACGCATGCGCGCCATCCAGCAGTCGTCGAGGTTGACGTAGCGGTAGCCGGCCGCCCGCATGCCCGAGCGGATCATCGCGTTCGCCGTCTCGCGGACGATTCGCTCGCTGACCTGGCACCGGAACCGGTACCACGAGTTCCACCCCATGGGCGGCGTCCGGGCGAGGCCGTTGTCCAGCGCCGACGCAGGAGCGGCGAGGACGCCGGTGGCCGCGCAGGCGATCAGGGCGCCGGCCAGGCGCCGTGCGGTCATGGTCGTGTGAAGCCGGATATCACCCATACGCGCAGCCGGGACGCCTCCCGGATCAGTGACAGGAGGCCGACCCGCCGTCGCGGATCCGACCGGACGGAGTGGTCAGGAAGCTCCAGCGGTAGCCGCCCGGCCGAAGCGCCAGGGCGAGGACGCCGAAGGCCGACGACCGGACCTCGCTGTTCCCGCGGATCCCGACGAAGTGGTCGTGGTTCACGCCGCCGCTGCCCACCGTGAACTGCCGGATGCCGCGCCCGGGAGCCGCGTGGCCCCAGATGTCCTGCGGCGCGAAGCGCTCGTAGACGTGGGCGTGCCCATTGAGCACCACGTCAACGCCGTAGTCGTAGAGCGCCGACCACAGCGCGTTGGTGCGACCCGTCAGGAAGTGGCCCGCCGACGAGAACCGCGGGTGATGGAAGTAGGCCAGCGTGCACCGGCGACCGTGCGACCCCAGGTCGCCGCGCAGCCAGGTCACCTGAGGACTGGTCGGCGAGCAGTCCACGATGCCGATGCAGTTGGAGTTCAGGACGACGACGTGCCACGTCCCGACGTCGTACGAGTACCAGCCGTTGGGCGGCGCCGCCGCCGACCCGTAGTACGCGAAGTAGCCAGCCGCGCCCGGCGTGAGGTACTCGTGGTTACCCAGCGTGGGGCGCATCCGGCTCTTCAGCGGCCCCCAGCTGGCGTCGAAGGAGCCGGCGAAGGCGGCGATCGCGCCGGCCGAGTACTGCATGTCGCCCAGCATGGCCACCACGCGCGGATTGAGCTCGAGGGCGAGCTGCGCCGTCGCCTGCTGCTGGCAGGACGCCGCGGTCCTGGCCTGTCCCGGCTGGCAGGCGATGTCTCCCACCGCCACCATCCGCACGCCGCCGCCCGGCCAGCTCCGCAGCCTCGAGGGCAGGATGTCGACATACGACTTCATCAGCAGCCCGGCGGTGGCAAGCCGCAGCTCGTGGCGTCCCACCGACTGGCGGGGGATGCCGAACCAGCGGGAGAACCCGCCGCCGGGGCCGACGCGGCCGGTCGCGACCTGCTGGCCGCCGACCTGGACCACGACCGGCTTGCCGGGCGGCAGGCCGGTGGCGACGACATGAATGCCCCGGCCCGGCCGGCCGCTGGTCGAGGAGGTCGCGAGGGTCGCCCCGGTCGAGGAGGTCGCCACCGCCAGCGGCGGCCGGCGTCCCGGGACGATGCGGACGCTGGCGCGAACCGAGCGCCCGCTCGCCTCGGCGACGATCGGGTAGGTGCCCGGACCCACGCCGGACGGGACCGCAAACCCGGTGGCGAAATTGCCAATCGAGTTGGCGACCGTCTGGCCGACTGGCCGGCCGGCCATCGTCACCGTCACCCGGCTGCCCGCCCCGAACCCGTTGCCGCGCACCAGCACTCCCTGTCCCCGCCCGGCGGCGAACGGCGCCACCAGCGAGTAGACCGGAGGCGGAGCCGGCGGCGGGGTCGGGCCGGGGGGAGGCGACGGCGGTGTGGGCGGCCCGGGGGGCGGGGGCGGCGGCGGGGCCTGGCCGGCGGCCGCCGGCGCCAGGGCGGCGCCCATGGCCACGAGCACCCCGAGGACCGAGGCGAGGCGGCGAGGGCTTATGAGGTTGGGGGGCGGACTCACGTGCGCGTGCGGGCGTGACGCGGTTGTAAACCGCCAGACGCCCAGAGGTAGCGGCGAGCAGTGGACGCCCGGACGGGCGTCGGCCGGCTCGCCCGGCACCCCACACCCGTCCGGGGCCCGGCCATCAGCGGAGAGGGAGGGATTCGAACCCTCGAACGAGGTGGACCCCCGTTACGCGATTTCCAGTCGCGCCCGTTCAACCGCTCCGGCACCTCTCCGTACGGCGCGGCGGCCGATGGCCAAGGGTAGCGGCGGCTCAGACCGGGTCGGCCGGCCGGTCCGGACAGGACACGAAGCGCGCGAGCGGGTTGGGGCTGCGGCGGCGAAGGATCAGCTCGTACACCCGCTGCGGATAGTCGGTGGAGCTCGCCGAGAAGCAGCCGCGTCGATCCACCCTGACCAGGTAGGTGGCCTGGCCACGATCCGCCATCCAGGCGATCGGCGCCAGCGCCAAGTACCCGACCTGGCACGACCAGCGCCACCGGCGGTCAGCCGGTGGCTCGCGCTCCAGCGGCCGGCAGCTCGCCCAAACCTGACTGATCAGCTGCTCGTCGGCGCGACCGGTGGTCATGCGGCGCTCGGCGTCGTAGGCGCGCCTGAACGCCCGGGTGGCATCCTGGTCGAGCTGGACCACCGACGCTCGGGGTGCGCTTCCGGCGCACCCGGCGAGCGCGGCGAGGACGAGCGAAACGGCCAGGTAGGCGGGGCGGCGATCCGGCATGCCTACAGGTCGGGCGCGGTGCGCACGAGGACCACGAACACGGTCATGGCCACCGCCCCGAGCCGAACCCCGCGGCCGCGGCCCAGCGCGGCCAGCGGGACCAGCCAGATGATGTACCAGGCCAGCAGCCACGAGCTCGTGACCATGAGCGAGAGCGTCGCCCACGCCGCCTGCTCGATCCAGTCGGCCCCCCGCCAGGCGCGGGCGACGAAGAACCCCATCGCCGCGACGCCGAGTGCCGAGGCCACCACCCGGACGGGTATGGGCGAGCCCTTCCAGCCGAAGACCGCCCCGAGCTGGGCCGGGACGCTGGAGCCCGAGTTGAGCGTCTGCTGGGTGCCGAGGATGTTGATGAAGTCGAACGCCTGACCGCCGAAGGCCGCCAGCGCCAGCGCCAGCACGGCCGCGCCCGCGGCCAGCGCCGTGACCAGCGCCCGGCGGCGGTCGGGCGCGCCCAGGATCAGGAACGGAATCACCAGGCCGGCCGACGACTTCACCGCCACCGCCAGCGAGCCCATCACGACACCCGCCCGCTCGCGCCCGGTGACGGCGAGGTACACGGCGGCCATCACCATGACGGTCATGATCGCGTCGTTGTGGAAGCCCCCGAGCGTGTACACGAGCACCGCCGGATTGAGCCCGTAGAGCGCCAGCGCGGCCCGGGGCGAGCGTCCGAGCGCCCTAGCGCAGCGCCAGATCAAAGCGGCGCACCCGAGGCTCGACAGCGTCACCACGAGCTTGAACGCCCATAGCGAACCGGGTAGGCCCAGCGGGACCAGGGCGTAGGTGGCCAGCGTGAACAACGGCCCATACGGCGACGTCAGGGTGTGCCAGCGCACGAAGCCGTAGACCGGGTCGGACACCACCGAGGCCGCCTGCGTGGAGTAGGGGTTGAGCCCGTGCAGGACGCCCATGCGGGCCCAGTCGAGATACCCGAACACGTCGGAGGACAGCAGTGGCGGCCCCAGCAGGAAGATCACATGGGCGGCGACGACGGTGGCGATCAGCCAGCGGTCGCGCAGCGCCGACGTGCAGGCCAGCGCCACCAGGTAGGCGACCGTCATCGCCATCATCGCCCAGGCGAAGTCGCCCTCCAGCAGCACGTAGCCGGGGCCGCTGAGGGGTCCCCGCAGCCACGCCGGGAGACCGCCCAGCCGGGCCGGCACCAACGGGAGCGGATAGGTGGCCGCCGCGGTGACCAGGTGCAGCGACATGGCGATCACCGTCGCGAGCGAGGCCGCGCCGAGCACGCGTGGCAGCACGTCCGCCGCTCGCGCCGTCCGGCCCCGCGCCGCGACCAACGGCACGGCGCTGCTGTGACCCGCAGAGCCCATCGGCGCCGGCGCCGTCAGCCGGCGCGGCGCTGCTCCAGCACCCGGCGAATCTGCTCGATGGCCTCGGGGATGTTGCGCTCCAGGCGCTTCATGTCCCAGCCGGTCAGGGTGATCAGGCGCATCGACGTCTTGGCGGTGACCGTCGCCGTGCGCAGCTCGGTCTCGAGCAGGCCCACCTCGCCGAAGAAGTCGCCCGGTCCCAGGTCGGCGACGTGCTCGCCCCGCCGGGTCACCTCAGCCTCGCCCTCTTCGATGGCCATGAACTCGTAGGCGAACTGCCCCTCCTTGGCCAGCGCCTTGCCCGCGGGGACCAGAGCCTCCTCGGCGAAGGGCGCGATCGTGGCCAGCTCGTCGTCGGAGACCTCTGCGAACAGCGGGATTGCTTTTAGACGGGCGATGTCCATGCTGGGTGCGGCGGCGGCGAGGCAGCAGCCTATCGGTATGGCGGTCGACGACGCCCTAGCGCGCGGCCAGGGCGATCAGGTCGATGTCCGAGACGACGCCCTCGGGCGTCACCTCCGGCCGCTCCGCCACGATCAGCTGGCTGACGCCCGGCTGCTCGAGGGCGGTCAGCGCCTGGCGGACGGTCGCGCCGGGTTGGATGGTG
>DATAEY010000037.1:0-27483 GCA_036257715.1 Solirubrobacteraceae bacterium | reverse complement strand
GCTCGTCCACCACGACCTGCTCGACTTCGGGCGGCTGGCGGAGCTGCTCGGCTACGACCGCAAGCTGAACACGCTCGACTACCCGGTCTCTCCCCGCGGCTACCGCATCCTCGGGCGCATCCCACGCCTGCCCAGGCTGGTGGTGGGGCAGATCGTGGGCGAGTTCGGCCGCCTGGACGAGATGCTGGCCGCCACCGATGCGGAGCTGGAGACCGTCGAGGGCGTGGGAGAGATCCGCGCGAAGGACATCCGCGAGGGCCTTCGCCGGTTGCAGGAGATCAACCTCGTGGACCGGTACCTGCAGACCTAGACACCCGGCCGCGGGCGTGGCCGGGGCCCCGACAAGGAGGGCACCATTACCGAAGTCATCGAAGACCACCTGGAGGACCTCGAGGTCAGCCGTGAGATCGAATGCCTCGACTTCGAGGTCGGCGACAACGTCGTATACCCGCATCACGGCGCCGGCAAGGTCCTCAAGAAGGAGCAGAAGGAGATCTTCGGCGAGAGGCGCGAGTACCTCACCATCAAGATCCTGCACAACGACATGACGGTGATGGTTCCCACCGACAACGCCGGCAAGGCCGGGTTGAGGCGGGTCATAGACGAGGAGACGGTCCAGAAGGTCCTCGGTGTCCTGTCGGACGAGGTGTCGGAGATGCCCAAGAACTGGAACCGGCGCTTCAAGCACAACCGCGACAAGATCAAGACCGGAGACATCTACGAGCTGGCCGAGGTGGTTCGCAACCTCGCGATCCGCGAGGCCCAAAAGGGTCTCTCGACCGGCGAGAAGCAGATGTTCACCCGCGCCAAGAAGATCCTCGCCTCGGAGCTGATGTACGCCCTGGAGATGGGCGAGGAGCAGGCCGAGGACCACCTCGACGAGATCCTGTCACGCTCCGCCGACGGCCAGATGGCGGTCGGCGCCCAGTAGCGTCCGCCCGGGCTCGCGATGGCGGTGGCGCTCCTGCTGGCCGCCGGGACTGGCGAACGCCTTGGCTTCGATCGAGCCAAGGCGTTCGTCATGCTGGCCGGACGTCCGATGCTGGAGTGGAGCCTGGAGGCGGTCAGCCGGGTGGCCGGCGTCGAGGAGGTCGTGGTCGCGCTTCCGCAGGGCGAGGCCGCGCCGGACGGGACCCTCGGGGTGCGGGGCGGGACCACCCGCTCCGAGTCGGTGCGCGCCGCCCTGGAGGCGGCCGGGCCGGGGGACCCGGTGATCGTGCACGACGCCGCCCGCCCGCTGGTCACCAGTGAGCTGGTCGAGCGCACGCTGGCCGAGCTCGATTCGACCGGGTGCGACGCGGCCGTCGCGGCGACCCGGGTGACGGACACGGTCAAGCGCGTCGGGCCTGACCGCGTCGTGCAGGACACGCTGGACCGCAGCGGCCTATGGGCGGTCCAGACGCCTCAGGCGTTTCGCCGCCGGGCGCTCGAGCGGGCGCTCGACGTGGAGCCCGATACGCTGGCCCGGGCAACCGACGACGCCTGGCTGGTGGAGCGCGCGGGCGGGACGGTGCGGGTGGTCGCGGCCCCCGCCGAGAACCTCAAGGTGACCACCGCCCTCGAGCTGAGGGTGGCCGAGCTGCTGCTGTCGCCAACGGCTTGCTGACCGACTACCACGTCCACCTGCGCCCCGATGAGGCCGGCACGCCGGCGCGGGGCTTCTTCACCGCGGCCAACGCCGAGCGATACCGCGCCGTGGCGTCCGAGCGCGGGATCGAGGAGCTCGGGGTCTCCGAGCACGTCTATCGCTTCCGCCAGGCCCTGGACGTCTGGCGCCATCCCTTCTGGGCCGGCCAGGCGGTGGACGACCTGGACGAATACTGCGGCTTCGTGCGCGAAGAGACCGACCTGAGGCTCGGCATTGAGGCCGACTTCCTGCCCGGGCGCGAGGACCGGATGGCGAACCTGCTCGAGGCCCGCGACTGGGACTACGTGATCGGGTCGGTCCACTTCCTGCACGACCAGGCGGTCGACAACCAGGACGAATGGGACGTGTGGCGCGACGCGCGCAGCGCCGACGAGGTGTGGCGTCGCTATTTCCTGACGCTCGGGGAGGCGGCCGCCAGCGGGCTCTTCGACGTCCTGGCGCACCCCGACCTGGTGAAGGTCTGGGGCGCCGACCGGCCCAGCCCCGATGGCGACCTGCGCCGCTTCTACGAGCTGGCCATGGAGGGGATCGCCGAGTCGCGCATCGCCATCGAGGTCTCGACCGCCGGCCTGCGCAAGCCGGTCGGCGAGATCTATCCCCACCCGGCACTGCTGGAGTGGTGCGTGCAGTGCGGCTGTCCGGTCGCGCTGTCCAGCGACGCGCATGTCCCGGACCAGCTCGGCTACCGCTACGCCGACGCGCTCCGGCTGCTCGCCGACCTCGGGGTGGAGGAGCTGTGCGTGTTCGACCGCCGCCGGCGAAGGCTCGAGCCGGTGGGTGAGCCGTGAGCATCCGCGTCGGAATCGGCTACGACTGCCATCCCTTCGCCGCAGATCGGCGGCTGGTACTGGGCGGGGTGGAGATCGCGCACGAGCGCGGGCTGGCCGGCCACTCCGACGCGGACGTCCTCACCCATGCCGTCGTCGACGCCCTGCTGGGCGCCGCCGCCCTGGGCGACCTTGGCGAGCACTTCCCGGAGGCCGACGAGCGCTACCGCGACGCCGATTCGCTCCAGCTGCTGGCGCGGGTGGTCGAGCTGCTGACCTCCAGGGGGCTGGTGGTGGGGAACGTGGACGCCACCGTGATCGTCGAGGCGCCGAGGATCTCGCCCTATCGCGATCGCATGCGCGAGTCGCTGGCCACCGCCCTCGGCGTCGAGGCGGCGCGGGTGAGCGTCAAGGCCACCACCGGCGAGGGAATGGGGTTCATCGGCCGGGGCGAGGGTGCCGCGGCACTCGCGGTCGCCACCGTCGAGGCGGATCGCTGAGGCTCAGGACGCTCCGGCGCGCGCCGCGCGCCGGGCGGCCGCCTTGCGCCGCGTCTGCTCCTGCTCCACCTGGCGCTTGAGCTGCCGGACGGTGCGCTCCAGGTGGCCGCGCACCGTGGGCGCCGCCACCCGCTCGGCCAGCGAGCCGAACAGGCCGGCGCCGGCGACCCCGTAGGAGAGGCGCAGCTCGACCCGGGTCCGACCGGCGACGCGCTCGCGCAGGCGCCAGCGTCCCCGCTGGTCGAGGCCGGTGACCGACGTCCAGGCGAGGTCGCGGCACTCGACGTACTCGATCACCTCGATCAGCCCGCCCACCTCGGCCGAGCCGACCCGGAACAGCATGCGGTAGCGGGCGCCCAGGCCCCGGGGCTCGTCCGAGACCACCTCCCAGCGGGTGACGCCCGACATGAAGTGCAGATAGCGCTCCGGATCCGAGACGTACTCCCACACCGCCTCGGCCGGGGCGGAGATCTCGATCGACGCGCCGACCCTCATCCGATCACCGGGAGCCGGCGCTCGGAGGCCAGCGCGTCGAGGGTGTCCTGCATTACTCGCATGACATGGTCGTAGATCTCGTTCACGTCGGGGTGGGGCCCGAACTCCTCGCGCAGGTACAGCGGCGGCAGCGCCTCGACCGTGATCTTGGCCGGCAGCGGGATGTGCCCAAGCATGTCGCCCACGTTGAGGCCCCACGGCAGGGCGAGCGAGATCGGCAGGACCTTCAGGCGGAACAGGCGGTCGAGGCCCAGCACGCGCGCCAGGCCGCGCCCTCGAGTGAGGAACAGGGCGGTCTCCTGGCCGCCCACAGCCACCACCGGCACGAGCGGCACGTCGCGCTCGAGCGCCAGGCGGATGAACCCTTTGCGCCCGTCGAAGTCGACGCGGTTGCGCTCCCAGCTGGGACGGTGGACCTCGTGGTCGCCTCCGGGGTAGACGAGCAGCGCGGCGCCCGAGTCCAGCGCCGTCTGGGCGTTCTCGGGGGACGCGGCGACCGTGCCGAACTTGCGCAGGAACGAGAGGCCCGGCATCGAGAGGACGAGGTTGTGGGCCAGCTGGTAGAAGGGCCGCTCGACGCCGAAGTAGGCGCAGAAGGCCAACGTGAAAACGGTCGTGTCCGGTGTCAGGTTGCCGCCCGAGTGGTTGCCGACCAGCAGGACCGGTCCGGTCTCGGGGATGTTGCCCAGCCCCCGCACCTCGGCGCGGAAGTACAGCGACGACAGCAGCCACTGGCGCGGCAGGCTCTCGCGGATGTAGTCGGGATCGCGCTCGTCGAGGTCGGCGACCGGGATGCGGCTGGTCACCTGCTCGGCCAGGCCGGCCGCCAGCCGGTGGACCAGGCCGCGACCCGTGTCGTCGCCGGCGTGCCCGTTTCGCGCCGCCCGATCGGCGATCCCGGTCTGCGCCATCGCGGGCGATTCTATTGGGCCGCGGCGGCGATTGCCCGGCCCGGGCGCCCCCCGGGCGATCGCCGCCCCGGGTGGCTAGCGGGTCACCGGCTCGCGGGCGAGCTGGTGGCGTAGCCGGTCGCGCAGCTCGGCGAAGGCGACGGTCTCGTAGGCGATGAGCGCTATCAGGACGCCCCCGAGCACGCCCAGGGTGGCCAGCGCCGGCATCCCGGTCGCCAGTGGCACTAGCGCCAACAGCAGCGTCGCGCAGGCCAGGCGCTGGCTGCTGAAGCGGTGGACGTTGCGCCAGCGGAAGGCGACGTGGGCCAACAGGTAGAGCGCCGTCCCGCCCAGCGTGGCCAGCGCGGGGACGAGTGTGAGCGGGCCCTCGACGTCGGCCAGCGTCTCCTTCAGGCCCAGGGCGAGCAGGACTATCCCCGCGACCATGGGGAAGTGCAGGTAGGAGAAGGAGTCGCGGCCGATCTCGTTGCGCTCGCGTCCCTCCGCCGCCCTGGACAGGCGACGCTCGGCCACCAGCGCGACGACGTCGAAGTACAACCACCACACTGCACCGGCCACGACCACGCCCAGCACCGCGGCCACGACCACGCCGGCGTCGACGCCTACCTGCGCGCCGGCCCCGATGGCGACGATCGACTCGCCCAGGGCGATGATGATGATCAGCCGATGGCGCTCGGCGAAGTGGCGGGGCACCAGCCTCCAGCCCTCGGAGCCGAACAGGTACGGCCCGGCCATGTCCAACAGCAGCGCGACGCCCCACAGCGCGATCCGCAGCCCCGGCTGCACGAACGAGGCGGCGATCAGCAGCCCGACGCCGACCGCGGTGCTCACCGCCAGTCCGGTGACCGAGCGGCGCATCGGGGGGTCGTCGCGGCTGGCGACGACGAAGAGCAGGATGTGGCCGGCGCGGACCGCGGCGTAGGCGCACGCGAACAGCAGGGCGGAGCCGGCGAACGCCTGTGGGACGCAGAGGGCGGCGACGAGCAGAGCCGCCATCGCGGCGAACATGGCCAGCCTGACCGTTCCCTCCTCGGGATCCACCACGCTGGTCAGCCATGCGTAGGCGGTCCACGACCACCACAGCACGCCCAGCGCCAGCATCCCCTTGACGAGTCCCTGCCAGGTCGGCTCGCGGGCCATCAGCGCCGTGCACTGGGTCAGGGCGAGGACGAACACGAGGTCGAAGAACAGCTCGAGGGGAGTCACCTGGTCGACCTCGCGCGGCGCCGCCGTCACGTGCGGGGGACGGATGGATGGCGCCGGGCTCACGCCAAGATCTTCCCAAGTGGGCGACGGTCGGTCGGCCGCAAGGCCGCTCCCTGGCCGGAAGGCGCTGGTCAGCCCGCAGCGGCGAGGCGCGGAGCCGGACGGGTGGGAGGCGCGATCACCGGATGGGGCGCGGCGTCGACGGGCGCCTGCCGGCGCATGATGGCCAGGGTGAGCAGCAGCCCGAGCACGACCAGCGCGGCGGACAGCTTGAGGCTCGTGCCCAGCGCGCTCACGAACGCCTCGCGGACCGCGCCCCGGACCTGCGTCGCCTTGGCGCCGGCGACCTGGTCCAAGGTCGCGAGTGAGCCCGGGCTGCCGGCCAGCAGCCCGTCGAGCGCATGCGCCTGGGCGGGGGTGACCGGCACGCCCAGCTTCGCGGCCAGGGCGATCGTCCGGTCGACCTGCAGCTGCTGGAAGACGGCGCCGGTCAGCGCCACCCCCAGCGTCGCGCCCAGGCCGCTCAGGGTCACCAGCAGCCCCGACGCGGCGCCGGCGTGATCCCGCGAGATGGCGTTCATCGCGGCCAGGTTCATCGGGGTCAGCGCCAACCCCACGCCGAAGCCCATCATGACGGTCGGCAGCCACAGCTGCGCGTAGGTGCTCTGCACCGACACCGTCGAGATCAGGTAGATGGCGGCCGCCATCAGCGCCAGCCCGACGACGATCGGCGGTCGCGGCCCGACCCGGGCCGCCACGCGCCCGCCCAGGGGCGAGCCGATGACCATGACGCCGGTGAGCGGCAGCAGCAGCACTCCGGCCTGGGTGGGCGAGTAGCCGAGCACCTCCTGGAAGTACAGCGGCAGGAAGAAGAGCAGCGCCCCGAACGAGAAGTCCAGCACGAAGATCACGATCGTCGAGCCGCCGAAGTTGCGCCGCCGGAAGAAGCCAAAGTCGACTATCGGATGCCGACCGCGCCGCTCGACCAGCGCGAAGACGGCGAAGGTGACCGCCGCGGCGGCCAGGAGCGCCACCGTCGGGGCGGCTCCCCAGCCCCAGGTCGGCCCCTGGATCAGGGCCAGGGTCAGCGCGGTGAGGCCCGTGGCGGACAGCAACACCCCGGGAACGTCGACCGCCCGGGGGACGGTCGGATCGTGCGACTCCGGGCATCCGCGCAGCGCCAGAACCACCAGCGCCGCCGCCACCACAACGTCGAGGCCAAAGATCCAGCGCCAGCTCAGCTGGCCGGTCAGCACGCCGCCGACCACGACCCCGACGCCCGAGATGAGCTCGGTGGCCGCCCCCCAGAGGCCGATCGCGACCCCCCGGCCGGCGCCCGGGAAGACGTTGGTGAGGATGGACATCGACGAGGGCATGAGCAGCGCCCCGCCGGCGCCGGCCGCGGCGATCCCGGCGATCAGCAGGTCGACGTCCCGGGACAGCGCCGCCAGCGCGGAGCCGCCGGCGAACAGCGAACCGCCGATCACCAGCGCCCGGCGGCGGCCGAAGATGTCACTCAGCCGTCCCGCCGCGATGAGGAAGGCCGAGAACGGGATCAGGAAGGCGGTCACCGTCCATTGCAGCTCGGCGATCGAGACATCGAACTCGCGGTGGATCACCGGGAGCGCGACCACCACGGCGGCGGTTGGGAGCTGCACGATGCCGGCCGCGGCCACCGTCGCCGTCAACGTCATGCGGCGGCTCACGGGCCGTGCGCGCTTGGGGCTGGTCCGCTGGGCCATCGCGGTGGCGGGCGGTCTACGCCGCCGCCACCCGGAGGCGCGGCCTGGGAGCCTCCAGCGCATCCGCGCGGGCGAAGAAGCGGTGCAGCAGGCCGTTGGTCTGCTGGGGCCGCTCGACCTGGGGGGCGTGGCCGCAGGCCTCGATCACGATCTGCTCCGCACTCGGGAGCCACCGTGCGACGTGACCGCCGAAGGCAGCCGGGATCACGCGGTCGTGCGAGCCCCACGCGAACAGCGCCGGCGGACGGAGCTCCGCCAGGCGCGGATAGAAGCCGCCGCGGCCGAAGGGACGCTCCAGGTACACGTTGCGCGCGGCGGCCAGGAAGGCCAGGCGGGCCCCGCGCATCCCGTAGATGCGCTGGAACTCGTCCACCACCAGTTCGGCCATGCTGGGGTCGATCCCCTCGGCGTCGCAGAACAGGGCCCAGAACTGACGCGCCACTCGCTCGCGGCCGAGGTTGTGGGGCAGCAGGCCGAGCTCTGGGCGCAGCAGCCTGACTATCGGGTGGTAGCCGCGCCTCACGAAGGCGACGGCCGGGCACAGCAGCGCCAGGGCCGCCACCCTCTCCGGCGCCCTCAGCCCGACCTCGATCGCCACCCGCCCGCCGAGGGAGTTGCCCGCCAGGCGGGCGCGCTCGATGCCGAGCTCGTCCATGACCGCCAGCACGTTGTCGGCGAAGAAGGCGGCGTCGTAGGAAGCGGTCGCCGGCTTGCTGGACGACCCGAAGCCCGGCAGGTCCACTGCGTGCACGCGATACGTCCGGCTCAGCGCGGCCGCCGTCTCGAAGAAGGAGGCCTTCGTGGCTCCGAGCCCGTGCACGAGCAGGAGGTCGGGCCCGACCCCCATCGTGAGGGTGGACACGCGGGTTCGGCCGATCGCGACGTCGTGGATGCGCAGCAGCGGCTCGCGCCCGCCCGGCAGGCGGAACAGGCCCTCGAACCCGACGGCGAGGTCCAGGTTGCCTCGGGCGTAGAGCCGCCGTTCCGAGAACGCCTCCAGCCCCGAGAGGTCGCCTTCGCGCAGGGCCAGCCACGTCGCCGCATCCGTCCCGATGACCACGTCGGGCCGGCGCCGGCTGGCGCCCCGCCGGACCCGCGCCGCCACGCCGTCGACCCGCACCTCCCAGGTGTGCCCGATGTCCGCGAGCCGGATCTGGTAGGTCGCGTCGAAGCCGGGCGGTGCGCCCAGGTAGCGGGCTGGGAGCGACCGGAAGGCCCGCTCGACGAGCGCCAGGCGGCGGGCATTGGCGGCTTGCCCAGGCACCAGCGCGGGACCCTAGCGCTCCGGCCGGCACCACGCTTCCTCGATCAGGGCCACCGGAGCGAAATGCCCGCAAACTGCGGGGAACTTGGGCTCGGGGCAGGTCGGTAGGGTGGCCCGGGTGCGCCGGATAACCCTGCACGACACGCGGAGCGGCACCCGCCGGAGGCTGGTGCCGCGCAACCCCGGCCGCGTGGGCGTCTACGCCTGCGGGCCGACCGTCTACGGGCGCATCCACGTCGGCAACGCGCGCCCCTACGTGGTCTTCTCCCTCCTCAAGCGGTTCCTGGAGCACGAGCGCTACCGGGTGACCCTGGTGGTCAACATCACCGACGTCAACGACCAGATCTACGACGCCGCCCGCAAGGCCGGCGTGCCCAGCGCCCAGCTGGCCGCCGAGATGTCCGACCACTACCGGGCCGACACGGACCGGCTGCGGCTGGGCCGGCCTGACCACGAGCCGCTGGCGTCGGAGACGATCGAGGCCATCGTGGGGCTCATCGGCGAGCTGATCGAGCGCGGCCACGCCTACGTGGCCGACGGCGACGTCTACTTCGCCGTGCGCTCGGACCCCGGCTACGGGCGCCTGTCGCATCGCGATCCCGACGAGATGGACCAGGGCGAGGGGCTCGAGGGGTCCGAGCGCAAGCGCGACCCGCTCGACTTCGCCCTGTGGAAGGCGCGCAAGGAGGGCGAGGACACGGCGTGGGACTCCCCATGGGGGCCGGGCCGGCCGGGCTGGCACATCGAATGCTCGGCGATGGCCGAGCAGCTGCTGGGCGTGGGCTTCGAGGTCCACGGAGGCGGGTCGGACCTGATCTTTCCCCATCACGAGAACGAGGCGGCCCAGACCCGGGCCGCCCGCGGCGAGGAGCTGGCGGGCATCTGGATGCACAACGGGATGGTCCAGCTCGAGGAGCAGAAGATGGCCAAGTCGGTCGGCAACATCCGTCTGCTCCACGTCGCCCTGGGCGAGTACGGACGCGACGCGCTGGTCATGTACATGTGCGGCGGGCACTACCGCCAGCCGCTGGCCTTCTCGGCCGCCCAGCTGGAGGAGGCGGCCAGCCGGGTCGCGCGCCTGCGCGAGGCCGGGCGCCGGCTGACCCCCGGGGCCAGCCCGACCGACCTCGCCCCGCTGTGCGAGCGCTTCTTCGACGCGCTGGCCGGCGACTTCAACACCGCGGAGGCGCTGGCTGCGGCGTTCGAGTGGGTGCGGGAGGCCAACCGGCGCCTGGAGGCTGGCGAGACGGTCGGGAACGCCGACCTGCGGGAGATGCTCGGCGTCCTCGGGCTGGACAACCTCCTCGCGGCGGGACCGGACGAGGAACCGGATGCCCGCGTGCGCGAGCTGGTCGAGCGGCGCGAGCGGGCGCGCCGGGAGCGGGACTTCGCCGCGGCCGATCGCCTGCGCGCTCAGGTCGAGGCCCTGGGATGGGAGATCCGCGACCGCGCCGCCGGCCCGGAGGTGGTCAGGCGCCCGTGACGTCCGGCGCCCGGTGATCGTCTACGGCCGCCGGCCGGTGTCGGAGCTGCTGCGCGGGCCTCGCCGGGTGGCCCGAATCTGGGCGACCGAGCGGGCGCGCCGGGAGCCCTGGCTCCGCGGCGAAGCCGTCGACCTCGCCCGCACCGCGGAACTCGAGCGGATCTGCGGGTCCCGCGACCATCAGGGCGTCTGCGCGAGTGCCGAGCCGTACTCCTACGCGAGCGCCGAGCGGCTCCTCAACGCCCCGGAGCCGCTGATCGTCGCGCTGGACGAGATACAGGACCCCCAGAACCTGGGCGCCGTCTGCCGCACGGCGGAGGCCGCGGGCGTCACCGGCGTCGTGCTGCCCGAGCGGCGCTCGGCGCAGGTCAGCGCCGCGGTCTGCCGTGCCTCGGCCGGAGCAGTCGAGCACCTGGCGGTCTCCCGCGTGCGAAACCTCGCCGACTTCCTCGCCGCGGCCAAGCGCGCCGGCTGCTGGTGCTACGGAGCCGCCGCCGAGGCACCGGTCCGCTACGACACCCCCGACTTCGCCGGCGGCGTGGTCCTCGTCCTGGGCTCGGAGGGCCGGGGGCTGCGGCCGAGGGTGGCGGCCGCCTGCGACGAGCTGGTGAGCATCCCGCTGCGTGGCAGGATCGGGTCGCTGAACCTGAGCGCGGCGGCCGCCATCCTGCTGTACCGCATCTTGCAGCGCCGGGAGGGTGCTTGACACGACTCCATAACTCTGGTTAGCCTCCGCCTTGAGGTTGAACCTGAGGTTTAGATCCACCGACGGTTCAGCGAGGGACGGCGCCCGGGGGAGGCGAGTGCGCCACGGCTTTGCGGGCCTCGCTACGGGGGCCGCGGAGAGGAGTCGACGTGGCCAAGTTCTCCCCCAAGTCTCAAGCTGAGGGTCAGCTTGATGATGGCTACCTGATCGCGCTCGCCAAGCAGGGCAGCGCGCCCGCCTACGACGCGATCGTGCGGCGCTACTACGGGTTCGTCCGCCTCAAAGCGTCCTCCTACTTCCTCGCCGGCGGCGACGGCGACGACCTCGTCCAGGAGGGGCTCGTTGGCCTGTACAAGGCCGTCCGCGACTTCCGCAGCGACCGTGAGTCCAGCTTCCGCAACTTCGCGGAACTGTGCATCACCCGTCAAATCATCACCGCGGTGAAGACCGCCTCGCGCAACAAGCATGCGCCGCTCAACCGATACACCTCCTTCTCGGCCGCTCCGCCCGGCGCCGAGGAGGGTGAGTCGACGCTCGACGAGCTCCTCGCCGGGCCGCTCGCCCACGACCCAGTCAACCAGGCGATCTCCGGTGAGGAGCTGCGCGCCCTGATCGCCTGTCTGTCCACCGTCCTGTCGGAGCTGGAGTCGCGCGTCCTGGGCCTCTACCTCGACGGGCGCTCCTACCAGGAGATCGGCGAGCGGCTGGGCTGCGAGGCCAAGACGGTCGACAACGCCCTGCAGAGGGTGAAGCGAAAGGTCGGGGCGCACCTGGAGTCGCGCGCCGTGCCGGTGTGATCCGCCGCTACCGCCGGGGCACATAAGATCCGGCCATGTCCACGCTGACGATCGTGGTGGTGGTGGTCGCCGCGGTCGTCGTCCTGCTGGCGGTCGGCGGCGCGCTGGCCAATGCGCGACGGCGGGCGCCGCGCGCGCAGCTCGAGGCGTCGGTGGACGAGGTCAACCGCGCGCTCGCGGCCGCTCATGCCGCCGACAAGGGATGGCATCCCCAGGCGCTGGAGGCCGCCGCCCGCCGTGCGTTCGAGGCCGCCCGCCCGGGCGTCGAGGTGCGCGAGCAGGCGCTGGTGGCGGTGCTGGACCGGCCCGGCACCGATCAGGACGAGGCGGTGTTCCGCTTCGTCGACGCCGACGGGCGCGAGGACCGCCTCAGGCTGGGGCGGTCCGGCGGGGAATGGACGTCGCTGGGGATCGAAGGATGAGCCCTGGTTCACCACCTCCGTCCAGGTCGTCTCGCGGACCCTGGTGGCGCGCCTCGGAGCGCCGCGCCCCGTCCGCCTAGCGGCCAGCGGGGCCGGCCACCGGGGTCGCCGGCGCCGCCCCGGAGCGCAGCAGGCTCGAGAGGAGCACGACGACCGCAACGCGCCCACGATTCGCGGCGCGGTGGACGTCTCCCGGGTCCTCAATGATCCACTGTCCCGCCGTGATGGTCCCGGTCGTGCCGGGCCCGATTCGGCGCACCCGGGCCGGCCGGGCGTCGGGCGATCCTCGCATCACCTCCACGGCACCTCGGACGACCGTGTAGGTGAGCGTGCCGCGTTCGACGTAGGCCACCTGCGACCCCTCGTGACGGTGGAGCGGCAGCGTCGCGCCCGGCGGGATCACCACCCTGGCCAGGCCCAGGGTGCGCCCGGGCGCCCCGATCGGGTTGCGCTGCCCGCCGAGCGCTTCGCGCTTGGCCGCGGCGCCGCCGGTCCGCGGGGACGAGGCGGAACGTCCTCCGCATCCGGCGCCCGGCCAGACCAGGGGCAGCACCAGCAGCGCCGCCGCGCGGCGCAGCCTCCGGGCCGACCCGGCTCGCGGCGCGCGCGGCGAGCCGGAGTCCGGCGCCGACGACCGCCCGTTCACAGAGCCGGAGGTCGGACTCGAACCGACGGCCTGTCGCTTACAAGGCGACTGCTCTACCAACTGAGCTACTCCGGCTTCGCGGTCGAGTCTACGCCGGAGATGCGCCGGTGCCACCGGGGGCGGCGGCCGGTACTGCGTGGTCCAGGGTTCCGTGTCCATTGGGCGAGATGACCGCCTCGAGGTCCAGGCCGTCCTCGTCGCGGACCGGGTTGAGGCGGCGCTCCAGCTCGCCCAGGAGGGCGCCGAACAGCGCATGGCGCCACGTCCCCTGCCACATGGCGCGGCGGTTGCCGCTCAGGCGGGGGAGCTCGTTGCGGGCCGGGTGCAGGCGGTCGCTGAGGGCGACCAGCGGCCAGAGCCCGAAGTGCTCGACCATCGCCGCCAGGGCGCCGCGGGCCGGCCCCGGCAGGGGTATGAGGCCCGCGCCGGCCGCGTACGCCGCCCCAAACATCGCGCCGTTGTGCAGGTGCAGCGCCAAGCCCACCGGGTACCACGCCGGACCGCGGGTGACCGACTTGCCGAGCAGCTCGAGGTCGTCGTACGCGCTGCCAAAGACCCGCTTGTCGAGCGGCTGTTGAGCGGCCCAGACGGCCGCGGCGATGGCGCCGGCGAAGGCGCCCCTGGCGATGCGTGCACGGTCGATCGCCATCCCGGCGCGAACTGTAACGGGGCAGCGAGGGCGGGGTTGTCGTGGGCCATGGAGCTGTCGCGGTTTCACGCGCGCGCCCGCCGGCGCGGGGTGAATCCCCTCGTCTACTGGGCGGCGCGAGTGATCCTGCAGCCCTGGTTCCACGTCTACTTCCGCCTGCGGCGGCTGGGCCGCGAGCACGTGCCGGACGGGGGCCCGATCATCTTCGCATCCAACCATCGCTCGTTCATCGACCCGTTCCTGATCGGGACGCTCGTGCGCCGGCCGATCTACTACGTGGCCAAGAAGGAGCTGTTCCGCCGGCGCTGGCAGGCGTGGATCCTCAACGCGCTCGGAGCCTTCCCGGTGGATCGCGGCGCGTCCGACGCGGAGATGGTCGAGACCGCGCGGGCGATCCTGACCCGCGGCGACTGCGTCGTGATCTTCCCGGAGGGAACCCGCATTCGGCCCGGCTCGCTCGGTCGCCCCAAGCGCGGCGTCGGGCGCCTCGCGCTGGAGACCGGCGCCCGCGTGGTACCGGTCGCGGTCATCGGGACCGAGGCGATCCGCAGGGGCTGGCGGATCCGTCCCCACCGGGTGCGCATCCGCTGCGGGCGGCCGCTGACCTTCCCCCGCGTGAGCAGCCCCTCGCCCGCGCTGGCCGCCGCGGTCACCGATCGCATCTGGCCCTGCGTGATGCTGCAGTGGGAGTGGCTGGGCGGCCTTCCGCCCCTGCGCCGCGCGGCGGTGGTGGGCGCCGGCTCCTGGGGCACCGCCCTCGCCGTCGCCCTCGCCCGCGCGGGTCTGGAGGTGGACCTCGGCTGCCGCAGCGCCGAGCAGGCCGCACAGGTTGGCCGCCGGCGCGAGAACGCCCGCTACCTGCCGGGAGTCGGGTTGCCCGACGCGGTTCGCGTGGCGCGCGCCTCCGAGCTCAAGCTGGCCGCGCAGGACCTGGTCTGCCTCGCCGTGCCCGCCCGCGCCCTGCCCGCCGTCCTCGCCGCCCACGGCGGGCGCATCCCCTCGCGCGCGGGTGTGCTCGTGGTCTCCAAGGGCCTGGCCCCACCGCTCGGCACGCTTCCGAGCGCGTTCGTGGCCGAGCGGGTTCACGCCCGCGCGGTCGCCAGCCTCGCCGGTCCGGCGCATGCCGCGCAGGCGCTGGAACGCGGCGCCTCCCTGGTCGTCGCCTGCCTCGACGGGGCGCTCGCGCGACAGCTCGGCGACACGCTGTCCGCCGCTGGCTTCGACCCCCACCTCAGCACCGACGTGACGGGGGTCGAGCTGGCGGCCACGGGGAAGAACGCCGCCGCCCTCGCCGCCTCGGCGGCGGGGATCTCCGCGCCCAACCTCGCCGGAGCAGCGGCCGGCAAGGTCTTCTCCGAGGTCGAGGCATACGCCCGACGGCACGGCGCTCGCGCCGAGACCTTCGTGGGGCTGGCCGGCGCCGGAGACCTCGTCGCCACCCTCATCGCCGCCGGCAGCCGCAACCGCCGTGCCGGCGAGCTGCTCGCCAGCGGCGTCCCCGCCCCGGAGATCGCTCGCCAGCTCGGACAGGCGGCCGAGGCCGTCGACGCGGTGCCGATGCTGGCCGAGCTGGCCCGCCAGGCCGCGGTGCCGGCGCCCACCCTGGAGGCGCTGGCCGAGCTGCTGGCGGGACGCATCGAGCCCGACAGCTGGTCGCGGGAGCTGACCGCGCCCACGCCGGCCAAGACGAGCGTGCGGGCGGCTTGAGCCGAGTAGTGTCCATGGGCGATGCCGGACACGCCCAAGGCGCAGCTCGACCGCGACTTCAGCGAGCTCTATCGAGCCCATCTGCGCGACGTCTACTCATACGCGTACTACCGGATCGGCAACCACCACGACGCCGAGGACCTGACCGAGCAGACCTTCCTCCAGGCCTATCGCCACCTCGAGCGCGCGCAACGGGAGTCCAACGGGCGGCCGCTGCGCCCGTGGCTGATTCGCATCGCCCACAACCTCGCGGCCAACTACTACCGCGACCGTTCCCGGCGCCCGCAGACCCCGATCGAGGACGCCTCGGTGCTCAGCGCCCCGCACGACACGGAGGCGCTGGTGGAGGGGCGCGAGCGCCTCGAGCGCATCATCGAGGGGGTGCGCGAGCTGCCCGAAGACCGCCGCGAGGCGCTCATCATGCGGTTCGCGCTGGGGATGGACAACCGCGAGATCGCCCGCGCGCTGGGCCGCAGCGACGGCGCCACCAAGGTCCTGCTGCACCGGGCGACCCGCCAGCTCGAGGAGTTTGTCAGCCAGGGGGTCGCGCCGTCGTGACCGAGCGGTCTGCGCACGAGGGGGCGAGCGCATGAGCAGCCCGGCCGCCGACTTCGAGAGCCTGCTGCGCGAGGCGCTCACGCCGGTCGAGCCGCCGGCGGACCTGGCCGCACGGCTGGAGGCGACGCTGGCGGGACTGACCGAGCTCGCGGCCGATGAGCTGGAGACTTGGGAGCTGAGCGCCATGCGCGACCCGCGCAACTGGGGGCGGCCGCTCGCCGCGGCGATGGTCGGCGCGGGCGCGGGCACCGCCCTGGTGCTGGTGAGGGCGAGGCGACGGGCCCAGCGCCGGCGGTCGCGGCCGGGGTCGCTGCGGGAGCTCGTCGAGCGGACCGCGCGCGACGTGGCCGACGAGGCGCGGCGCCTGTGGGCGCCGGCGCAGCGAGCGCGCTGACGCCGGCCCGCCCGCCGAGCGCCCTGGGTCGGGCGCCCGTCCCGGGCGTCCGGCTGCTGTAGCTTGGGCCGGGAGCCGATGGCGACCTGCTACCGCCACGCCGGCCGGGAGACCGGCGTCTCCTGCTCGAGCTGCGGGCGCCCGATCTGCCCCGACTGCATGACGCCCACCCCGGTCGGCATGCGCTGCCCGGAGTGCGCGCGAGAGCGCACGAGGGTCCGCACCGCGCGCGACCTGGTCGCCGAGCCCGTGGTCACCTATGTCCTGATCGCCGTCAACACCGTGCTCTGGCTGGCCGAGCTGGTCACCGGCGGCGGCGGCGGTCAGGGAGGGGGCGCGGTGCTCGAGCTGGGAGCGCTGATCGGGCCCGCGGTCGCGGACGGCCAGTACTGGCGGCTGGTGACCAGCGCGTTCCTGCACTCCAACCAGCTGCCGTTCGGGCTGCTGCACATCGGCTTCAACATGTACCTCCTGTACTACCTCGGGCGGCTGCTCGAGCCCGCGATCGGCCGACTCAAGTTCGCCGCGATCTACTTCACGGCGCTGCTGTGCGGCTCGTTCGGCGCGCTGCTGGTCTCCCCGCACGCGCCGACGGTCGGCGCCTCCGGCGCGGTGTTCGGGCTGATGGGGGCGGCGGTCGTCGTGATGCGGGCGCGCGGGATCGACCCCTGGCAATCGGGGATCGGGCCGCTCATCGTCCTCAACCTGGTCCTCACGTTCGGCTTGAGCAACATCTCGATCGGCGGCCACATCGGAGGGCTCATCGGAGGCGCGCTGGCCGCCTATCTGTTGGTGGAGATGGGAGCTCGACGGCGCTCGGCGGCGGTGCCGCTGCTGGCCTGCGCCGCGCTGGCGGTGGCCTCGGTGGCCGGCTCGCTCACGGTGGCGGGTAACCCGCTCTAGGCGAGGACGCGGACACGCGGGTCGGCATCGCCGGCAGGGCCGGCGCCGGCCAGGCGCCCGGGGTGCAGGATGCCCGCCAGCAGCTCCAGCCCCTCGATCAGGCGCGGGCCGGGGCGCGAGAAGTAGGCGGCGGCGTCGACCGCCACGACCTGCCCGGCGCCGAGGGCCTCGAGCGCTTCGCGGTGCGCCAGGGCCTCGTCACGCGCCCGGCCGGTGTCGTAGCCGCACGGCATCACCACGACCACGTCGGGACGGGACTCGGCCACCTGCTCCCAGCTGCTCACCGCCGAGTGCTCCCCCGCGAAGCCCAGCACGTCCTGGCCGCCGGCGTAGTCGATCAGCTGCGGGGTCCAGTGCCCGGCGACGTAGACGGGGTCCAGCCACTCCAGCGCGGCCACCCGCGGCCGGGGCGCGCCGCGCACGGCCAGCCGGACGCGGTCGATGCGCCGCGCGGAGTCGCGCAGCAGCGCCTCAGCCTCGGCCTCCCGACCCGTCGCCGCGGCGAGCCGGCGGACGCCGTCGAGCACCTCTCCGAGCGTGGACGGATCTAGCGATATCACCCGCGGTCGCGAGGGGATCCGGCGAGCCAGCGCGCGGACGTCGTCGAACGACACCGCGCAGACCTCGCAGAGCGCCTGGGTGACGATCAGGTCGGGCCGCAGCTCCCGGACCAGGTCGTCGTCGAGCTCGTAGATGGACTCGCCGCGCCGGGTTCGCTCACGCACCGCAGCGTCGATCTGCGCCGCCGACAGGCCCGGGCCGATCAGGTCGCGCGTGACGCGCGGTCGCCCGCGAGCGGCGGGCGGGTGGTCGCACTCGTGAGTCACGGCGATAACCTCGTCGTCGAGCCCGAGCGCGAACAGCGTCTCGGTCGCCGAGGGAACCAGGGAGACGATCCGCACGGGGAAACGATATGGCACTGCTATCCGAGGAAGACATCGCCCGCCACCTGGCCGGCAGCGAGTGGCGGCGCGAGGGCGACGAGATAGTCCGCGAGTGGAAGTTCGAGGACTTCGCCCAGGCCATTGGCTTCGTCAACCGGGTCGCCGAGGCCGCCGAGGACGTCAACCACCACCCGGACATCCTGGTGCACGGGTGGAATCGGGTCCGGCTCTCGGTCACCAACCACGCGCAGGGCGGCCTCACCGAGGCCGACTTCTCGCTGGCCCGCATGATCGACGGCCTGGCCTGAGAGCGCGCCCGGGCGGCGGGTCCGGAGCCGTTCGGGCTCGGATGGCGCCTGCTACGGTTCGGCCGTCGGCCGAATGATCGACGACCTGCCCCGAAGTAGCGGCGGACAGCTGGCCGCTTGGCCGCGGGCGACCGCTTGAGCGCCCTGCTGCTCATCGCGCTCGCGGCGCTCGTGGCGGTGAACGGGTTCTTCGTCGCCGCCGAGTTCGCGCTGGTCCGCTCGCGGCGCACCAAGCTGGAGGAGCTCGCCGGCGAAGGAGTTTCCGGCACACGCCGCGCGCTGGCGCAGCTCGACGACATCAGCGCCTACCTCTCCGCCTGCCAGCTCGGGATCACGATGGCGTCGCTGGGAATCGGCTTCCTGGGCGAGCCCGCCGTGGCGAGGCTGGTCGAGCCGCTGCTCGGCGGCGTCGTATCGCATGGAGTGGCGATCACCGCTGCGATCGCCTTCGCCTACTTCATCACCACCGCCGCTCACATAACGCTTGGCGAGCAAGTGCCGAAGATCTACGCGATCGTCCGGTCAGAGCAGATCGCGCGGAGAGTGGCGGGGCCACTCGAGCTCTTCTACGTGGTGATGCGGCCATTCATCCACGCGCTGAACGCGACGTCGAACGGGGTACTGCGCCTGATCGGCATCCGACCCGACGTCGCCTCTGAGGCCGAGACACCCGACGAGATCAAGACGATCATCGCCCAGTCGTACGCTGGCGGTCACCTCGACTCCGGCGAGGCGGGGATGCTGTCCGGCGTCTTCCACCTGCACGAGCAGGACGTGCGACGGGTGATGACTCCGATCCCCGCGGTGGTCACCGTCGACATCTCGGAGGACGTGAAGACCGCGCTGCGCCGCTGCACCGAGGCCGGCCACACCCGGCTGGTGGTCACCGAGGAGCACAACCGGGACCGCGTCCGCGGCCTGGTCCACGCCATCACCCTGGCCCGGGAGCTGATGTCCAAGGGGCCCGATGCGGCGCTGGAGCCCCTGGTCACGGACGCGCCGATCGTTCCCGAGACCAAGCCGCTGGACGACCTGCTGGCCGAGCTCCAGCGCCTGCGGGCCGGGATGGCGGTGGTGGTCGACGAGTACGGGCGGGTGGCCGGGATCGTCACCGTCGAGGACATCATCGAGGAGGTGGTGGGCGAGATCGAGGACGAGACCGACCCTCGGGGGGGCGACGTCCGCAGGCTGGCCAACGGCGACTGGTTCGTCCGCGGCCATGTCGCGGTGACCGACCTGCACGACCACGGCCTCTCGCTGCCCGCCGACTCGGAGGCCTACAACTCGATCGGCGGGCTGGTCTTCACCACGCTCGGCCGGCTCCCGCGGCGCGGCGAGACGGTCTCCGCCGACGGCTTCTCGATACGGGTGGAGTCGGTGCGCGAGAACCGGGTCGAGTCGGTGCGCATCCGCGAGCGGCGCGCCGTCGGCGATTCCTCCCACGGCTGACCGGTCAAGGGTGGCGAAAGCCCCGCCGAGGCGCTACGTTTCAAGTGCCACAACCGGCGCGCCGGGGTGCAGCGCGGTTGGGGAGGAGATGGTGGACCCGAGTCCACCCGATTAAGCCGACCGGCCCGCGGGGGAGCGGGCCGGTCGCTGTATGGGAGGAGGTGCGGCTATGAGGTACGTCGCGCGAGCAGTATGGGGCAGCGACTTCAAGCTGGGGTAAATCCGCAACGCGGTCAGTCGTAGGCGTAGAAGCCACGCCCGGCCTTGCGGCCCAGTGCCCCCTCGCGGGCCATCGCCCGCACGCGCGCGGGGACGTCGGCGTCGATCGCGTCGCCGATCGCCTCGGCGATATCGAGGCCGACGAGGTCGAGCAGGGCCAAAGGGCCCATGGGATGCCCCGCCCCCAGCCTCATGCAGGTGTCCACGTGCTCGGGGTCCAGGCCGCTGGCCTCCAGCAGGCGCACGGCGTCGAACAGGAAGGGGAACAGGAGCCGGTTGACCACGAAGCCCGGGCGATCCGGAGGCACCTCTACACCGGTCTTGTCGAGGGCCTCGCACAGCGCCAGCGCGCGGCGGCGGGTGCCCTGGCTGGCGGCCCGCGGGAAGGCCAGCTCGACCAGGGGCATCTTGGGCACCGGGTTGAAGACGTGAAAGCCGAGGAAGCGGTCGGGTCTTCCGGACGCCTCGGCCAGCGCCTCGATCGACAGCGACGACGTCGTGGTGGCCAGGACGGCCTCGGGATCCAGGCGGCGGTGGAGCTCGAGCAGCACGCCGACCTTGACCTCGTGGTCCTCCACGATCGCCTCGACCACGAACGATGCCCCGGCGAGCACGCCGGGATCGGTCTCGACCCGGATCGCCGCGTCCTCGCCGCCGCGGGCGCGGACCGCCTCACGCACGCGGGCGGCGGAGCGGTCCGAGCGCGCCCACAGCACCACCGCTCCCCGGGACGCCGCCAGCGCGGCCAGCCCGCACGCGATCTCGCCGCTTCCGGCTATGCCGAGCCGCTCCTCCAAGGGGCGGCACCCTATCCGCCTAGGCCCCCTGTGGCTCATCACCCCGGCTCAGGCTTTGGCTGATTGGCCAGTCAGTGGAGTACAGTAGATGAGGCACCAGGCGCAGGCCGCGCCATCGCCTCTGGACAAGCCAAGACGGAGGGTCTAACACCGATGAGTCATCAGCAGGGCCGCGAGGTCGTCATCGTCGAGGCGGTCAGGACCCCGATCGGCCGGGGCCATCCGGAGAAGGGCTACTTCAGGGACACCCATCCCAACGAGCTGCTGGGCCGCTGCTTCACCGAGGTCATCGAGCGCGCCGGCATCCCCGCCGAGCAGGTCGAGGACGTCGTGTCGGGCTGCGTGCAGCAGTACGGCGAGCAGATGTTCAACGTCGGCCGCAACGCCTGGCTGCAGGCGGGCCTGCCCGTGGAAACGCCGGCGACGACGGTGGACCGCCAGTGCGGCTCCGCCCAGCAGGCGGTCAACTTCGGCGCCGCGCTGGTCGCCTCCGGCGTCCACGACTGCGTGATCGGCTCGGGGGTCGAGCACATGGGTCACATCCCCATGGGCGTCGGGTTCAACTGGGTCGATCAGGTCGGCACCCCGTGGCCGCAGGAGCTCATGGACCGCTACAACCTCGTGCCGCAGGGGATCAGCGCGGAGATGATCGCCGACAAGTGGGAGATCCCCCGCTCTGAGCTGGACGAGCTTGGCGTCCGGTCGCACCAGCTGGCCCACCGGGCGACCGAGGAGGGCCGCTTCGAGCGCGAGATGATCCCGTTCACAGTCAACGGCGACACCTACGTCACCGACCAGGGCATACGCCCGGACACGACGCTCGAGCGACTGGCCGAGCTCAAGCCGGCGTTCAAGCCCGACGGCAAGATCACCGCCGGCAACTCGTCCCAGATCTCCGACGGCGCCGCCGCCGTGCTGATGATGTCGCGCGAGAAGGCACTGGAGCTCGGCGTCGAGCCCCGCGCGCGGATCATGGACCAGACGACCGTCGGAGTCGACCCGGTCATCATGCTCACCGGGCCCATCCCCGCCACCCAGCGGCTGCTGGAGCGCAACGGGATTAAGATCGACGACGTCGACCTGATCGAGATCAACGAGGCGTTCGCCCCCGTGGTCGCGGCCTGGCGGCGCGAGATCCAGCCCGACATGGACCGGGTGAACGTCAACGGCGGCGCGATGGCCCTCGGCCATCCGCTCGGCTCCACCGGCGCGAGGCTGATCACCACCCTGCTGCATGAGCTCGAGCGCTCCGACCGCGAGACCGGGCTGGTGACCATGTGCTGCGGCGGCGGCCTCGGGACCGGGACGCTGATCCAGCGGGTCTAGCCGGAGAACGCCGGGACCCCACGGGGTCGGCGGGGCTATGCTCGCCGACGTGGACGAGCTCGGGCGGCCGATCTCCTACGAGGTGCTCGAGCCGGGCACCCCGGTGTTCAGCCGCGACGGCGCGCGGGTCGGCACCGTGCGCCACGTGCTGGCCGCCGAGGGCGAGGACATCTTCGACGGCATCGTCATCGACGCCGGCGCGGCAGCGCAGCGATTCGCCGACGCCGACCAGGTGGAATCCATCCACGAGGGCGGGGTGACCCTGACGCTCGACGCGCAGCGGTGCCGGGAGCTTCCCGAGCCCAGCGCCAACCCGGCGGCCCTGCGCGCCGATCCCTCGTGGGGCGGCACCGCGGACGAGCGCTTGGTCGAGAAGCTGCGCCGCGCTTGGGACCTGCTCTCCGGCAACTACTGACGTCCCTGGGGAGAGCGGGGATGGGGACCGGTCTCGACCAGGCGCTCGTCCACCTCCAGCCCGGTCTCGTCGGCCTGGCCGCCGGCCAGCTCGAGCAGCGCCGCCGCCCGCCGGCACGATCTCAGCCGCGCCGGCGGGACGCGGCGGTCGATGTGCACCACCCGGCCCGTACCGTCCAGCCAGACGAGATCCACGCAGAAGCGCATCCCCAGCGTGTGCGCCGAGCGGGTGGCGGGCAGCAGGAGCCCCAGGCGCGGCGGGAGGGCGTCCAGGCCGGCGAGGCCGACCAGGCGCGCGCGCAAGCCACGCGCCTCGCGCACCTCGAGACCGGACGGGCGCCCCCTGACCCGCGGATAGCCGCACAGCCGCGGGGGGATGTCCGGCTGGGGGCCCACCGGACGGGGAGGGCGAGTCCGGGCCCACCTCGCCCCCGCGACCGACCGCCGCTCGGCGAGAGCCCAGGCCGGTGGACGAGGAGCAGCTCGATGCGGGTGCGGGGCGGCCGTACTACGATCCGGGCGCCGTGGACCTGACGCTCTCGCCCGACGAGCAGGCCTTCCGCGACGAGCTGCGCGCGTGGCTGAAGGACAACCATCCGGGCCCCGAGCCGTCGGGCGACGAGACCGGCTTCCAGTTCCGTCGCGACTGGCAGCGCAAGCTCTACGACGCGGGCTGGGCCGGCGTCTCCTGGCCTCGGGAGTACGGCGGTCGCGGCGCCACGCTGGTCGAGCAGGCGATCTTCAACGAGGAGGTGACCCGCGCCCGGGCGCCGGCGCTGGTCAACGTCCTGGGCCTGGCCATGGGCGGCCCGACGGTGATCGCCCACGGGACCGACGACCAGAAGGAGCGCTACCTCCAGCCGATCCTGTCGGCCGACGAGATCTGGTGCCAGGGCTTCTCCGAGCCGGACTCGGGGTCGGACCTCGCCTCGCTGAAGACCCGTGCCGTGCGCCACGGCGACGAGTGGGTGGTCAGCGGCCAGAAGGTGTGGACGACCCTCGCCCACCACGCCAAGTGGTGCATGCTGGTGGCGCGCACCGACCCCGACGCCCCCAAGCACAAGGGGATCACCTACTTCCTCATGGACATGGAGCAGGACGCGGTGCAGGTCCGGCCGCTCACCCAGATCACCGGCGAGGCGGAGTTCAACGAGCTGTTCCTCGAGGAGGCGAGGATCCCGCACGAGAACATCCTCGGCGGCGAGGGAAACGGCTGGAACGTGGCCATCACGACGCTCATGCACGAGCGGGCGACGCTCGCCTTCGGGCTGCAGATCCAGGTCAAGATCGCCTTGCGGGAGCTGTTCGAGCAGGCGCGCACCAGCCGGATCGACGGCGAGTCCGCCGCCGACGACGAGATCGTGCGCCAACGGCTCGCCCAGCTGTACATAGAGTCCGAGGTCCTGCGCCTGAACGCCTACCGCGGCCTGACCGCCACCATGAAGTACGGCGTGCCGGGCCCGGAGGGCTCGTTGGGCAAGTGGCACTGGTCCGAGGTCAACCAGGCGCTCACCGAGCTCGCCATGGACATCGCCGGCCCGCGCGCCCAGCTCCAGGACGAGAAGTGGACGTACCGCTTCCTGCGCGCCCGCGCCAACTCGATCGAGGGCGGCACCACCGAGATCCTCAAGAACATCGTCGCCGAGCGGGTGCTCGGCCTGCCGCGGATGCGCTAGGCGTCGGGTGAACTTCGACTTCAACGACGAGCAGCGGGCGATCAGGGACGCCGCCCGGGAGATGCTGGCCAGCCGCTACCCCCTGGCCGAGGTAAGGCGCCTGGCCGAAAACGAGCGCGGCTTCACCGACGAGCAGTGGGGCCAGCTGGCCGAGCTGGGCTGGCCGGGCATCTTCGTGCCCGAGGAGCTGGGGGGCCAGGGGCTGGGGATCGTGGAGCTGGTCATCCTCCAGGAGGAGCTGGGCTATGCGCTCGCCCCGACCCCGTTCTTCTCAAACCTCTGCGCCGGGCTCGTGCTGCTGGGTGCCGGCGACGACGCGCAGCGCGAGCGCTGGCTGCGCCCGCTCGCCGCCGGTGAGCGCCGCGGCACGCTCGCCGCGCAGGACGAGGACGGGGGCCAGTGGCTGGACGGGACGTCGCTCGTCGCGGAGGACTCCAATCTCACCGGGACCAAGATCGCGGTACCCGACGCCGCCAGCGCCGACTTCATCGTCGTGGCCGCGCGGGGCCGCCCCTACCTGGTCGAGGCCGGCGCCCGGGGACTGACGATCACCCCGACGTCCGGCATCGATCCGACGCGCAAGCTCTACAGCGTCCGGCTCGACGGGGTCGAGGCCGAGCCGCTGACCGGCGAGGGCCCGGACCTGGAGCGGGCGCGCGAGGCGATCCCGACCGCGCTGGCGGCGGAGTCCACGGGGGTCGCTCAACGGGCGATGGAGATGGCGGTCGACCATGCCAAGGAGCGCAAGCAGTTCGATCGCCCGATCGGCGCGTTCCAGGCGGTGTCCCACCGCTGCGCCGACATGCTGCTGGAGGTCGAGGGCGCGCGCTCCACCACGTACTACGCCGCCTGGGCGCTGGATCACGAGCCCGAGTCCGCGCCCCTGGCCGCCTCGATGGCCAAGGCGTACGCCTCGGAGGCGGGCTGGCGGGTGACCGCGTCGTCGCTTCAGGTCCACGGGGGCATCGGCTTCACCTGGGAGCACGACCTCCACTTCTTCCTCAAGCGCGCGAAGGCCAACGCGCACGCGTTCGGCGACCCGCGCGGCCACCGCGCCCGGGTGGCCGAGCTGGTCGGCCTCTAGCCGCGTGAGGCCCGCCATTGACAGCGTCGGTCGCCTGCGCTCGAATCGGGTGGATGCCGGGGCGCGACCGCTCGCTTGACGACCGCCTGCTGGTGGGCGGGTTGCTCGGCGCGGGCTGCGGCGCGGTGGTGGGGCTGGCGGTGTTCGGTGGCGTCCTGTTCGTGCCCGCGCTGCTGATGATCATCGGGGCCTTCGTCGGAGTGTCGATCGCCGGGGGAGATCGGCTGTCCGCCGGCTCGAGCCGGCGCCGGCCCGCGGGCACCCCTTGGCAGGCGGTGCCGAGCGTGCGCCGCCCGTCGTGGCCCGCCGTGCCCGGCGTCGGCCGGCGATCTCGCTCGGCCGCGGCCGGTTCGGCCGGTCGCGGCCGTGCCCGGGTGACCGGGCCGGTGCGGATCGCGGCGCCGCGACCGGACCTGCCGCCGGTCGACGTGAACACCGCGGACGTCGACCAGCTCACGCGCCTCCCGGGCGTGGGCCGGGCCGCCGCGGCGCGCATCGTGGCCTACCGGGACCGGCACGGACCCTTCACCTCGCTGCGCGACATCGAAGGGGTGGAAGGCTTCGACCACGCCCGCGTGGCCAGGCTGGCCCCGCGGGCGATGCTGTCCGCTCCACCGAGCGCGAGCCCGGACGGCGACGCGCCCGACGGAGATGCGCCCGACCCCGCGTCGGGCTAGCCGAGCCGGCCGCCGACGAACTGGGTGAGCCCGGTGATCCGGCGGCGTATCTCACTGAACCCGCGGGCGCGCAGCGCGTCGGTGATCTCGTCGCGGTCGAACATCCGCAGGCCGCAGCGGGTCGTGGCCAGGCGGTCGAGGGGGCGCGGCGGCGCCGCGCGCGTCCGGCAGGAGGTGAAGACGGCAATCCGCCCGCCCGTGGTGAGGACCCGGGTCATGTGGTCCAGGGCGGTGAACGGGTCGGCGAACAGGTGCAGGGCCGCGAAGCAGCACACGGCGTCGAAGCTTTCGTCGCGGAACGGAAGCGCGACGGCGTCACCGCGCACGTAGGCGACGTCGGCCGCACCCGTGTCGCGGACCGCCCGCGCCAGCATCGTCGGCGACGCGTCGATCCCGACCGCCAGCCCGGCGTCGCCGACCGCCCGGGCGAACTCGCGCGTGAAGTTGCCGGGGCCGCAGGCGACGTCGAGCACGCCGTCGCCCGGACCGAGCCCGAGCAGCAGGCGCGCGATGCGGCGCTCCTCCGCCATCCCGGGCCCGAACACTCCCTTGGCGATCCGGCCCAAAGCGGGCCGCCACCAGCGCTCGTAGATGGCGGGGACGATGCCGGTCAGCATGAGGTCCTGGGCGGGCCCGGTGGAGCGGGGGGAGCGGTCGCCGACCAGATCCAGGTAGCCGTCCCGCAGCCTGGGCTCGGCGTCGCGCAGCCCGGGCTCGAGCAACGCCAGGGCTCGGGCCACCCCGGGCGGCAGGCCTACGGTGGCCGCCACCGGGACTAGGCGGCCAGCGACGGGAGCGGCGGGAGGGTTTCCTCGCCGACCTCGTCGCGAACCTCGCCCGTCACCGCCAGGCGCTCGAGCCTGGCGATCTCGCGCTCGCCCTCCACCCGGGCGGGGTGGTCCGGGGGCAGGTCCCGGATCAGCGCGGCGATGCGGTTGCGCAGCTGCAGCGCGAAGTGCGGGGTGGACGCGCCCATCAGCTGGCGCACCTCCTCGACCGTCACCTCGTGTCCGGGGCTCAGCCGGCCGGGGTGCTCGGCCTCGCTCACGACGACGGCAGCTTGGCGGCGGGGGCGTTGACCGGGACGATCTCCAGCAGCGCGTCGATGCGCGACTGGTCGGTGACCGAGATGGCCTTGGCGTCGCCGATCAGCCAGCCGTGGTTGTACACGCCGCGCACCGGGTCGCGCTCGTACCCGGGCTGGATGTCGAGCAGGTACTGGACCAGGGGCGTGGAGAGACCGCCCCCGTCGATGAGCAGCAGCGGCCCGTATGTGCCGCTAGCCGACAGCGGCGCGGCGGCGGCGGCGTCCAGCGGGCGCTTGGAGCTGACGAAGACGAGTCCGTGCCCCGGGTCGACCACGCCCCAGCCGAACGCGCCGTCCACGAAGCGCGCGAAGGCGATCGAGTTCGCGACCGGGCTGCGGCCGGCGATCCGGCGGACGGTGCCCAGCCGGCGCAGCCCGGCCATGACCCGAGCCGAGACGACGCCCGGCGGGCCGAGCACGTAGATCTTGGGCTGCTGGTGGGCGCGCAGGGCGGCGACGGTCTCGCGCGGGATGGTGTCGCGCCGGACGTAGAGGATCGGATCACCACCCTTCGCCGCCCAGGCCGCGGCCGGCATGGCGTACTCCGGCCGATCGGCCGAGGCGATGATCACGCGGTCCGAGGTCTTGCCCATCGCGGCCGACTGGAGGCGGTCGATCTCGCGGGCGATCGCGAAAGCGTTGCGGCCCTTGACCTCGACGACCTTGCGGTCGCCCGGCTGGGCCGCCGCCCCGATCCGGATCACCTGGGCGCCGGCCGCCGCGCGCGAGCCGGTGGGATCGAGGTTCTTTAGCGCCTCCGAGGT
>DATAEY010000036.1:0-14856 GCA_036257715.1 Solirubrobacteraceae bacterium | reverse complement strand
CTTCTGCGGCGCGGCCCCGAGGGCCGACGGCGTGTTGATGAGCTTGGAGCGGCTCATCGTCAGCAGGATCGCCTGGGTGGCGAGCACCGCGGTGAACAGCGAGACGATCGTGCCCACCCCCAGGGTGAACGCGAACCCCTTGACGCCCGCGGTGGCCAGGATGAACAGGATGAACGCGGTCATCAGCGTCACCACGTTGGCGTCCAGGATCGAGGAGAAGCCCTTCTTGTAGCCGGCGGCGATCGCGCGCGGGATCGCGTTCCCCGCGCGCACCTCCTCCTTGACGCGCTCGAAGATCACGATGTTGGCGTCGGCGGCCACCCCGATGGTGAGGATCAGGCCGGCGATCCCCGGGAGCGTCAGGGTGATGGGGATCAGCTTGATGAGGGCGTAGAAGTAGAGGGCGTAGACGCCCAGGGCGGCTACCGCGATCAGGCCGAGCACGCGGTAGAAGGCGATCAGGAACAGCGCCACCAGGCCGAGACCGACAGCCCCGGCGATCAGCCCCTGGTGCAGGGCCTCGCGCCCCAGCGTGGCCGACACCTGGGACTGGGAGATCAGCTCCAGCTTGACCGGCAGCGCGCCGATCTTGAGGAAGTTCGCCAGGTCCTGGGCGCTCTGGATGGTGAAGCTGCCGGAGATCTGGGCGCCGGTACGGCCGTCGATGCCGTCCGGGTTCTGGTTGAAGTCGATGTACGGCCGGGAGACCAGCGCGTTGTCCAGCACGATCGCGAAGTGCTGGAACGCCGCCTGGGCGGGTTGGCCGGGGATCTGCTGGGCGACGCCGCGCTGGGCGATGTGCCGGGTGACCGAGTGGAACTGCTGGCGCCCGTGGGTGGTGAACCCGAAGGTGACGATCGGCTCGCCGCTGCCACCGGGGCCGTTGTCGAAGTTCTGCTCGGGGTTCTTGAGGTCGGTGCCGCTCAGCGACGGGTCGTCGTTGAGCACGAACCACCGGTCCGGGATGTTCTTGGGGACCGGCTGCCCGGGGCGGGGCTCGGGCTTCTCCGCCTTGACCACCACCGTGCCGGTGCTGACCTTGAGGACCCGGGATCCCGATGGCTGGCGCTGGCCGGGCAGCTCGGAGAACAGGTCGGAGCTCGAGTCCTCGGGACCCGAGATGAGGCGGTGGTCGGGGCCCGTGGAGAACAGGTAGTACTGGTCGGTGGTGGTGTTGTTGGCGTCCGGATGCGGCGGACGCCGTGAGGCGCGCAGCACCGCGTCGTAGAGGCTGGGGATGGCCTGATCGGTGACCAGGCGATTGGTGGGGTCGGGCTTGCCGTTGGGCCCGATGACGTTGGGCTCCCAGTCGTAGAAGAAGAGCTGGGCGGTCTTGCCGACCTGGTTGATCGCCCGGGCGGCGTTCTTCACGTCCGGCAGCCCGATATTGATCTGGTCGCGCCCCGACCGCTGGATCTCGGGCTCGGCCACACCGAGCTTGTCGACGCGCTGGCGCAGGATGTCGAGCGCTCGGTCCATGGCCTGGGCGTCGATCTTCGGCTGCTGCGGAGTGGGCCTGGCCTGATAGACCAGCTCCACGCCGCCCCTCAGGTCCAGCCCCAGACGCGTTTTCTGACCGTGCAGCGGGGTTCCCGGGATCCCCGTGATCAGCAGAACGGATCCCAGCATCAGCGCCACGACCGCGACCAGGATGTAGCCGTTGCGGCGCCGGTCTGACATGCCGGGGAGAGGGTACTGGCCGGTGCGCCTAGGAGGCCGGGGTCAGCACGACGAGCAGGCCGCCGTCGTCGTCATAGGCGGGGAACAGGTCCGCGGTCGCGTGAGCCGGCAGGTCGCCTTCGGCGTGCACCTGAACCGGCTTCTGGCGTACCCGGACGCCCCACTCGAGCGCGGTGGCCACCTGATCGGTGTCGCTCTCCCAGCGCAGCCCCAGGACCTCGTTGACCGGCCGGCCGATGACCTTCTCCTCGCTGAGGCCGGTCAGCTCGCGGGACCCCCGCCCCAGGCCGATCAGCCTTCCCTGCTGGTCGCAGACGAAGAACGCCGCGTTTGGCGCGGGGTAGTAGTCGTCCAGCAGCTCGAACAGGAAGCCGAAGCCGCACTTAGAGCAGCCCTTGGCCTCGCGCCGGAACCCCGCGGTGCGCTCGGCCGAGGTCGTGCGGTTACCGCAGTTCGGGCAGATGAACAGGTGCGCCATCGGCAGAGCAGGATAGAACCCCGGTGAGCCCGGCCGATCCGCCGCGCCCGCGGGCCCGGCTCCGCTCGGCTCAGAACAGGCTGGCCGCCCGCGGCGCCTCCAGCCCCAGGTGCTCCCAGGCGGCGCGGGTGGCGGCGCGGCCCCGCGGGGTGCGGTGGATGAAGCCCCGCTGGAGCAGGTAGGGCTCGTAGACGTCGGCGATGGTGTCCTGCTCCTCGCCGACCGCGACCGCCAGCGTCGACAGGCCGACCGGCCCGCCCCCGAAGGTCACGCAGATCGCCCGCAGTATCTCGCGGTCGAGCCGGTCCAGTCCGGCGGCGTCGACCTCGAGCAGGTCGAGGGCGGCGTCGGCGATGGCGGCGTCGATGACCCCTCCGGCCCGGACCTGCGCGTAGTCGCGCACCCGCTTGAGAAGGCGGTTGGCCACCCGGGGGGTGCCTCGGCTGCGCTGGGCGATTGCCCGCGCTCCCGGCTCGTCGATCGCCGCCTCCAGGATCGCCGCCGAGCGCAGCACGATGCGCGCCAGGTCGTCGTGTCCATAGTGCTCGACGCGATGCTGGATGCCGAACCGGTCCCGCAGCGGGGTGGTGAGCAGCCCCGCGCGGGTGGTCGCGGCGACCAGGGTGAAGGGCGGCAGGTCGAGGGTGATCACCCGCGCCCCGGCTCCCTGTCCGACGGTGATCGGCAGCCGCAGGTCCTCCATCGCCGGGTAGAAGGTCTCCTCCACCGCCCGGGGCAGGCGGTGGACCTCGTCAACGAAGAACACGCTTCGCGGCTCCAGGGCCGTCAGGAAGGACGCGACGTCGCCCTTGCGCTCCAGGGCGGGGCCGGCGGTCCGCACGAACGGGACGTCCAGCTCCGCCGCGACGATCTGGGCGAGCGACGTCTTGCCCAGCCCGGGCGGGCCGGCGAGCAGCACGTGGTCGAGCGCCTCCTCCCGGGCGGCCGCCGCCTCCAAGGAGACCCGCAGCTGGGCCTTGATTGCGTCCTGGCCGACGAAGTCGTCCAGCCGCCGCGGGCGCAGGGTGCGGTCGAAGTCGTCATCGGCCAGCGCCGCCGCGGTCTGGATGCGCGGCTCGCTCACCGCCGGGCCGCCCTGAGCGCATGGGAGATCATGTCCTGTGCCGACTCCGCCCCGGGTGGCGCGTCGTCCAGGAGTTCCTGCGCCTCCTGGGGCGAGAAGCCCAGCCCCACCAGGCCGTCGCGGGCCAGCAGCCGGGGGTCATCACCGCGCGAGACGGTTATCGGGGCGCCCTCGGGGGCCTCGCCCACCTTCTCGCGCAGCTCGACGACGATCCGCTCGGCGGTGCGCTTGCCGATCCCGGGCACCGCCTGGAAGCGCGCGGCGTCGCCGGCCGCCAGAGCGGCCAGCAGCTCGCGGGGACTGGCGGCGCCCAGGATGCCGAGGGCCACCTTGGGCCCCACCGCCTGGACCCCGAGCAGCATCAGGAAGAGATCGCGCTCCTCCTCGGAGTAGAACCCGTAGAGGGCCAGCTGGTCGTCGCGCACGACCAGGTGGGCATGCAACCTCACTGGCCTGCCGGCCGGGGGCACGTGGCGCATGGTCTGCGCCGACACCGCGAGCCGGTAGCCCACGCCGCCGCAGTCCACCACGACGTGGTCCGGGCGCCGCACGGCGACCTCGCCGCGCACCAGCGCGATCACGCCGACGCCGCCTCTCGAGCGGCGGCCAGGGGCCCGTGCTGGAGGTGGCAGATCGCCACCGCGAGGGCGTCGGCGACGTGATCGGGGCTGGGCGGCGGGCCCAGCGAGAGCAGCATCGCCACCATCCGCTGGACCTGCTCCTTGGCCGCCGAGCCGGACCCGCACACCGCCCCCTTGACCTGCTGGGGGGTGTAGGAGCGGCACGCGACCCCGCGCTGGCCCGCGGCCAGGAGGACCACCCCGCGGGCCTCGCCGACGGCGAACGCCGTCCTGGCGTTGCGGCCGAAGTACAGCCGCTCGAGGGCTAGGGCGTCGGGCCCGTGCTCGTCCAGCAGTCGGCCGACCCGGGCGTGGATCTCGGCCAGGCGGCGCTCCGGGGCGCGGCGCGCGGGGGTCCTGATCACGCCGCCGTCGCGCACCAGCAGGCGCCCGCTCCGCGCCTCGACCACCCCGTAGCCGGTGCTGGCGGTGCCGGGGTCGATGCCCAGGACGATCATCCGGCGGGATTCTGCGCCGCGGCCCGGATGCCTCCCCCGCGGCGGCTCCCCGTCAGCCCGCGGCTATGGCCTCCATCACCTCGGCGTCCACGTCGAAGTTGGAGTGCACCGCCTGCACGTCGTCGGCCTCCTCCAGGGCGTCGATCAGCGCCAGCACCGACGCCGCCTGCCCCCGGTCCAGATGCACCCGCGTGGTCGGCCGCTGCACCAGCTCCGCCGACTCCAGCTGCACTCCGGCTCGCTCGAGGGCCGAGCGCACGTCGGACAGGTCGGACGGGGCGGTTATCACCTCGTGGACGTCCTGGTCCACGCCGATGTCCTGGGCTCCGGCATCGATGGCGGGGATCAGGTCGTCCTCCGAGTACCGGCTGGCGTCGACGACGATGACCCCGCGCTTCTCGAACAGGTACGCGACCGAGCCGGGCTCGCCCAGCGTCCCGCCGTGCTTGGCCAGCAGGTGGCGGACGTCGGAGCCCGTGCGGTTGCGGTTGTCGGTCAGGGTCTCGATCATCAGCGCCGCCCCACCCGGCCCGTAGGCCTCGTAGACCACCGACTCGATCGCGCTGGCGTCCGCGGCCTCGCCGGTTCCGCGCGCGATGGCGCGGTCGATGTTGTCCTTGGGCATCGAGGCGTCGCGGGCCTTCTGGACCGCGTTGGCCAGCGCGGGGTTGCCTTCGGGGTCGCCGCCGCCCTCCCGGGCCGCGACCGTGATCGCGCGCGCCAGCTTCGTGAACTGCTGCCCGCGACGAGCGTCGGTGGCCGCCTTGCGATGCTTGATCGACGACCATTTGGAGTGTCCGGACATCGCGCAGGAATTCTAGGCGGGCGGCGGCTCGGCCCGCCTGAGCGCCTCCGGGTGGCGGCGATACCACCGCACCGTTCGCCGCAGCCCCTCCTCGAGCGCCACCCGGGGGCGCCAACCGGTCAGCTCGGTCAGCTTGGTGGAGTCCACGTACTGGCGGGCGATCTCGCCCTCCGGAGTGCCGTCGCCCCGGACGTCGGGCTCGACGTCGACGCCCGCCGCGCGGGCCACTAGCTCGACCACCTCGAGGACGGAATGCGGGCGGCCGGTCCCGGCGTTGAACGCCTCTCCGCGTGCGCCTCCGTCGTCGAGCGCCCGACAGATCGCCAGGTAGGCGGCCGCGGCGTCCTCGGCGTACAGGTAGTCGCGCTCGGGCGTCCCATCCGAGCGTATGACCGGCGCCCGTCCGGCCAGCACGGCGGCGACGACCTCGGGGATCAGCCGCGAGGCGTGCAGGTCTCCGCCGCCGTAGACGTTGGCGAAGCGGGTGACCGCCACCGGCAGGCCGTAGGTGTGCCAGTAGGCGCGCGCGATCAGATCCGCCGCCGCCTTGCTCACGTCGTACGGGTAGACCGGCCGGAGCGCCTGGTCCTCGCGGTACGGAGCCCCGGGACCGCCATAGGCCTTGTCGGAGGCCGCGACCACCACGCGCCCGACGCCCTGCCGGCGGCAGGCCTCGAGGACCACCCAGGTGCCGCGCACGTTGGACTCAAAGGTCGAGACCGGAGAGCGGCGGCTGACCCCCACGATCGTCTCGGCGGCGAGATGGAAGACGGTGTCGACCCCATACCCGGCGAGGGTTCGCTCCAGGAGCGGTTGGTCGCGGCAGTCGCCGTGGACAACGGTGACCCGCTCCTCCAGCCCCTCCAGGGCCAGAGCGGAGACCGCCGCCCTGTCCCGCCGGAGCGCCACCACCTCAGCCCCGGCGTCCAGCAGGGCCTTGATCAGCCAGCACCCGACCAGGCCGTAGGCGCCGGTCACGAGCGCCCGGCGCCCCCGCAGGGTCACCACATCTTCCACGGCGCCCGCCCCTCCCGCCACAGGTCCTCAAGCCGGGCGGCATCCTTGTAGGTGTCCATGCACTCCCAGAAGCCGGTGTGGCGGTAGGCCCGCAGCTGGCCGTCGGCGGCCAGCCCCTCGAGCGCCTCGCGCTCCAGGACGGTGGAGTCGGTCAGGTAGTCGAAAACGCCGGCCTCCAGGCAGAAGAAGCCGCCGTTGACCCAGTGCTGCGCGCGTGGCTTCTCGCGGAAGCCGACGACGCGGCTGTCGCTGTCCAGCTCCGCGACCCCGAAGGGCAGCTCGGGCCTGACCACGGTGATCGTCGCCAGGGCGCCGTGCCGGCGGTGATGGGCCGCCAGATCCGCCAGCGCGATGTCGGCCACGCCGTCGGCGTAGGTCAGCCAGAACGTGCCCTCGCCGATGAGCTCGGCGGCGCGCCGGACGCGCCCCCCGGTGGGAGTGTCGTCCCCGGTGGCGGCGCACTCGACCGACACGCCGCCCAGGGCCGCGCCCGCGACGAAGCGCTCGATCGCCTCGCCTTGGTAGCCCGTGCAGAGGACGAATCGGCGCACCCCCTGCACGGCGTAGATCTGGATGACGTGCCAGAGGATCGGTCGCCCCCCGATCTCCACCAGCGGCTTGGGGATCGAGCGCGAGTGCTCCTGGAGCCTCGTCCCGCGACCCCCGCACAGGATCACCCCCGTCCCGATGCCGTCGATGGACATGAGGAGCGGGGATTATGCAGGGCATAGGATCCCCGCATGGCCCCCGAGACTCAGGCCGTGCGGCTCCCGGCGCAGATCTTCAAGGCCTACGACGTCCGCGGGATCTATCCGGACGAGATCGATGGCGACGGCGCCGAGGGACTGGCCCGCGCCTTCGCCCGCGTGCTGGGCGGGCTGGCCGGCAAGGCGGTGCCCGACCTGCGCGTCGGCCTAGGGCGAGACATGCGCCTGAGCGCGCCGGAGCTGGCCGCCCGCTACCGCCAGGGCCTGGTCGCGGAGGGGGTGACCGTCCTGGACGCCGGGATGGTCGGCACCGAGGTCCTGTACTACCTGGTCGGCTCACGCGAGCTCGACGGGGGCCTCATGTGCACCGCCTCGCACAACCCGAAGGCCTACACCGGCGCCAAGGTGGTCAAGGCGGGGGCCATCGCACTATCCGGCGACCAGGGGATCCAGGACATGCGCCGGCTGCTCGAGCGCGGGCTGCCCAAGCCGCCGGGCGGAGGCAGGGTCGAGGAGGTGGACGTCCAGCCGGAGTTCGAGCGTCACGTTCTGAGCCTCATCAACCCCGATGCGGTGAGGCCGCTGCGAGTGGTGGTCGACGGCGGCAACGGCATGGCCGGGCCGATGGTCGGGCCCCTGCTCGAGCGGCTCGGGCTGGACCTGGTGACCACCTACTGGGAGCCCGACGGGAACTTCCCCGACCACGAGCCCAACCCCCTGCTGCCGGAGAACCGCCGCTTCATCGTCGAGAAGGTCACCACCGAGTCCGCCGATCTGGGCATCGCCTGGGACGGGGACGCCGACCGCTGCTTCTTCATCGACGACACCGGCCGGTTCGTCGACGGCGACTTCCTGACCGCGCTGCTCGCAGACTCGATCCTGCGCAAGCGCCCCGACGCGACCGTGCTCTACGACGTGCGGGCCAGCCGCGCCGTCCCCGATACGGTCGAGCGGGCGGGCGGCCAGGCGGTGATCAACCGGGTCGGACACGCGTTCTTCAAGACCCGCATGCGGGAGGTGGGCGGCGCCTTCGGCGGCGAGGTGTCCGGGCACTATTACTTCCGCGACTTCTACTGTGCGGACTCGGGGACCATCCCGGCGCTGCTCATCCTCGAGCTCCTGTCGGTCGCGGGCCGGCAGATGTCCGAGCTGCTGGAGCCCTATCGCAGCCGCTACTTCATCTCGGGCGAGATCAACTCCGAGGTGGCCGACCAGCAGGCCAAGCTCGAGGAGATCGCCGCGGCCTACCGGGACGCCCGCCAGTCCCGGCTCGACGGCATATCGATCGACTACGACGACTGGCACTTCAACGTGCGCCCCTCCAACACCGAGCCGCTGCTGCGGTTGTGCCTCGAGTCGCTGGTATCGCCAGGGGACATGGAGCGCCGTCGTGACGAGGTCCTCGCCCTGATCCGCTCGTGAGCGGGCCGCCGGGCGACGCGCTGGCGCGCGCCGCGCACGCCGGCATCCACCGCCTCTCCATACCCACGCCGTTCGCGGTCGGCCGAGTCAACACCTACCTGATCGAGGACCGGCCGCTGACGCTGGTCGACTCCGGGCCCAATTCCGGCAAGGCCCTCGACGAGCTGGAGCGCCAGCTGCGCGCGCGGGGGCACGCGATCGAGGATCTGGAGCTGCTGGTCATCACCCACCAGCACATCGACCACCTCGGGCTCGTGGACATCCTGGCGCGGCGGTCGGGCGCGCAGGTCGCCGCCCTGGACGTGCTGGCCGACTACGTCGCCCGCTACAGCGAGGACGCCGAGCGGGACGACGAGTTCGCCGAGTCGCTCATGCGTCGTCACGGGATCCCGGTGGACGTCGTCTACGTGCTGCGCTCGATGTCGCGGGCGTTTCGGGCCTGGGGCTCGAGCGCCCATGTCACCCGGCCGCTGCGCGACGGCGACCGCCTCGAGCTGCGCGATCGCCGCCTCGAGGTCCTGCACCGGCCGGGCCACTCCCCCACGGACACCCTTTTCTGGGATGCCGAGCGGCGCATCCTGCTCGCCGCCGACCACCTGCTCAAGCACATCTCCTCCAACCCGCTGATCTCCCGTCCGCCCGGCGCTCCACCGGATGCCGCCAGGCGCCCCCGAGCCCTGATCACCTACCTGGACTCGCTTCGGGCCACGCGTTCCCTGCCGGCCGAGCTCGTGTTGGCCGGTCACGGCGACCCCATAACCGACCACGTCGCCCTGATCGACCAGCGGCTCGCCTTCCACGCCCGCCGGGCCGAGAAGATCTTCCGCCTGGTCGCCGAGCAGCCGCGCACCGCGTACGAGATAGCCCAGGCCATGTGGGGCAACGTCGCGGTCACGCAGGCCTACCTCACGCTGTCGGAGGTGCTCGGGCACCTCGACCTGCTGGCCGACGATGGACGGGTCAGCGAGATCGCCGGCCAGGGAACCGCCCCCGTCCGGTACCGGGCGGAGGCTGGCGCCCGCCGCCCGGCCGGGGCGCCTTAGCCTCAGCCGCCCAGCGATGCGTCGAGCTCGGAGAGATGCTCGACGTTGGCCCGGTCGTCCGGATCGCGGCTCGGCTCTTCCCCGAACCAGCCGTCGAGGATCTCCACCAGCTCGGCGTGGGAGGTCGAGCGCAGCGAGAGGGCGAGCACGTTGGCGTCGTTCCACCGGCGCGCGCCGGTGGCGGTGGCGGCATCTGCGCACAGGGCGGCGCGCACCCCGCGCACCTTGTTGGCGGCGATCGACGCCCCCGTCCCCGTCCAGCAGCAGACGATGGCTTGGTCGGCCTGCCCGTCGGAGACGTCGCGCGCGGCGGCCTCGCTGGCCCAGGCCCAGTCGTCGCGCTCGCGATCCGAGAGCGCCCCGTGGACCAGCAGCTCGTGACCGCGCCGTCGCAGCTCGTCGACCACCGCCTCGGCTAGCCCCGTGCGCTCGTCGGCGGCCACCGCGATCCGCATCGCTCCAGTATGGCAGCGAGCCGACGCTCAACCGGCGCGTGCCGCTACCAGGTGGTGAGGCGCTCGCGCTCGGAGGGGTCGACGGCGTCGTCCTCGTCCATGTTGCGCCGGGCCCGGACCAGGTACAGGGGCCTGCGTTTGACCTCGTCGTAGATACGGCCCACGTACTCGCCGATGATCCCGACCGCGATCAGCTGGATGCCCCCCAGCAGCAGGACGACCACGGTGATCGTGGTGAAGCCCGGGAGGTAGGCGCCGAGGATCTTGAGGACGATGACCACGGGAATGGCCAGGAAGGCGACCATCGAGAACAGGAACCCCAGGACGGTGGCCGCCTGGAGCGGCACATGGGAGAACGACGCGATCGCGTCCAGCGAGAAGCGAAGCATCCGCCCGAGCGTGTACTTGGTCTCGCCGGCATGGCGTGGATCGCGCTGATAGCGGACCGCCGCCTGGCTGAAACCCACCCAGACGGTCATGCCGCGCAGGTAGCGGCTGCGCTCGCGCATGGACAGCAGGGCGTCGAGGGCGCGGCGGTCCATCAGCCGGAAGTCGCCGGCGTCCTGCTGCAGCTCGATGTGGGAGAGGCTCGAGATCAGCCGGTAGAACCAGCGCGCTGTAACCAGCTTGAAGCGGGTCTCGCCGGCCCGGTGCTCGCGCACCGCGTAGACGACGTCGGACCCGCGACGCCACTGATTCACCAGTCGCGGAATGACCTCCGGCGGGTCCTGGAGGTCGGCGTCGATCATCACGACGGCGTCCCCCCGGGCGTGATCGAGGCCGGCGGTGATCGCGGTCTGATGTCCGAAGTTGCGCGACAGGTAGACGACCCGGACGCGCGGATCCTCGGCCGCCAGGCGGTCGAGGATCTCGGGGGTTGAGTCCGTCGAGCCGTCGTCCACCACCACCAGCTCGAACGGAATGCCGGCGAGGGCGCCCCGGACGCGCTGGTAGAACGCCTCGGCGGTCGCCTCCTCGTTGTACATCGGGGCGACCACGCTGAGGAGCTCCAGCGAGCGCCGCTCGGGCAGGGGCGTCGGTTCCTCTTGCGTCGTCGTCATGCTCGGCAGGGGGCCGCAGGCGGTCCGCCGCCGCGGCGGGGACGGGTGACCAGTCTAGAGCCGTGGGGGACGGCCGGCGCCGGCCGGGGGGCGCCAACCCCGCCGTCGAGCGGCGCCCTCGCCCCTGAGTATCTTGGGCGCATGGCCGACGTGCTGGAGACGCAGGTCCAGCAGATCGGCCGCGAGCTGGCGGCCAGCATGCCGTCCATGGCGCGCCACCCCCTCAAGGCGCTGGACGACCGGGCCCTGCACCTGGCATCCGAGGACGACGCGCTGCGCGCCGCGCTGTTCCGCTTCGTGGACGTCGCGCCTGCCTGCCGCTCGCTGGACGACCTGGCTCGCCACCTGACCAGCTTCCTGTCCGAGGTGGACGATCGCCCGCCGCCTCTCGAGGCGGCACTGCGGGTGGCCGACACGCGGCCCGGCCGCGCGGCGCTGGGTGCGGCGGCGGCGGCCGGCGTCAGGCACATCGCCCACCGCTTCATCGTCGGCGAGGTCCCGCGCGAGATCTCCGGGCTGCTGAGATCGCTGTGGCGCCGGAGCGTGGCCACCACCGTCGACCTCCTGGGCGAGGCGACGGTGACCGCGGGCGAGGCCGACCGCTACGCCGAGCGCTGCCGCGAGGCCCTTCGGGAGCTGGCCGGGGTGTACGCCGGGCTCCCCGCCCGACCGGTCCTCGAGCGCGACGGCGTGGGCCCCATCCCGCGCGCCAACCTCTCGGTGAAGGTGTCGGCGCTCACTCCGCTGCTGCGCCCGGACGCCCCCGAGCTGGGCGAGCGCGACGCGCTGGATCGGCTGCGCGGCCTGGCCGGCCTGGCCGACGAGCTAAGCGCCCACCTGCACATCGACATGGAGTCGCTCGACTCCCGCGAGGCCGTCCTCGCCGTGGTCCTCGACCTGCTCTCGGAGCCGGCGTGCGCGGCGGGGCCGTCGGCCGGCGTGGTCCTGCAGGCGTACCTGCGCGACTCGCCCGAGCAGCTCGAGCGCATCCTGGAGTGGGCCCGGCGCCACCCGCGGCCGCTTCCGCTCGTGGTGCGCCTGGTCAAGGGCGCGTACTGGGACCACGAGGTCATCGAGGCGCACCGGCACGGATGGCCGACGCCGGTGTTCGAGGACAAGGCGGACTGCGACCGCAACTTCGAGGCGCTGACCCGCCGGCTGCTCGACGCCCGCCCGGCGGTGCGCGTCGCCGTGGCGTCGCACAACCTGCGCTCGGTGGCCCATGCCATCGCCTACAACCGGATGACCGGCGGCGGGGACTGCGACATCGAACTCCAGGTGCTGCGCGGCCTCGGGGACGAGCTGCAGGACGCCCTGGCCGCCCGTGGCCTGCGGGTGCGGACCTATTGCCCGGTGGGCGACCTGGTCTCCGGGATGGCCTATCTGGTGCGCCGGCTGCTGGAGAACACCGCCAACGAGTCCTTCCTGCACGAGCGCGCGCGGGGCGCCGAGCTGGAGGCGCTGCTGGCGGCGCCGTGAGGGAGTTCGCCAACGAGCCGGTGCTCGAGCTGCGCCGGGCATCGGTGAGAGAGTCGCTGGGGCAGGTGCTGCGGGAGCTCGACCGGCGGCTGCCGGTGCGGGCCGGCGTGCTGATCGGCGAGGACGAGGGAGCGGCGGAGGGCCTGGAGTCGACCGACCCTGGACGCCCGGAGCGCATCGTGGCGCTCGCCGGCCGCGCCTCGGAGGGCGACGTGGACGCCGCGGTGAGCAGCGCGCGGCGCGGGTTCGCCGCCTGGAGCGCCTGCCCGGCGGCTGACCGCGCCCGGGCGCTGACCACCGCGGCCGCTCGCCTGCGCCAGCGCCGCCGCGAGCTGGCCGCGCTGGAGGTCCGCGAGTGCGCGAAGCCGTGGGCCGAGGCGGATGCGGACGTCTGCGAGGCGATCGACTTCCTCGAGTACTACGCGCGCGGGGCGCTGGCGCTCGAAGCCGGTCCCCCCCTGCTCCAGGCTCCCGGAGAGCGCAACCGGATGCGCTACGTACCCCGCGGCGTGGCGGCGGTCATCGCCCCCTGGAACTTCCCGATCGCCATACCCGCCGGGATGGTCTCGGCCGCGCTGGCCACCGGCAACGCGGCGATCCTCAAGCCCGCCGAGCAGTCACCCGGATGCGCGCGCGAGCTGGTCCGGGCCCTGCGGGACGGCGGCGTGCCGGCCGACGCGCTCGCCCTCCTCCCCGGCGAGGGGGACGTCGGGGCGGCGCTGGTGCGCCATCCCGGGGTGCACACCGTGGCCTTCACCGGCTCGGCCGCGGTCGGCGTGGACATCGTCCAGGCCGCGGCGCGCACTGCGCCCGGGCAGGGTCACCTCAAGCGGGTGATCGCCGAGATGGGCGGGAAGAACTGCGTGATCGTGGACTCCGACGCCGACCTCGACGAGGCGGTCCCGGGCATCGTGTCATCGGCGTTCGGCTACGCCGGCCAGAAGTGCTCGGCCGCCGCGCGCGTGCTCGTCCATGAGGCGGTGGCCGACGCGCTGCTCGAGCGCCTGGCCGGGGCGGTCGAGGTGCTGGTGGTCGGCCAGGCGGAGGAGCGGGCCACCCAGGTGCCGCCCGTGATCGAGCTCGCCGCCAAGGAGCGCGTGGACGGCTACGCCGACCGCGCGGCCGTCGAGGGCAGGATCGTCGCGCGCCGCGACGAGCTCCCGCCGGAGGGCTGGTTCTGCGCGCCCACCCTGGCCAGTGACCTCCCCGCCGGCTCCGCCGTCCTGTCCGACGAGGTGTTCGGCCCGCTGCTCACCGTGGAGCGGGTCCCCGACGTGGACGCGGCCTGCCAGGTGGTCGAGTGCCTGCGCTACGCGCTGACCGGCGGCCTGTTCGCCCGTGACCCGGCCACCGTGGAAGCGGTGGTGCGCCGGCTTCCGGTCGGCAACCTCTACGTCAACCGGCCGATCACCGGCGCGATGGTGGGCCGCCAGCCGTTCGGCGGCAACCGGCTGTCGGGGACCGGCACCAAGGCGGGCGGGCCGGACTATCTCCTCCAGTTCGTCGAGCCGCGGGTGGTCAGCGAGAACACGGTTCGCCATGGCCTCGCGGTCTGAGGACGGCCGGCTGCGGTGGGGCGGCCGGCGAGCCTCAGGCCTGCGCCCGGGCGTGGGCGCGAACCATGTCCAGGAAGCGCTCGTGCAGGCGCCGGTCCGCGCTCAGCTCGGGGTGGAAGGCCACGACGGTGATCCCGTCCTGGCTGGCCGCGACCGGATGCCCGTCGACCGAGGCCAGGACCCCAACTCCGGGGCCATGCTCCTCGATCCACGGCGCCCGGATGAACACGGCCCGCAACGGTCCTCCCTCGATCCCCGAGACGTCGAGGTCGGCCTCGAACGAGCGGATCTGGCGCCCGAACGCGTTGCGGCGCGCCCGGATGTCCATCAGCCCGAGGTGGTCGCGGTCCAGCAGGATCAACCCGGCGCACGTGCCCAGCACCGGCGCTCCCGCGCCGACCAAGTCCCCGATGGGTCCCGCCAGTCCCTCCCGCTGGATCCCGCGGGACATGACCGTGGACTCGCCGCCCGGGAGGATCAGCCCGTCGAGCCCGTCCAGGTCGGCGGGGACGCGGACCTCCCGAGGCTCGGCGCCCAGGTCGCGCAGCAGCGCGGCATGGGCCTCGAAGTCGCCCTGGAGGGCGAGCACCCCGACGACCGGCACCATCGCGGCGGCTACCAGCCGCGCGGCGACAGCAGCTGCTCGTCGGCCAGCCTGCGTGCCTCCAGGCTCTCCATCGCGGCGCCCAGCGCCTCGGAGGCACGCGCGACGCGGTGCGGGTCGGCGTAGTGCGTCGTGGCCTCGACGATGGCCCGGGCGCGCATCGGGGGGTCCTGGGACTTGAAGATCCCGGAGCCCACGAAGATGCCCTGGGCCCCCAGCTGCATCATCAGCGCGGCATCGGCCGGGGTGGCGATGCCGCCGGCGCAGAAGAGCGGAACCGGCAGGCGGCCCTGGGCGGCGACCTCCTGGACGACTTCGAGCGGGGCCTGGTGCTCCTTGGCGGCCGCGGCGAGCTCCTCCGCGCCGAGCTGGGCGAGGCGCTTGATC
>DATAEY010000035.1:0-19630 GCA_036257715.1 Solirubrobacteraceae bacterium | reverse complement strand
CGTTAGCACTTCGAGGAGGAGCCCATGTCGCTAGTCCCCATAGGCGCTGCGATTAACGTCGGAAACAGCTTGCAACAGGCACTTGACGCGTTTCTGGGCTTCTTGCCCAACCTGGTCGGGTTCCTGGTCATCTTGATCGTGGGCTACTTCGTGGCCAAGCTGGTCAAGGCGGTTGTGCGCAAGGTGCTCGAGAAGGTGGGGGTCGACCGCGCGCTGCACCAAAGCGAGGCCGGTCAATACGTTGAGCGGGTAAGCCCCGGGGCCAGTCCCGCCGCCCTGATCGGCGGGGTCGTGTTTTGGCTGATCTTCATCTTCGTGCTCTCGGCGGCCATCGGGGCGCTGAAAATCCCCGCGGTCACGGCGTTCATGAACCAGGTGCTGGCCTACCTGCCCAACGTCATCGCCGCCGTGCTGATCTTCGTGATCGCTGCCGCCATCGCCGGCGCCATCGGGGGCTTGGTGCACAAGACGATGGGCGACACCGCGACGGGCCGTGTCGTGCGCACCGCGGTTCCTGCCCTGGTCATGGCGATCGCCGTGTTCATGATCCTCAACCAGCTTCGAATCGCGCCCGAGATCGTGACCATCACCTACGCCGCGCTGATCGGCGCCGTGGCCCTCGGCTCGGCCCTGGCCTTCGGCCTGGGCGGTCGCAGTGTCGCCCAGCGCATGCTGGAGGACGCCTACGGCAAGGGCGAAGACCAGAAGGACCGGGCCAAGCGGGATCTGCAGACCGGCAAGGAGCGCGCCCAGGATCGGGCCGACGGCGCGCAAACTCAGGTGGCCCAGCCCGGCGGCGTCGCCCAGGCCGGAGCTCCTGGCCAGGCGGGTCGGTTTCGTGGCTAAGGCAGACGCCCGGTAGCGCTCGTCCCGTTGTCAACGACTAGCCCGAATCGGAGGTCACTTTGGAATCCCCAAGGACAAGATTCTCGAGCTGCTGCAAGAGCGCGGCGAACCCGACAAGGCCGCCCAGGCCGATCAGGAGCTCCCCGATCAAGTCGATCCCGAGCAGCACAGCGGGCTGCTCGCGAAGTTCGGCATCGACCCGCAGGAGCTCCTGAACGGAGGCCTGGGCGGGATCGGCGACAAGCTCGGCCTCTAAGCGCCAGGTCGCGCCGGCGAGCTCACGAGGCGCCCTCCATACCGACGCGGACTGAACGTCCGATCGGATGGCCGCTTTACGCCAACACAGGAGAACTCAACATGACCGACCCATCCAATCCCGAGCGCACCACCGGCGGGCTCGTCGGCAAGCTGGCCGGCAAGGCCAAGGAGGCCGCCGGCTCGCTCACCGACAACCACGAGCTGGCCCGCGAGGGCCGCCTCCAGCAGGCCCAGGCCGACGCCGACGCCCAGGCCCGGCGCGAGGCGGCCGAGGCCAACCAGCGCGAGGCCGAGGCCAGGCTGCGGGCCGAGCAGGCCGCGAATGAGATCGAGCGCGAGCGCCTGGGCAACGAGGTGGCGGCGCAGCAGCGCGAGCAGCAGATCGAGCGAGACCGCCGCGACGCCGAGCGCCAGGCGCAGGCCGATGCCCAGCGCGAGCAGGCCGATGCGGAGCGCCAGCGCGAGGCGCAGGAGTCCGCCGCCCAAAGCGAGGAGGAGCGCGCCGCGCACGCGCGCCTGGCCGCCGCCCAGGAGGCCATCCGGCTAGACCAGGAGGCCAGCCGCGCCGAGACCAAGGCTGACGCCGTCGACCCCGAGGAGGACCGGTGAACCCACGCTCGATTCCCAGAACCGCGGTCAGGGGCTATCTGAGGATGGCCCGCCTGCCGCTCGACGCCGCCATCCGCCTGCTGCCCGGCAACGGGAGCGGGCCCGGATCGGCCGCCGAGCTGGCGCTGGATCGCGCCGACGCCTCGATCCGGGCGATCGTGGGCACGATCCTCGGAGATCCGGTCCTGCGCAAGGATGCCCAACGACGCCGGGTCGCAGCCGACGAGCGTCAGCGGGCGCTGCGCCTGCGCGCCGAAGCGCAGCGCAAGTCCGAAGAGGCCGACTCTCACTTGGCCCAGCGCCAGGAGCGGGCGACGCGTCAGCGCCAGCAGGCCAACGAGCGCGCCCAGCAACGGCGCCAGCGCGCCGCCGACCGGCGCAAGGCGAGGGCCCGCAGTGCCGCCAAGACCGAGAGCCAGCGTCGCCAGGCCAGCCGCAAGGCGGCCGCGCGGGCCCAGGAGGCGGTTGACGAGCGGGCGCGCAGCACCCGCCTGGCGACGCTCGACTCCCAGGCGGAGGCCCTTCGGGAGAAGGACGAGGCCCTGGCGGCGAGGGACGAGGCTCGCCGCCTGGGTGACGCCGCCGCCCGGAATAAGGCGGCGCGCAAGAGCGACTGAGAGCGGACTGGTCCGCGAGTACAGACCCACCGTTCGGGTACCGGCTCGCTAAGCGACCCTATCAGGAGGTCCCTATGGAAATCCCCAAGGAAAAGATCCTCGAGCTCATACGCCAGCGAGGAGACGAGGGCCAAGCCGCCCAGGCCGATCAGGAACTGCCAGACCAGGTTGACCCCGAGCAGCACAGCGGCCTGCTCGAGAAGTTCGGCATTAATCCCCAGGAGCTCCTGAGCGGCGGCCTGGGTGGGATTGGCGACAAGATCGGCCTCTAGCGCCGACGGCCAAGAGCGCCGGAGTACACCGACGGGGACTCGAGGATGGCGAGCGAGACACGCGAGAGCACAACCGCGACCACGGCCTCACCTGAGGGCCCGACCAAGCTGCGAGGCCGCTCTTGGTGGGGTGTTCTCAAGCGCACGGTCTCAGAGTTCCGCCAGGACAATCTCACCGACTGGGCGGCCGCCCTCACCTACTACGGCGTGCTCGCCATCTTCCCGGCGATCCTGGCCCTGGTGTCGATCCTCGGGCTGGTAGGGAGCAGTGCCACCCAACCGCTGATCAGCAACCTGGGCAGCGTGGCTCCGGGGGCAGCCAAGCAGATCGTCACCACGGCGATCCAGAATCTGCAGAAAAGCCAAGGCGCCGCTGGGGTCGCCTTCGTATTCGGCCTCGCCATCGCCCTGTGGTCGGCCTCCGGCTACGTCGCCGGGTTCATGCGCGCCTCCAACGCGATCTACGACATTGGCGAGGGCCGCCCGATCTGGAAGACCGCCCCGGTGCGCGTGGGGGTGACCTTCGTTCTGCTGGTGCTGCTGGGTATAAGCGCGCTGGCGGTGGTGCTCACTGGCGGGCTGGCTAAACAGGTCGGAGGCCTGATCGGCTTGAGCTCGGCCGCGGTGACTATCTGGGACATCGCCAAGTGGCCGGTGCTCCTGCTCGTGATCAGCTTCATGTTCGCCATCCTCTACTGGGCCTCACCCAACGTGAAGCAGCCCGGCTTTCGCTGGCTGAGTCCCGGCGGGATCTTCGCCGTCGTGTTGTGGGTGATCGCCTCGGCGGCGTTCGCCTTCTACGTGGCCAGCTTCGGCTCCTACAACAAGACCTACGGCGCCCTGGCCGGCGTGATCATCTTCTTGGTCTGGCTGTGGATCTCGAACATCGCCGTGCTGCTGGGTGCCGAGCTCAACGCCGAGCTTGAGCGCGGCCGGCGAATCGAGGCTGGCCACCCATCCGAGAAGGAGCCGTTCGTTGAGCCGCGTGACACCCGCAAGCTCGACCGGCGGGATGCCTAGTCGAGACGAGGAGCGCCCCGAGGCTGAGTAACCACGACCCAGGAGAGGCGATGGCGAAGAAGACCAAACAAGCGAAGTCGGCGATCCCCTACGTCCAGCGGTTGGCCGAGGACGACTACATCCAAGCCCAGCTGCGCAACGCCGCGGGCCGGCTGCGCGAGGCCACCGCCCGCGCGAGGCGCAAGCGCGGGCGCGCGGTCGAGGACAAAAAGCTCTACGCCAACCTGAGCGAAGCCGCCACCTCAATCCGCAAGGCGGCGGGCCGGCTTCAGCGCAAGCCCAAGCCCAAGCGCCGAGGCCGCAAGGTCGCGGTGGTGGCGCTCGCGGCGGGCGGGGCGGCGCTGCTATGGCGTCGCAAAGCCACTGGTCAGGCGGACTATGCGGTCGAGGGCGCCGGCCAGAGCTACGCACCCACGGCTTCCTCTGCCGGCGACGGAGCGGGACAGGAAACGCCTGTGCCGGACCCACCTGGCGAGTAGCCAGTAGCTGAGCCAAACCCCCCGGGGTAGGAGGTCCTACTCCGCGAGCTCATCGAGGCGGACGCCGAGTCGGCCACGATTCGAGGCGCTGCAAGACACGATCCCTCGCACCGGGAACGGCGGCCAACGAGGTAGGCGCCTCGGTGCCAAGACAGCCCGGGGAGTGGCAGATATGAAGGCCGCCCGGAGGCGGTGTCGGTCCCCGAGCGGCCTTGGCAGTGCATCCCTGCGTGATGCCGACCGCTCCAAGCTACCAATAACAGAACGAGCGAATACCTCACCATCCCGCTAGATGCGGAGTTATTCCGCACTCTCTCGGCAGAGATTCGTCTGCTCCTCCAGGGCGCCCGGAAGGCCCATCGCCACGGATGCCGGGCCGGAGACCGCGGTCTGAACGCCCTCCAAATCGCGGTCTTGGCCCTCCAGGGCGAAGCGCCCGACCCACCAGACCGCGGCCCGCTCATAGAGCTGGTCGTCCTCGCGGAAGGCCCAGACGATCCGCAGCGCGTCTACTAAGCCGACCTGAGGCAGCTCCGCGGCAGCGGCCCGCACTAGCAACGTCTCCTGTCTCCAGGGGGCGTCGGAAGTGGGTGTAGGGCGAGTTACCGCTGGTCAATGCGAACACAGGTTCGCATTGTCGTCGATCCCCCGCCTTCGGCAGTATTGGCGCGCTCAAGTCCGGCCCAAGGAGGAGCAGATGAGTGACGAGCGCCGCATCGAACTCCATAACAGCGGCCAGCGCCAGGAGTATGAGCCGCCTGCTGTCGAGGACCTCGCAACCGAGGATGGGCCGGTGTCGGTCGCCGCTGGCGTCAGCAAGAGTCCAGTAAACGACATCGTCTAGGCGGCGGCTTCTGGTCCCCGGGGGAGTCGGGCGGGCGATCAATCGGAGGTTCGGGCCTCCGGCCCCAGGCCCCGGCGCAGCAGCTGCACGGCGATGCCCAGGGCCAGCGCCGCGAAGCCGATCTCGAGCACGCGCTGCGGCACCGCATTGGCCAGCGCGACGCCTCCCACCGCGCCGCCGGCGGCGAGCAGGCCGATCGCGATGCCGTCCCTCAGGCGGACGTTGCCATAACCGCGCTGGCGCCAGGTGCCGACGACCGCCACCGGCAGGATCGCCAGCAGCGAGGTCGCCTCCGCGTTGACCTGCTGGAAGCCGAGCAGCAGCACCAGCGCCGGCACGAAGATGATGCCTCCGCCGACCCCCAGCATGCCGGCGACGATCCCGGCCGCGACGCCGATGCCCACCGCCGCGATCAACCGATCACGAGGTCCGCCGCCACGCCGACCAGCAGCGCCGCGAACGCGATCGAGATGGCACGGGTCGGAACCCGCTGCTGGAGGGCCGTCCCGATCATCACCCCGGCCACCGCCGGGACGCCGATCAGCAGCGCGCGGCCGACGTCGACCTTTCCGTAGACGCCCTGGGTCGCCGCGGCGACGGCGGCGATGACCCCGATCGCCGCCAGCGAGGTCCCGGTGGCCTCGCGCTCGCCGTAGCCGAGCCACAGGATGAGTAGGGGGACGATCACGGTTCCCCCGCCGACGCCGAACAGGCCACTGAACACGCCCGCGGCGGTCCCGATCACGCCGAGCTTCAGCCAGCGGGCGAGGGGCATGTCGGGGCATACTAGAGGGGTGTCCGCCGCGGTCACGCTGGGCGACCTCCTCGCCCCGGTGCGGGACGATCCGCCCGGCTCGGCGGTGCTGCTCGACGTGGACGGAACGCTGGCCCCGATCGTCCGCCACGCGGCCGATGCCAGCGTGCCCGAGCCAACCCGCGCGCGACTGATCGAGATCGCCAGGCGCTACGGGCTGCTGGCCTGCGTCACCGGGCGGCGCGCCGCCGATGCCCGGCGGATGGTCTCGATCGGCTCGATCGCCTACGTCGGCAACCACGGGGCGGAGGTCCTGCGCCCGGGGGCGACGCGGGCCGAGGTCGAGCCGGCGCTGGCCCAGAGCGCCCGCCAGGTGCACGACTTCGTACGACGAGTGCGCTCCCAGGAGCTCGACCGCCTGCGGGTGAGGATCGAGGACAAGGACGTGATCGTCGCCTTCCACTGGCGCGGCGCGCCCGACGAGGTGGGGGCTCAGGCGGCGGTCGAGGAGCTCGGCCGGCAGGCGGAGTCGGCCGGGCTGTGGACGCACCGGGGGCGCAAGGTCCTCGAGGTCCGCCCGCCGGTCCCGCTAGACAAGGGCGTGGGGGTTCGCACCCTGCTGCGCAGCAGCGGCCTCTCCACAGCCCTCTACGTGGGGGACGACGTCACCGACCTGGACGCGTTTCGCGCGCTGGGCGAGATGGCCGCGGGAGGGGAGCTCGGCCGCGCGATGCGCATCGGCGTGCGCTCGGACGAGGGTCCCCCGGAGATCGAGCGCGAGGCCGACGGCGTGGTCGACGGGCCCGATGGCGTCCGGCTCCTGCTCGACAGCCTGCTGGGGGAGTAGCGGTGCGCTTCACCGACCTGCTCAAGGCGACGGTGATGGTGAGCGCCGGCTCGGCGACCGCGCTGGCGGCCATCACCGTGGTGGCGGCCGGCACCGAGCTCGACTACGTCCTGGTGGCGTTCGCCGCGGCCTGGTGGTTGGCGGCGGGGGCGATCGGGCTGTGGCTGGGCCGGCGGCGCCAGACCTCGGCGCCGATCGCTCGTCTGCTGGCCAGCGCCCGTATGTCGCCGGCGCTGCCCGAGCACCAGCCCCGGCGCATCCTGCTCAACCGTCTGTGGCCGCTGCTGGCGTCCACGGTGTCCGCCGGGGCGCTGGCTTTGGTCGTCCCCCCGGTCCCGGCCGTGGCGGCGGGTTTCGGGATCATCTGGGCGCTCTCCTGGCGGCGCCAGGAGGCCGCGGTGTCCGCCGTCGAGGATCGCGACGGCGTCCGCTTCTACGTCGAGCGCACCTCGCCGGTGCAGCCGATCCGCCTCCTACGGACGCCGAGCTTCTACAGCACCTTTCCGTCGCCGGACGGCTCGGGGAAGGCCGAGGGCGCGCTGCACGGCGGGCTCTAGCCGGTGCCCGCCGACGTGCTGGTGGTCTCGCTGGGGACGACGGCGGGGCTGCGGGCGATGGAGGAGCAGCTCGCCGGGTCGCTCCGCCGCGCGGGCGCCTCGGTCGCGGTGGCGCGGGCGCGGGCGGTCCGCGAGGTGCGGACATTCGCGCTCACCGACCTCCTCCAGGCCCGCGAGGCCTCCCGGGTCGCCCGGCGGGGGCTGGCCGAGCACCGGCCCCGCGCGGTGGTCTACTCCGGCTCGACCGCCGCGCTGCTTTGGCCACGCCCGGGCGCCATCCACTTCGATGCGCCGGCGGCGGCCAACCGGCCGGGTCGACACGGCATCTGGCAGCGACCCCTCGAGCGCCGCCGCTTCGCCCAGGCCCCGGTGGTGGCCGCCTGGAGCACGGCGGGGCTGGCCGAGGCGCCGAGCCACCGCGAGGGCCTGGTGGTGCCGTTCGCGGTCGAGCCGTCCGGCCCGGCGCCGGGGCAGCGCGACATCGCGGCGGTGACCTACGCGGCCGACCCGCACAAGAAGGGCCTCGACCGCGTGCTGGACGCCTGGTCGCGCGCCCGCCGGGCGGGTGAGACGCTGGTGGTCACCGGCCGGGGGTCGGGCCCGCGCCGCGAAGGCATCCAATGGGCGGCTTTGTCCGCGCCCGGCGAGTTCAGGGCGCTGCTGCGCCGTGCCCGGCTGTTCCTGACCGCCCCGCGGCGCGAGGACTACGGGATCACCCAGCTCGAGGCGTTGGCGGAGGGGTGCCTGCTGGTCACGGCGCCGGCGCCGGGACCCTACGTCGCCCTTCCGATCGCGCGGCGGCTCGACCCCCGACTGGTCGCAGGCGACCTCGCCCCGGCGATCCGGGCCGGGCTCGACGACCCGGCCCCCGGCTACGCCGAGCGCGCCGCCCAGGCGCTCGCGCCCTACCGCCGTGATCGGGTGGATGCGGTGGTCGCGCAGCAGCTCCTGCCGCGCCTTCTGGCCCGCGACTAGCGGCCGGCCCGCTTGCGCAGGCGCGCGAAGTCGGGCCAGGGCCGGGTGTTGGCCACGTCGTCTGCGGTCAGCCACGCCCGGCGCGCGGTGGCGATCCCGTAGCGGGCGACCCGGAAGCTCTCGACCCCGTGCGCGTCGGAGTTGATCACGATCCTGGCGCCCGCCTGCGCCGCCACCCTGGCGTGGGTGTCCGACATGTCGCGGCGGTTGGGGTTGGCGTTGATCTCGAGCATCGTGGCGGTCCGAACCGCCGCCTCGATCACCCGCTCGACGTCGACCGAGTAGCCCGCTCGACGCCCGATCATCCGCCCGGTCAGGTGGCCGATGGCATCGACGTGCGGATGCTCCATCGCGCTGAGGATGCGCTCGGTCATCGCCGCCTGGGAGATCCGGAACGAGGAGTGCACCGAGGCGATCACCCAGTCCAGCTCGGCCAGCAGGGCGTCGTCGTAGTCGAGCCCTCCGTCCGGGAGGACGTTGACCTCCGTGCCGGTCAGCAGCTCGATTCCCTCCATCGTGCGATTGGCCGCGCGCACACGCTCGATCTGGCGCTCGAGCTGGCGCGGCGAGACGTCGTTGCCGAACCCCATCGTGGCCGAGTGGTCGGTTATGGCCAGGTACTGGTAGCCGCGCCCGCGCGCCGCCATCGCCATCTGCTCGATCGTGTTGCGGCCATCGGACGCCACGGTGTGCGAGTGCAGGTCCCCGCGCAGGTCGGACTCCCGGATGAGCCGGGGGAGGAAGCCCGCCGCGGCCGCCTCGAGCTCGCCGCGGTTCTCGCGCAGCTCGGGCTCGATGTACTCTAGCCCGAGCCGGGCGTAGACCTCCTCCTCGGTGGCGCAGCGGTGGTTCTGGCCCGCGGCGTCGTCGAGGATTCCGTATTCGGACACGTGCTTCCCTTCTCGCACCGCGGCCCGGCGCAGCGCCTCGTTGTGCTGCTTGGAGCCGGTGAAGTGCTGAAGCAGGTTCCCGAACTGGTCAGTAGCCGCGATCCGCAGGTCCACCCGCAGGCCCGCGTGAGTCATCACGCGCGCCCCTGCCTCGCCGGCCGACAGCGTCGACTCAACGAGATCCAGCCCGCCGAGGGCTTGGGACAGCGCCACCGGCTCGCCGGCGGTGGCGATCACGTCCAGGTCCCTGACGCTGTCCACCATGCGTCGCGCGGACCCGGCCAGCTCGACCCGGTCGGCCGCCGGGTGATCGCGCAGCGCCGCCACCAGGGGCTCGGCCACCGCCAGCGCGCGGTCGAGCGTGAACCGCGCCGGCGCCCGGTCGCCGGCGCCGGCCTCCAGGGCCGCCAGGACGTTGGTCTCGGCCTTGGGCCCGAAGCCGCGCAGCCGGCGCAGCCGCTGATCCTCGACCGCGGCGCGCAGCGCCTCCAGGGAGTCGATTCCGAGCTCGTCGTGGAGCTGCCGCGCCCGCTTGGGCCCCAGGCCAGGCAGCCGGGTGATCGCGATCAGGCCCGCCGGGAACCGGTCTCGCAGCTTGCGCGCCGCCGGGATGTCCCCGGTGTCGAGCAGCGCGACGATCTTTTCCTCCAGCGTGCTTCCGATCCCCGGCAGCTCGGTGGCGCGACCCTCCTGCGCCAGCGAGGCCACCGACACCGGCGCCTCGCGGACCGCCTTGGCGGCGTTGCGATAGGCCACCACCCGGTGGACGATCGCGCCGTCGAGCTCGTAGAGGTCACCCAGCTCGTCGAAGGCGGCTGCGATCTGGGTGTTGGTGAGCCGGGCCATCGGACGCGCGCGAGCCGCAATAGGGTATGCGTGGCGGACGATCGGGCCCGCGCGGCAGCGCCGAGCGCCGCGCCCTCGCCCGCGTACTACACTTTGTAAAGTGACTTTGGAAACGGCGCGAAGGAGCATCGATGGCAACCATCCCCGAGGTGAGTGACGCCAACTTCCAGGCCGAAGTCCTGGAATCCGACGTCCCGGTCCTGGTCGACTTCTGGGCTCCTTGGTGCGGCCCCTGCCGGATCGTGGCGCCGGTGCTCGAGCAGATGGCCGACGAGCGCGGAGGCGAGCTGAAGATCGTCAAGCTCAACGTCGACGACAACCAGCAGACCGCGGCCGCGTTCGAGGTGCTCTCGATCCCCACGCTGATCCTGTTCCGGGCCGGCCAGGTGGCCAAGAAGGTGATCGGCGCCTATCCGAAGCGCAAGCTCGAGGCGGAGCTCGAGCCGGCGCTGGCAGCCTAGCCGCCCCCGGGCGAACGCGGCGGCCGGGCCGTCGCCCGGCCTCGGCTATGCCCGGTGCAGGACGATGCGCAGCTCGCGGCCCTCGATGCGAGCCGGCTGCCCGCCGTCCCCGTCCCCGTAGGAGACCGAGGTCGCCAGGGTCTCGCCGCTGACGTAGTCCTCGTGGGCACGGGCGGCGTCCAAGAGCTCGGGGTCGCCGCCCAGGGTGAGCGCGACCCGGTCCTCGACCGCCAGGCCGGCCGCCTTGCGCGCGCCCTGGACGGCGTGCACCACCTCTCGAGCCAGGCCCTCCCGGCGCAGCTCGGGGTCCAGGCGCAGCTCGAGCGCGACGGCGTGCGAGCCCTCGCGCTCGACCTGGTAGCCGTCGAGCGGCGCCAGCGCCAGCTGCAGGTCATCGGGCCCGAGCTGATGCTCGCGCCCGTCCACCGAGACGCCGACCGGGGCCTGGTCGCGCAGGGCCCGGGCCACGTGGGCGGGGTCGAGCGCCCCGACGGCGGCCGCCAGCTGGGGCATCTGACGCCCGAACCGCGGGCCGAGCGCCCGGTAGTTGGGCTTGACCTCGTAGCGCCCGAGCTCCTCCGCCGCGGACACGTAGCGCAGCGACTTGACGTTGAGCTCGTCGCGCACCACCTCGGACAGCCGCTCGATCGCCTCGCGCTCACGGCCGGCGGCGACGATCACCGCCTCGCGCAGCGGCTGGCGCACCTTGATCTGGGCCTGGCCGCGCGCCGCCAGGCCGAGGCGGACGGTCTGCCGCGCCACCGCCATCGCGTCCTCGAGCTGGACGTCGCGCGGGCCGGGCTCGGGGAAGTCGCAGAGGTGAACGCTGTCCTCCCCTGAGGGCTCGAGGTTCACGTAGATCTCGTCCGCGAGGAACGGGCAGAAGGGGGCCAGCAGCTTGGCGCATTCGACCAGGCAGTGGCGCAGGGTGGCGCAGGCGACGGCATCCCCGTCCCAGAAGCGCCGCCGCGAGCGGCGCACGTACCAGTTGGAGAGGTCGTCGCAGAAGGCGGCGAGGGCCCGTCCCGCGAGGGTGGCGTCGTAGTCGTCCAGGCGCTCGCGAACCAGCTGCGTGGCGACGCTCAGGCGCGAGAGCGCCCACCGGTCCAGGTCGTCGAGCTCGCCCTCGGGCGGGAGCGCGGCCGGCGCCACCCCGTTGACGTTGGCGTACAGCACGTAGAAGTAGTAGGTGCTCCAGAGCGGCAGCATGAACTGGCGCACGCCCTCGCCGATCGTCTCGAGCGAGAAGCGGTAGTCGTCCCACGGCTGCTTGGCGGTGAAGAAGTACCAGCGAAACGCGTCCGCTCCGTAGCGCTCGATCACCTCCCAGGGCGCCACCACGTTCCCCAGCGACTTGGACATCTTCTTGCCCTCGGGGTCCAGGATGAGGCCGAGGCACACCACGTTGCGGTACGGGGAGCGCCCGAACAGCAGCGTGGAGACCACCAGCAGCGAGTAGAACCAGCCTCGCGTCTGGTCCAGCGCCTCGCAGATGAAGTCGGCGGGAAACCGAGCCCTGAAGCGGTCCTGGCGCTCAAACGGCGCGTGGTGCTGGGCGAAGGGCATCGCTCCCGAGTCGAACCACACGTCGATCACCTCGGGAACGCGTCTCATGACCTCGGCGCACTGCGGGCACGCGAAGGTCACCTCGTCCACATAGGGCCTGTGGGGGTCCTCCAGGCGCACGCCGGACCGCTCCTCCAGCTCGGCGTACGACCCCACGCAGTGGGCATGGCCGGACTCGCAGCGCCAGACCGGCAGCGGCGTGCCCCAGTAGCGCTCGCGGGACAGCGCCCAGTCGACGTTGCCCTCCAGCCACTTGCCGAAGCGCCCGTGCTTGATGTGCTCGGGATGCCAGTTGACCGTCTCGTTGGCGGCCAGCAGCTCGTCGCGCACCTCCTGGGTGCGGATGTACCACGAGGGCTTGGCGTAGTACAGGAGCGGCGTGCCGCATCGCCAGCAGTGGGGATAGGCGTGGGCATAGGACTCCGCGCGCAGGAGCCTCCCCCGCGACTCCAGGTCGGCCACCAGATCGGCATCGGCGTCCTTGACGAACCGGCCGGCGAAGGATCCCGCGCGCTGGTCGAACGTGCCGTCGAGCCTGACCGGGTTGACCACGGCGAGGCCCTGCTGCTCTCCCAAGCGGAAGTCGTCCTCGCCGAACGCAACGGCGGTATGGACGAGCCCGGTCCCCTCGTCCGCCGTCACGAAGTCGCCGGGGACCACGGTGTGGCCGCGCTCGCCGTACGCCTCGGCGGGGATGAACCGGAAGGGCGGCTCGTAGCGGTTGCCGATCAGCGCCCGCCCGGGGAAGCGCTCGAGCACCCGGGCGCCCTCGCCGAGCACCCGCTCGATCAGTGCCTCGGCGACGACGATCACGGCGCCGTCCGCCCGTGCCCGCACGTAGGTCAGACCGGGGTCGACGGCGACCGCCGCGTTGGAGACCAGCGTCCACGGCGTGGTGGTCCAGACCACCAGCTCGTCGCCGTCCTGCAGGGGCGGGCGGGCGTCGCGAACCGGCAGGCGAACGTAGACCGACGGGTCGACGACGTCCTTGTAGCCCAGGGCCACCTCGTGCGAGGACAGCGTGGTCCCGCAGCGCGGGCAGTACGGGACGACCTTGTGGCCCTCGGACAGCAGCCCGCGGTCCCAGATCTGGCGCAGCGCCCACCACACCGACTCGATGTAGTCCGGGTCGAGCGTGCGATAGGCGTCGTCCAGGTCGATCCAGAACCCGATCCGCTCGGTGAGACGGTTCCAGTCCTCGACGAACTCGAACACCGACTCGCGGCAGCGGGCGTTGAACTCGGCGATCCCGTAGCGCTCGATCTCGTCCTTGGAGGCGATGCCGAGCTGCTTCTCGACCTCGATCTCCACGGGCAGGCCGTGGCAGTCCCAGCCGCCCTTGCGCTCCACCCGGTAGCCGCGCATGGTGCGGTAGCGCGGGTAGATGTCCTTGAACACCCGCGATAGCACGTGGTGCGAGCCGGGACGTCCGTTGGCGGTGGGCGGCCCCTCGTAGAAGACCCAGTCGGGCGCGCCGTCCCGGCGGCGGATCGACTCGTGGAAGACGTCATGCTGGCGCCAGCGCGCCAGTACCTCCTCCTCGAGGCGGGGGAACGACGGCTTCTGGGCGATCGGGCGATGGGGTGGGTTCATGGGGCGCTGACGTGGCGAGGGTCGAGCGCGATGGGCCGCCTGGGACTCGAACCCAGAACCACGGGATTAACCTGCCGCACCGGCTTTCACCGGCCACGGCCCGCCGCGCGGGACCGTGTTGCGGTCTGGACCATCTCTTCACCCTCGACTCGACGTTAGGGCGGGCAGCGTATGGCCTCTGAGGGCTTCCCCGGGGGGTTGCCTGCTGATAGCCCAATCCTGAGGATTGTCACGCTTCGGTACCTCAGGCTCTCAGGGCGTCCCAGCATATAGCTGCCGACCAACTAGCGGTTTCCCGTCTAGCGCTCCATTCCTGAAGTCCCTCGCTCTACCAGTTGAGCTAACGGCCCGGCCACGGAGTGTAGTCAGCGGGCGTGGGCGCCATTCGCCGACAGGCGCATCGCGCCGGCGTCCTCGAGCCGCCGGTAGCGCTCGCGGTCCTCGCAGCCCAGGCCGCCGGCCCGCACCTGCGCCTCCGACGGGGGGTCGAGCGCGAGCAACTGGGGGACGCTGACCAGGCGCAGGTGCTTGCGCCGCGCCGCCGCGAGGACCCGCGGGAGGGCGGCCACCGACCGGTCGTACGTCTCGTGCATGAGCACGATCGCGCCCGGCGCGAGCCCGGCCGCGGCGTTCCGGACGATCGTGGCCGTGCTGGCGCCGGCAGAGTCGCGGGTGTCGGTGTTCCACAGGACATGGACGAAGCCGAGCCGGCGGAGCCTGGCGTCGAGCAGCGAGTCCCGCGCGCCGTAGGGCGCGCGGAACAGCCGGACCGGCTGACGACCGGCGCGCTCGATCACGCGCCGAGTTCGGGTCAGCTCCCCCCCGACGTCGGCGGCGGGGATCCGGGTCAGGTTCGGGTGATCCCAGGTGTGGTCGCCGACCGCCCCCGCCTGGAGCTGGCGACGCACGACCGCTCCGGCCCCCGGGACCTGGCGTCCGACCACGAAGAACGTCGCCTCGGCGCCGGCCCGCCGGAGCATGCCCAGGACCTGGCGGCTGTAGCCGCTCGGCCCGTCGTCGAAGGTGAGCGCCGCATAGCGACCGCGGCCGCCGGCGCAGTAGATCGGCAGCCCGATCGCCTCATAGCGGTCGAGGGCTGCCTTCTGGGCGGCCGGAGATGGCAGGCCGCGGGCGTCGAGCACGCCGGCCGAGCCTTCGGTCACCACCGCGCGCCACGGCAGCTGAGCCTGCTGCGCCGGCGACAGGGACACCGCCTGCGTCTCGAGGCTGGAAGCCGGATCGCCACGCACGGCGCTCGTCAGCGCGACCAAGACGGCCGCGGCAGCCGCGGCGGCCACCGTGCGCCGTCGCAGGTAGTCCAGCCGCGTCGGCCGACGCGTGGGACGTTGGGTGGACACGAGCAGCATCACACGGCGCCCGTCCGTCCCGGGCGCCCGACCAGGCTAGACCACCGCCTGGCGGCTGGCCTCGGCGTCCCGAAAGCCCCTGCTAATGGCGGAAGTGCCGGCGGCTGGTGAACACCATCGCGATCCCCGCCCGGTCGGCCGTCTCGACCACCTCGGGGTCGCGCACGGAGCCTCCCGGCTGGATGATGGCGCTGACCCCCGCGTCGATCGCCAGCTGCGGCCCGTCGGCGAACGGGAAGAAGGCGTCGGACGCCATCGCCGCGCCGTCGAGCGGCCCCTGCGCCTTCTCGATCGCCAGCCGCACCGAATCCACCCGGCTCATCTGACCGGCGCCGATGCCGGCGGTGGCCAGGCCCCGGGAGAGAACGATCGCGTTGGAGCGCACGTGCTTGCAGACCCGCCAGGCGAACAGCATCTCGTCCCATTCGGCGTTGGTCGGGTGGCGCTCGGTCACCACCTGCATCTCCCCCCGCTCCTCGAGGTCCACGTCGCGGTCCTGGACCAGAAGCCCGCCGATCACCCGCTTGGTGTCCTGTTCCCTGAAGTTCATGGCCCGGCGCTCGTCGTCCTCGAGCACGCGGAGGCTGGGCCGCTCGGCCAGCAGGAGCTCCAGGGCGTTCTCGGTGTAGGCGGGAGCGAAGATGACCTCGGCGAACTGTCGGGCGACCTCCTCGGCGAGCCTCCGATCGACCGCGCGGTTGGTGCAGATCACCCCGCCGAAGGCGCTCAGCGGGTCGGCGGCGAAGGCTCGCCGGTAGGCCTCGAGGCCGCTCTCGCCCAGCGCGCAGCCGCAGGGGTTGTTGTGCTTGATGATGGCGCAGGCCGGCACCTGGAACTCGCGCACCAGCAGACGGGCGGCGTTGAGGTCCAGGATGTTGTTGAAGGACAGCGGCTTGCCGCCGTGCTGCTTGACCATGGACAGCGCATGCATCCGCGTCCCGACCTGGGCGTAGTAGGCGGCGCGCTGGTGCGGGTTCTCCCCGTACGGGAGGTCGAGCACCTTCTCGAAGGCGCGCACGTAGAGCGGCGGGAACTCCTCGCGCCGCTCGGCGAACCAGCGCGCGATGGACGTGTCGTAGCGCGCGGTGTAGGCGAACGCCTCCCCGGCCAGGCTCTCACGGGTCGTCAGCGACAGCCGCCGGTCGGTCTCGCGCAGCTCCTCGAGCACCGCGTCGTAGCTCTCGGGCCGCACCACCACCGCGGCAAACGGGAAGTTCTTGGCGGCGGCTCGGATCATGGCCGGCCCTCCGACGTCGATCTGCTCGATCGCCTCCTCGTCGGTGACGCTCCGGCGGGCGGCGGTGCTCTCGAAGGGATAGAGGTTCACGCACACGAGATCCACGAACTCGATCTCCCCCTCCTCGGCGGCCTTGAGGTGGAGCGGCTCGTCGCGGCGGCACAGCAGCCCGGCGTAGAGCTTGGGATGAAGCGTCTTGACGCGGCCGTCCATGATCTCCGGAAAGCCGGTGAACTCGGAGATGCCGCGGGCGGGCACGCCCGCCGCCTCCAGCGCCCGTGCGGTGCCGCCGGTGGAGACCACCTCGATGCCGAGCTCGGCCAGACCGGCGGCGAACTCGGCGACGCCGCGCTTGTCGGACACCGAGATCAGGGCCCGCTCGACCACCACCTCGCCCGGCTCCGCGTAGTGGCTTCGAGTCTCCCGTCGTCGGGCCACCGTCCCGCGTTCCTCCATGGCTGCGAGCATACGGAACCGGGCTGTCACCCGGGCCGAGTCAGCCGCTGATCACCACCCGCCGAGGGTTGTCCGGGTCCAGCGCGATGGCGCCGCGGGCCAGCAGGCGGATCCCCTCGACGAGCAGCTCGTGCTCGATCGGACGCAGGCGCTGGCGGACATCCTCCGCGCGGCGGGCGTCGGGCAGCTCAACCGCGCGCTGGAGGACGATCGGCCCGCTGTCGACGCCCTCGTCCACCAGGTGGACGGTCACCCCGAACACCTTGACGCCGTGGGCGATCGCCTGCCCGATCGCGTCCAGCCCCGGGAATGCGGGAAGCAGCGCCGGATGCACGTTGATCACCGCGCCGGGGAAGCGGGCCAGGAACCTGGGGCTGAGGAGCTGCATGTAGCCGGCCAGGGCGACCTGGCCGGCCCCCCGCTGCAGCAGCCAGTCGGCGATGGAGACGTCCCGGGCGGCCCGGTCCGGATACGCGGTCTCCTCGAACACCGCCGTGGGCACCCCCGCACGTGCGGCGCGTCCGAGCGCCGGCGCTTCGGGGCGGTTGGCGGCGACCCCGACCACCTCGATCCCCTCCCGGCGGTGAACGGTGTCCAGGATCGCCTGCAGGTTGGTGCCGGCCCCCGAGACGAGCACGCCGACCCGGGTGGGATCGCTCATGTCGCGCAGAGCGTCGGAAACCGGCCGCCGGTGGAGCGCAGGCGCCCGGCGGCCACCAGCGCGTCGACCCGGGCCAGGACCTCGCCTCCGTCCAGATGGGCGAGCGTGCCGTAGAGCCGTAGCCCGTCGTATGAGTGTCGGCGAATCACCTTGGAGCGCCCGCCGCGCAGGATCTCGACCGTCCGGGTGCGTCCCACCGCCGGTCGGGCGGCGTGCACGACCTCGATTATCGCCGCGTCGATCGCCGAGTCGTCGCTCGGTGCCGAAGCCAGCGTGCCGGGCGGCGGGGACCGCCGGTCCTGCAACATCGGCGGCGGATCGCACACGTCGCAGCAGGGGCCGCGCGGCACCGGCGGCGAGCGGTCCCCGAAGTGGCGCAGGATGGCGGCCCGGCGGCACTCGCGACCCTCGACGAACGCCCACATCGACCGGTATTCGCGCCAGCGCGCGCGGCGGGCCTCCGCGGCGGACGCGCGGCACGCCGCGCGCGCCCGCGGGTCCAGGCGCCCGGTGACCCGGCCTCGAACCCGACCCGGTGCGCTCGGGCTCGCTTCCACCACTCCCGCCCGCGCCAGGTGCCCGACCAGCGCCGGCACCTGCTCGGCCTCGCACCCGGCCAGCGCGGCCGCCTCGTCGGCGCGCAGGTCGTACTCCTCGCCCCCGGCCCGCAGCTCCAGCGCGGCGCCGAGCCGCTCCAGCACGCGCTCGTCCACCTGTGCGCGCTCGATGAAGAACGCGTGCAAACCCTTGTCGCGCCGCTCGGCCAGCAGCAGGCAGCGCGCCGGCGCTCCGTCGCGGCCCGCCCGTCCCGCCTCCTGGTAGTAGGCCTCCAGCGAAGCCGGGACGGTGGCGTGGCATACCGTGCGCACGTCCGCCTTGTCGATTCCCATCCCGAATGCGTTGGTGGCCACCACGACCTCCACCCGGCCGCACGCGAAGTCCCGCTGGACCGCGGCCCGGGTCGAGCGGTCCAGTCCGGCGTGGTACGTCGCCGTGGGTCGACCCAGCCGCGCTGCGATCGCCGCGGCCAGGGCGCCGGTCGCCGCTCGCGTCCCCGCGTAGACGATCGCCGGCAGGGCGTCGGGCTCGGCCAGCGCCGCGAGCAGGCGTCGGCGCTTGTCGTGCCGGCTCGCACAGGGCGCGACCACGTAGCGGAGGTTGGGACGGTCGAACCCGGTGGTCACCCGCGCCGGGTCGCGCAGCGAGAGCCGGCGGATGATGTCCTCGGCGACTGCCGCGGTGGCGGTGGCTGTGGCGGCGAAGGTCGAGCGCGCGCCGAGCGCGTCCGCCGCCGCGGCCAGGCGCAGGTAGTCCGGCCGGAAGTCGTGTCCCCACTGCGACAGGCAGTGAGCCTCGTCGACGACGAACAGCCCCACCCGCGCGCGACCCAGTCGGTCCACGAAGCCGGGCGAGGAGAACCGCTCCGGCGCCACGTACAGCAGGCGCAGGGCTCCCTCCAGCGCCCGCGCCAGGGCTGCCCGGTTGGCTTCCGCCTCCTGCTGGCCGTTGATCACCGCCGCGGCGCCGGGGACCTTCCGCTGGAGGGCCTCGACCTGGTCCTGCATCAGGGAGACCAGCGGCGAGACGACGACGGCGAGGTCGTCGCGTAGCAGCGCGGGCAACTGGTAGCACAGCGACTTCCCGGCGCCAGTGGGCATCACCGCCAGCACGTCGCGGCCGGCCAGCGCGGCGTCGCAGGCCTCGCGTTGGCCTGGGCGGAAGCCGTGGTAGCCGAATCGCGCCTCCAGCGCGCCGATCAGGTCCATGTCCGCCAACGTAGCCGCCGGATCGGCGGCACCCGCCGCACGGGCGAGCCCGGCGCAGACGCGCGGGAGATCCGTGGCGTTTGGGTTGCCGCTGGTTAGGCGATCGCAATGCCAGCGGGCCGGCGGGCGAGCCCTCGAGCCGAGCGCATCGCCGGCCCGGACGATCCCATGCCCATCCTCTCATCGTTCTCGCTCGCGGCCGGCGCCTGGATCTTCGCGGCGTTCATCGTCGTATGGCTGATAGCGATCGCGTACGGCTACTACACGCGGCGAGGCAGCGCCATCAACCAGCGGACGTACGCCAGCGTCGACGCACCGGGAGCCAAGACGCCCGGCGTGCTGTCACATGACCGCAGCGCCGCGCGGCGCTTGATCATGGGAGCGCGGCGACGCGCGGAGTCTTCTGGGAGCGCCCCGGACGAGCCACCCTAGGGCAGGGCGCGCAGGAAGAGGACGTCCAGAGGCGGCAAGGAAGGCAAGCCGACGCCGCGCCTGACATGTGGCGGCGTGACGTCGCCTAGGCGCGGACCAGCGGCAGCGCGTCCTCGAGGGCGAACTTGCCGTTGGCGCGTCCGGAGGTGCCGGCCAAGGGGTAGTAGCCGGTGAAACAGGCGTCGCAGTGCGTCTCGCGGGACGAGCGGATCGCCTCGTACACGCCGTCCAGCGAGAGATAGGCCAGCGAGTCGCAGCCCAGCTCGCGCGCCACCTC
>DATAEY010000034.1:0-32600 GCA_036257715.1 Solirubrobacteraceae bacterium | reverse complement strand
CGCGCAGCGCCTCCTTGGTGAGGATCTCCGCGGCCCGCTCGTAGGGCGACTCGGCCCGCTCGTCGGCGATGAACTGGCCGAACTCGGACTCCTCCTCATCTCCGACCGGCTTCTCCAGGGAGACGGGTGCCTGCGCCGAGCGCTTGATCGAGTCGACCTCCTCGGGCTCGATCCCGGTGACCTCGGCGATCTCCTCGGGGGTGGGCTCGCGGCCGAGCTCGGTCACCAGCTTGCGCTCGGCCCGACCGATCTTGTTCAGCTTCTCCACCACGTGCACCGGGATGCGGATTGTCCTGGCCTTGTCGGCCAGCGCGCGGGCGATCGCCTGGCGGATCCACCAGGTCGCGTAGGTCGAGAACTTGAACCCCTTGCGGTAGTCGAACTTCTCGGCGGCCCGGACCAGGCCGAGGGTGCCCTCCTGGATCAGGTCCAGGAAGGGAAGCCCCTGGTTGCGGTAGTTCTTGGCGATGGAGACCACCAGCCGCAGGTTCGACTCCACCATCTTCTGTTTGGCGTCCAGATCGCCGCGCTCGATGCGCTTGGCCAGGTCGACCTCCTCCTGGGCCGTGAGCAGCCGTACCTTGCCGATGTCCTTGAGGAACAGCTGCAGCGAGTCGGTGGTCATGTCCGGCTTGAGGTCCAGCGTCGCCTTGGCGCGCCTCCGGGTGCGCTTGTCGGGCGCGCGCTCCACCTCGGCGGCCGCGATCGCCGGGTCGACCTCCTCGACCAGCTCGATCTCCGAGCGCTCGAGATAGTGCTTGAGCTCCTCGACGTCGCTCTCGTCGAAGTCGAGCTCGGAGACGGCGTCGTCCACCTCCGCGTGGGTCAGGACGCCGAGCTGCTGACCCCTGACCAGCAGGCCCTTGACCTCTTCGAGCTCCTGAAGTTCTGTGACAGACATGCGTGGTTCCGTTCTTTCTCCGAGCCGGTGGGGGAGAGGCGCCCGGCCCGGTCCTTTCACAGTGTGGCGGCGGGAGCTACGTCCAAGCAGTACGCCCAGCTAGCGCCACTCAAACATACGTTCTCAATGTTAGGCGCTATATTTTGTAAAGTCAAGCGGCGATTCCGGCATTTTCCGGGGTTTTTGGCATCCCCGGCCCGGCCGGCCGCCCGGCGCCTTTTAGCAACTACCTGAAACGCGCTCCGGCGTTTCAAGTTTCGGCGCCTCGCGGTCCCGGCTTGAACCGCCGCCCGCGAGATGGCCGCGCCCCGCCCGATCCGCCCCCGGGGCCGAGCATCCTTCGTGCCGGTGCGCGATGATGTGCTCGATGCCTACCTCCGGCGACGATCCCGGGCGCGGAGACGTCCTGTCCAGCCTGCCGGCCACCCGGCCGCAGCGCGCCAGCGCGCGGCGCTCGGCCTCGGCGCGCTCCGGCCGGGCCGCCAAGCCGCCGGACGCCGGCGGCGGCCGTGCCGCGGCCCGGCCACCCCACGCCGCGGACCGCCGGGCTCCCCGTGCCGGCCCCCGCGCCGCCGCGGGCCGGCAGGCCTCGGCGCGCCGCCCGGCGGCCGTGCGCCCCTCGGCGGCGACCAGCCGAGCGCGGACGGGCATCGCTCCGGGCCGCGACCAGTCGCGGGCGCCGCAGGGGGTCGAGCTGGTCGAGACCGCGGTCCAGGCTGCGGGCGAGCTGGCCCAGATCGGCTTCACCCTCGGCGCGCGAGCGCTGCGCGGCGCCCTCTCGCGGCTTCCGCGCCCCTAGGCGGACCCGGCCGGGCCGGCGCCGCGACGTCCCCTATACTGCCGCGCCGGCCGAGCCATCGCGCGTCCCGCGCGCGGTGGACGGGGGAACCGATGCGGGCCGGCTGGCCCGCGGGGGCGAATCGACGGATCTCCGCCTTGGACGTGAGGACCCGTCGTAGCGCTGCGGCGCGAGCCCGTCAGCTCACCTCGTAGGCCGCAGAAAGCGAACCGATGAAGCGCCCGCCAGCGACGCTCTGCGCCGTCCTCTGCCTGACCTGGCTCGGGCTGCCCTCGAGCGCCCGGGCGGCGTCCGCCGCCAGCGGAGGCACCCCGGCCGATCCCGGCCGGCCCGAAGGCCACCCGGGCGACGCCGCGCGGGGCCATTCCCTCGCGGGCGCCGCGTTCGTCGGTCGCTCGCAGCGGGCCTCTGGCACGGTCGGAAGCGCCGCCGCCGGGGCGACGGTGCTGGTCCAGCTGAGCGACCCGGCATCGGGGTGGCGGACGGTGGCCACCGCCAGGGCCCGCGCGGACGGCTCGTTCAGCGCCGTGTGGCGGGCCGCGCGCCCCGGACGGTTCACCCTGCGCGCGATCCTCTCCGCGGGATCGCGGGCCGGCGCGTCCTCGACCCAGCCCGCGGCCAGCGCGCCCCTGAGCGTCTACGACGCCGCGCGGGCGACGACCTTCGGGTCCGGCTTCTACGGCAGGCGCACGGCGTGCGGGACGCTCCTGCGACCGGACACGCTCGGCGTGGCGCACCGCACGCTGCCCTGCGGCACGCGCGTGGAGGCGTTCTACGGCGGGCGGCGCCTGGTGGTCTCGGTGATCGACCGCGGACCGTACGTCGCCGGCGTCACCTGGGATCTCACCACCGCCGCGGCCGATGCCCTCGGCTTCCCGGGTCAAGGCGAGCTGGGCACGCTCGCCGTCCGACGCCCGCTCCAGTAGCGGCTGTCCAGTCACCGGGGCGCCCCCTCTGAGATGCTCGGGGCCGCAGCCAGCCGGCTGGTCCATGACCTGCACGCGGTGGACCGACATTCCCCTCTGGACTCATGGCGCTGCGCCGGCCGTCACGCCCGAGGGCTGGTGGCCGGCACTCGCGCTCGCCGTCGCGCTGGTCGCGGCCCTGATCGTCGTGGCGCGGCGGCGGCGCCGGAGGTACGTGGCCTCGGTGAGGATCGTCGATCCCGCCGACTCCACCACGCTGGACCGGGACGGCGCGGTGCGCTCGGTGCAGGCGGCGGAGCTCACGATGCCGCGCGAGACGCTGGACGGGATCTGGACCCCCATGCACCTCGAGCGGCTGGCGCGCACCTACTGGCGCTTCCTGTCGCGGTGCACGCTCGGTCTGGTGCGGGTCGTCTACACCTCGGCCGAGCGCTTCGTGGTCCTGCTCTTCAGGCCGCTCGTCCTGCTGCGCTTCCAGGCGCCCGAGTACGAGATGGACGACCGCCGGGGGCTCGTGCGCTGGCGCATCGATCGCGGGCTGCTGGTGTCGCGTCGCGGCCGCGGCGGCAACGGCTACCTGCAGATCGACGTGCGCCGGTCTGCCGCCAACGCAGAGGGGTACGTGACCGCGCGCGTGGAGGTCGAGGTGGCCAGCTTCTATCCGGCGATCGCCTCCGGCATATCCCGGTGGGTCTACGCCAACACGCAGTCGCGCGTCCACGTCGTGGTCACCCATGGCTTCCTGAGGTCGCTCGCCCGGCTGGACCTCGCCGAGTCGCGCGTCGGCCGCTATGCCCACGAGACGCTGCCCGAGGGCCCGGCCGGGGTGATGCCCGACCCGCCGCCGGCCGAGCCGCCTGCGCCACCGGCGATCAGCCGAGGCTCGACGCGCCGGTGATCACCCGCAGCTTGGCCCGGTCGTGGCGTGCCACGATCCGGCGAACGGTGCCCGAGCGCGAGCGCATCACCAGCGACTCGGTCGTCGCGCTGGCGCCTCGATATCGGACGCCCTGGAGGACGTCGCCGTCGGTCACGCCGGTGGCGGAGAAGAAGCAGTGCTCCCCGGCCACCAGGTCGTCCGCCGTGAGCACGCGCTCGAGGTCGTAGCCGGCGCCGATCGCAGCCCGGCGCTCGTCGTCGTCGCGCGGCCACAGGCGCCCCAGCATCTGTCCGCCGATGCACTTGATCGCCGCCGCCGAGATGACCCCCTCCGGCGTGCCGCCAATGCCCCACAGCAGGTCCACCGGGGTGTCGTCCATCACCGCCAGCAGGGCAGCCGAAACGTCGCCGTCGAGGATCAGGCGCACGCGCGCGCCGGCGTCCCGGATCGCCTGGATGCCCTCCTGGTGGCGGGGCCGATCCAGCACCACCACCATCACGTCCCGTACGTCCGCGCCCTTGCGCTCGGCCACCAGCCGGACGGTCTCGCCCAACGGTCGATCGAGGTCGAGCAGGTCGGCGATCTGGGCGGCGCCCGCGATCTTCTCCATGTACACGCACGGGCCGGGATCGAACATCGATTCGCGCTCGGCGAGCGCGATCACGGCGAGCGCGCTCGGCATGCCCATGGCGGTCAGGCGGGTTCCCTCCAGGGGATCGACCGCGATGTCGACCGGCGGCGGCGATCCGTCCCCGATCTGCTCACCGTTGTAGAGCATCGGGGCCTCGTCCTTCTCTCCCTCACCGATGACCACTACCCCGTCCATCTGGACGGTCTCGAGCATCTGGCGCATCGCGTCGACCGCTGCCTGGTCGGCCGCCTCCTTGTCCCCCATCCCTACCAGCCGCGCGGCCGCCAGCGCCGCGTACTCGGTCACCCGAACGAGCTCGAGGGCCAGGTTGCGATCGGGGCGCGAGCGCCTGGGGTCCGGACTCAAAGCACGCCGGGCGGCTTGCGGGCCCTCTGGGTCTCGGAGGTCCGTATGAACGCCCCGATCAGCATCATCACGCTGCCGGCGATAGCCAGGAACCAGCCGACCTGCAGGCTGATCGTCGAGCTCGGCTCGCCGGGCTTCTGGACGACGCCGACATAGAAGATCAGGCCGAGCGCCGCGATCGCCACCACCGCCGTCAGCTCGCCCCGCGGCCACGACAGCTGATGCTCGCGCACGACGATCCAGGCCAGGATGAACGGGGCCGCCGCGGCCCCCAGCAGCAGGAACCGCAGCGTGGGGTGAACCGCCCAGGCCGAGAACGTCCCCGTGTGCATGCCGTTGATCTTCGAGTTGTGGTTGGCCGGGTCGGTCGCGTACCAGGGGACGAACAGCGAGACCGCGAGGACCAGCCCTCCGAACGTGGCGATCCACTCGCCCCGTGAGAGGTTGGAGAACTTCACGTCCCGAGCCTATTCCGCGGCGCCGGGCCCCGCAAGGCGCGCGCGGGCCGGCGGCGGGGGCGGATGGGCCGGTGCTAGCGTGCGCGCGGTGAGCGAGCCGGCCGATGCCTGAGCTGCGCTGGGGCCTGACTCTGCCGTTCGCCGGCGTGGCGCTGGCCGAGCACGGGGACCTGGTGCGGCGCGCGGAGGCCGCCGGCTATCAGGACCTCTGGAGCGGCGAGACCAACGGGCCGGACGGCTTCACCCCGCTGGTGCTGGCCGCGTCGTGCACCCAGCGGCTCCGGCTGGGCACGGGCGTGGTCAATCCCTTCACCCGCGGCCTGGCCGTCCTGGCCCAGCACGCCGCCGCCCTGCAGGACGCCAGTCGCGGCCGGTTCTGCCTGGGGCTCGGCTCGTCCTCCGACGTGATCGTGGAGCGCTGGAACGGCGTGCCGTTCGAGCGCCCGCTCAGCCGGGTCCGCGAGGCGGTGACCGCGCTGCGCCCGATCCTGGCCGGCGAGCGCGGGCCCGGCGGCTTCCGGCTCGAGCAGCCTCCCGCCGAGCCGGTGCCGATCTTCGTCGCGGCGCTGCGCGACCGAATGCTGGCCCTCGGGGGCGAGCTGGGAGACGGGACGTTCGTCAACTTCCTGCCGATCTCGGCCGTGGGGCACGTGTGCGAGCAGATCCGCTTGGGGGAGGCGCGCGCCGGGCACGAGCCGGGTTCCACCGAGGTCGCCTGCCGCTTCTTCTGCATCCCCGAGCCCCCGGAGGTGGGTGCCCAGATGGCGCGCTTCATGTTCGCCGCCTACGCCACCGTCCCGGTCTACGAGCGCTTCTTCCGGTCGCTGGGGTGGGGCGAGCGCATCGATCCCATGGTCGAGGCCTGGCGCGGCGGGGACCGCAAGGCCGCCGCCGAGCGCGCGCCCGAGGACCTGATCGCCGAGATCTTCATCTTCGGCGATCCCCAGCGCCAGCGCGCCCGGCTGGACGAGTTCGCGGCGGCCGGGATAACCACCTTCGTCCTCACCCCGATCGCGCCCGCCGAGCGGCTCGCGGAGCTCATCGACGCCCTGGCGCGGTGAAGCTGCGCCGCCTGTACCCGGACCCCGCGGTCGTCACCGTGGACGAGGTGGCCGAGTCCCTGCGCCTCGACCGCCTCGCCTCCCCCGAGCGGCCGTTCGTCGTGTGCAACATGGTGTCCACCGCCGATGGCAAGGCCACGCTCCACGGGCGCTCCGGTCCCATCGGCGGCGACGCTGACCGCAGCCTGTTCCATGCCCTGCGCGGACAGGTCGATGCGGTCCTGGTCGGGACCGGGACGCTGCGCGTAGAGCGCTACGGGCGGCTGGTGCGCGACGCCGCGACGCGGGAGGCGCGGGTTCGGCGGGGCCTGACTCCCGACCCGATCGCCTGTGTCGTGACCCGCAGCGGCAGGGTTCCGATGGACATCCCGCTGTTCGAGGACCCCAGCTCGACGGTGGTGATCTACAGCGCCGAGCCGATCGACCCGCCGAGCTCGCCCGCAACCGTCCAGGTCACCGGCCTGGATCCGGACGAGTTCGGGATGGCTACGGCCCTGCGGGGCCTGCGCACCGACCACGGGGTCCGCTCGGTGCTGTGCGAGGGCGGCCCGACGGTGCTCGCGGCGATGCTGCGCGAGCAGGTGGTGGATGAGCTGTTCCTCACGGTGGCGCCCCTGCTGGTCGGCGGCGAGGTGGCGCTGACGATCGCTGCCGGCGCTCCCCTGCCCGAGCCCGCCGGGCTGGAGCTGGTGTGGGCCCTGGAGAGCCGAGGCGAGCTCATGCTGCGCTATGGGGTCGAAGGCCGAGCGGGCACCGACGAGGCGCATCCCGTATAGCCTGCGCACCACGGCGGCGGACCCGGCGTAACGAAGGGGAGCCCGGGGAGACTGCGCCCCGCAGCGACATGCGCGACGCGCCAGCGCCCACCACCATCGATCCCGAGCCGCTCGTCAACGGGCTCCGCCAGGCTCGGGAGCGGACGCTCGCCCTGGTGGCGGGGATCTCGGACGCCGACCTCGAGCGCGTCCACTCGCCCCTGATGAGTCCCCTGGCCTGGGACCTGGGGCACATCGCCGCGTTCGAGGACCTCTGGCTGGTGCACCGCTTCGCCGGTGAGCCGATGGAGCGGCCGGACCTGGCCGAGGTCTACGACGCCTTCGAGACTCCCCGGGCCCGGCGGGGCGGCCTGCCGTTCCTGCGGGCAGGGCAGGCGCGCGAGTACCTCGAGCGCGTCCGGGACCGGGCGCTGAGCGTCACCCGGCGCATCGGGGCGGGCGACGGGATCGTGCACGAGCTGGTCGTGCGCCACGAGCAGCAGCACTGCGAGACGATGCTGCAGACGCTCAACCTGGCCCGCCTGGAGGGATACCGGCCGTCGGGCCGCGCGCCGACGCCGTCGGGCTCGGGCGGCCACGGTCTCGAGACGGTCGAGGTGGCGGGTGGCGAGATGGAGCTCGGGGCCGGCGACGGCGGCTTCGCCTACGACAACGAGCGCCCGCGCCATCGTGTCGAGGTCGAGTCCTTCCACATCGGGCGTGGGCCGATCGACAACGCCACCTTCCTGGCCTTCGTGGAGGGCGGCGGCTACCAGCGCAGGGAGCTGTGGTCGGAGGAGGCGTGGCGGTGGAAGGAGCAGTACGACATCACGCACCCGCTCAACTGGACGGACGACGGGCGCGAGTGGCACATCGGCGGTCACGAGCCGATCGACCCGGACAAGCCCGTCGTGCACGTCTCCTGGTTCGAGGCCGACGCCTTCGCGCGGGCGCACGGCGTCCGACTTCCCACCGAGGCGGAATGGGAGAGGGCGGCGACCTGGGACCAGGCAAGCGGTGAGACGCTGCGCTTCCCGTGGGGCGATCAGCCGCCCGGGCCGTCGCACGCCAACCTCGACCAGCAGGCGTTCGGTGCGGCGCAGGTCGGTGCCTACCCCGCGGGGGCCTCGCCCAGCGGTTGCCTGGGCATGCTTGGCGACGTGTGGGAGTGGACCGCCAGCCACTTCGTCGGCTATCCCGGCTTCGTCGCCCACCCCTACCGCGAGTACTCGGAGGTCTTCTTCGGCTCGGACTACCGGGTGCTGCGGGGCGGTTCCTGGGCCACCGCGCGCCGCGTGGCGACGCCGACGTTCCGCAACTGGGACCTGCCCCAGCGCCGCCAGATCTTCGCCGGCCTGCGGATCGCGAGGGACGCATGACCCCGGTGGCCGAGGACCGGCCCGGGATCCGGATCGACCTGCACCTGGCCGAGGGCGCCGAGCGCCGCCTGGCCGAGGACGTCCTCGACGGCCTGACCAGGCCGTTCAAGGAGCTGCCCCCCAAGCACTTCTACGACTCGCGCGGCTGCGAGCTGTTCGAGCGCATCTGCGAGCTGCCGGAGTACTACCCGACGCGGACCGAGCTGGAGATCCTGCACGCCCAGGCCGAGGCGATCGTGCGCCGCGCGCGCCCGGTCGAGCTGGTGGAGCTTGGGTCGGGCGCCACCACCAAGGCCCGCCTGCTCCTCGATGCGATGGCATCGCACGGGAGCCTGCGCCGGTATGTGCCGGTGGACGTGTCCGAGCGCATGGTGCGCGAGGCGGCGGTCGAGCTCGTGGACGACTACCCGGGCCTGACCGTCCACGGGGTGGTCGGCGACTTCGAGCGGCACCTCGACCGGATCCCGCCGTCCGACGGCGGGCCGCGGCTGGTCGCGCTGCTCGGCGGCACGATCGGGAACTTCCCCCCCGGCAGCCGGCGCCGGCTGCTGCGTGAGGTGGCCGGGCTCCTGGGCCCGCGCGACCATCTGGTGATGGGCACCGACCTGGTCAAGGATCCGGCGATCCTCGAGGCGGCCTACGACGACTCGGCGGGAGTGACCGCCGAGTTCAACCGCAACATCCTCAGGGTGGTCAACCGGGACCTCGACGCCGACTTCGACCCCGGCGGGTTCGACCACGTCGCGTTCTTCGACCGTCGCCGGGAGTGGGTCGAGATGAGGCTGCGTGCCAGGCAGGGCTGTTCCGTTCGGGTGGCGGCGCTCGACCTCGAGGTGGAGTTCGAGCCCGGCGAGGAGCTGCGGACCGAGATCAGCGCCAAGTTCACCCGCCAGCGCGTGGAAGCGGACTACCAAGCGGCGGGGCTGGAGCTGCGGGGCTGGTACGCGGACCCCGAGCAGCTGTTCGCGGTCTCCCTGGCGTCGCCGTAGGCGCGGCGGCGGCCCCCGATAGGGTTGGCGCCCGATGCGGGTGCAGGGCAGCAGCGCGCTGGTTGCCGGGGGCGCCTCGGGCCTCGGCGAGGCGACCGCCCGCCGCCTGCACGACCAGGGCGCGTCCGTGGTCATCGCCGACCTCAATCAGGACAAGGGCGAGGCGCTGGCCGACGAGCTGGGCGAGCGGGCGCGCTTCGTGCACACCGACGTCACGGATCCGGACGCCGTCGAGGCGGCCGTCGCGCAGGCCGACGATGGCCTGCGCATCAGCGTCTGCTGCGCGGGAGTGGGCTGGGCCGAGAAGGTGGCCGGGAAGCGGGGGCCTCACCAGCTCCAGCCCTTCGAGACCGTCCTGCGCATCAACCTGATCGGGACATTCAACGTGCTGCGCCACGCGGCGGCCGCCATGCTGGCCGGCGAGCCGCTGGATGAAGGCGAGCGGGGAATCTGCGTCAACACCGCGTCGACCGCGGCGTTCGACGGCCAGATCGGCCAGGTCGCCTACTCGGCCTCCAAGGGCGGGGTGGTCGGCATGACGCTCCCCGCGGCCCGCGATCTGGCCTCGAGCGGCATCCGGGTCGTGACGATCGCCCCCGGCCTGTTCGACACGCCCCTGCTGGGGGCGCTTCCGCAGCCCCAGCGCGACGCCCTGAGCGACCAGATCCCGTTTCCGCGGCGGCTGGGACGTCCCGAGGAGTTCGCCCTGCTGGCGCAGCACATCGTCGAGAACCCGATGCTCAACGGCGAGGTCGTCCGCCTGGACGGGGCGCTGCGGATGCCCCCGGGGTGATCGGGGCCCGCCGCGCGGTCAGTTCAGGCGCTCGACGATCATCGCCTGGCCCATCCCGCCGGCGACGCACATCGTCTCCAGGCCGATCGACTTGTCGAGGGTCTCCAGGTCGTTGAGCAGTGTGGTCATGATGCGTGCGCCGGTCATTCCGAAGGGATGCCCCAGGGCGATGGCGCCGCCGAACGGATTGAGCTTGTCGTCGTCGATTCCCAGCTCCTGCTTGCAGGGCACGACCTGGGCGGCGAACGCCTCGTTGAGCTCCACCACGTCGACGTCGTCGGTCGTCATCCCCGCCCGCTCCAGCACGCCCCGGACGGCCGGCAGCGGGCCGAGCCCCATGATCTCGGGCCGGATCGCGGCGACGTGTGAGGCGACGATCCGCGCGCGGGGCTCGCACCCCGCCTCGCGCGCCCTCTCGTCGGACATGACCAGCACCGCCGCGGCGCCGTCGTTGAGGGGGCAGGCGTTCCCCGCGGTCACCGTCCCGTCCTCGCGGAACGCCGGCTTGAGCTGGCCCAGCTTCTCCATGGTGGTGCCCGGCCGCGGTCCGTCGTCCTTGGCGACCTCGTTGCCGTCGGGGGTGGTCACGGGCACGATCTCGCTGTCGAAGTGGCCGGACTCCCGGGCGTCGACCGCCCGACTCTGCGAGACGACCGCCCACTCGTCCTGCTGCTCGCGCGTGACGTTGCAGCGCTCGGCCACGTTCTCGGCGGTAAGCCCCATCGGGATATAGACGTTGTAGAGAGACCCCTCGGAGCCGTCGAGCTCGGGGTGGAACTCGAAGTCCGCGCCGCCGCCGGCACGCGACACCGCCTCGACGCCGCAGGCAACGTACGTGTCGCCCTCGCCGGCCTCGATGGCGTGGAAGGCCATCCGGATCGTCTGCAGCGAGGACGCGCAGAACCGGTTGACCGTGGTGGCGGGCACGTGGTGGTCGATCCCCGCCAGCAACGCGGCGTTGCGGCCCACGTTGTAGCCCTGCTCGCCCTCGGGGAAGCCGCAGCCCATCATCACGTCGTCGACCGTGGAGAAGTCGACCTGCGGATTGCGCTCCTGAAGCGCCCTGAGCGGGACGGCGGCGAGGTCGTCGGCGCGGACGTCCTTGAGCGACCCCTTGCCCGCGCGCCCGATGGGGGTGCGGATGGCGTCGACGATGACGGCTTGCGGCATGTGATCGTTCTCCTTGATCGGTCGGGGCGGAATCCTACGGCTGGACAGGCCTGGGCCGCGGACCGGCCGACCCGGCACCCTAGAGGCCCAGCTCCCCGACGCCCAGCTCATCGAACCCGAGGTGGTGGGCGAGCTCGTGGCGGACCGTCCGCACCACCTGGGCGCGCAGCTCGGCCGGGTCGTCGCCGTAGTCCCGGCGCAGGGTGTCCCGGTAGATCACGATCCGGTCGCAGACGCCGTCCCGGGCCACGCCGTCCCCGTGATATAGCCCGTAGGCGCCGATACGCCGCCCCCCGTCCGAGACGACCACGGCGACGTTGCGCTCCAGTGCGCGGCGCGCCCAGTCGGGCAGGTCGTCGAGCGAGTCGCGCACCAGCTCTTCAAACGCCTCGTCGTCATACGGATCCGGCTCGGGGGTCTCCCAGTAACCCGGCGGGGCGGCGCCCTCGGCGGCGAGCCGCTCGGCCAGCGCCACCCGGCGCTCGAACCGGGCCTCGGGCTCGCGCCAGGCTGCCAAGCGCAGCGCGAGCCATACGAGCGGAACGCCCAGCACCAGGGCTCCGGCCGCGAACAGCGCGAGCACCTCCAGGACACGGAGAGCCAGCGAGGGCGAGAGCCCCTGCGCGATCGCCACGACCGCCAACCCGATCGACAGGCTCCACCCCGCCGCCCACAGGATCCGCCTGATCACCATCGCCGATCGGCCGGGGTGCGGCCGCTGCGCGGGGTCGCGCGCGCGTCGCAGAGCGCAGCCTTCACGGGACGGATGCTACGCCAGCCACGATGCCGCCCGGGTCCGGGCTCGGCCACCGCCGCCCGGCGCGCTACGGTGTCCTGGCCCGAGCACTGGGTACCGGGCGCAGGCCTCGGAAAGGACTGGCGATGAGCATCGGAGCCTCACTCTTCCTGATCGCCGTCGGGGCGGTGCTCCGCTACGCGGTGACCGCGAACGTCCAGGGGATCAGGCTGCAGACCGTCGGGCTGATCCTGATGATCATCGGGATCATCGGCCTGGCCGTGTCGCTGCTGTGGCTGACCGTGTGGGCGGACCGGGGACGCGACCGGACCGCCGTGCGCGATCGCGACGTCCCCTAGCCGCTACAAGCCGGTCGGGTGGCGCACGACGAACCCGTCCGGAGAGCGCTGCGCGACCTGCCAGCGCGACCCGGTCTGCGAGCGCCCGCTGGTGTCGAAACGCAGTCCCGCCACCACCATGTACATGTGGCCGCCGTTGGCATAGATCGTGATCCACCGGCCCGTTCCCGGCTGCCCGTACCCGTAGAAGCCGGTGGCGGGCGCGGAATCGCGCAGCAACCCCGCGCCGTGGAGGGCATAGGACACCGACCCCGAGCAGTCGTAGCCGGTGTCGTTCCAGTTGCCGTGGCCGCCGCCGTAGCGGTACGGCAACTTGGCGATGCGGTTGCCGGCGGCGATCACCGCCTGCACGGCCTGGGGGGCCGACTCGGGCGCCTGGGCGGTGCCATCGCGCAGCAGGCGGGCGCGGGCTCCAGGTGTGGTGGTCAGCGGGGCGCTCCCGGATGCGCCGGCGCCGGGCGACGGAGCGGTCCCCCCCGACGTCGAGCCGGCGAGCGCTTCGACGGGATGCCAGCAGGCCGCGGCGGCGCAGGCCACCAGCGCGGCGCCCAGGCGACTGGCGAGCAAGCAACGACCGGTCAACGCGAACCCCTCTCCTTCGGCGCCTGCGGGGTTAGCTGCCGGACTCGCGCGGAAAGAGATCGCGCTACGCCGCACTCGGGCGGCGATTCGCCCCAGCCGCTGACACGGCCTACTGGGTCCCCCGCTCGCGGACGCTCGGCGCGCCCGCGACTCGGCTGTTGGCCTTACGAGCGCGGCAGGGTAGCGCAAGACGCGGACGCCTGCAGCCCGCCGCCCCGGCGCACCGGCGGGGCTCGCGCTGGAGGGCGGCCCTCATACCGCGAGGGCGCCCCGGGCGGCTCGGCATATCCTCCCTGCCGATGACCTGGGAGCCGGAGCTCGAGGAGCTGCGCCGCCGGGAGACGCTGGCCCGTCGCATGGGCGGCTCCGAGCGGGTGGCGCGACAGCATGCGAGCGGCCGGCTCACGGTTCGCGAGCGGATCGAGCGGCTGCTCGACGCCGGCTCGTTCCACGAGACGGGCGCGCTGGCCGGCGTCGGCCATTACGAGGACGGCGAGCTGACCGGCTTCACGCCCGCCAACATGGTGGTGGGCAGCGGACGCATCGAAGGTCGTCGGGTCGTGGTGGAGGGCGACGACTTCACGGTCCGCGGCGGCGCCGCGGATGCCGCCATCTGGCAGAAGATGGTCTTCGCCGAGCGCATGGCCCATGACCTGCGCCTGCCGCTGGTGCGCCTGGTGGACGGGACCGGCGGAGGCGGCAGCGTCAAGACGCTGGAGACGAGCGGCTTTTCGTACGTGCCGCCGCTGCCGGGGTTCGAGCTGGTGGTCGCGAACCTGTCCCTGGTCCCGGTGGTGGCGGGCGCCCTCGGACCGGTCGCGGGCCTCGGGGCGGCGCGCGTGGTGGCGTCGCACTTCTCGGTGATCGTCAGGGCGACCGCGCAGCTGTTCGTCGCCGGCCCGCCGGTGGTGGCGGCAGCGATGGGCGAGTCGCCGGACAAGGAAGAGCTGGGCGGCTCCCGCACCCAGGCGCGCGCCGGGGCGGTGGACAACGAGGCGTCCGACGAGGACGACGCGCTCGCCCAGATCAGGCGCTTCTTGTCCTACCTTCCCGCCAGCGTGTGGGAGGCGCCGCCGGTCCAGCCGTGCAGCGATCCCTCCGACCGCCGCGAGCAGGAGCTCCTGGCCATCGTGCCTCGCGACCGCCGCCGGCCCTACGCCATGCGCCGGGTGCTGGAGGCGGTCGTGGACCGAGCGTCGATGTTCGAGCTCGGCGCCCGCCACGGACGCTCGCTGATCACCGCGCTGGCCCGCTTGGGCGGCCGGCCGGTCGGCGTGCTGGCCTCCGATCCCAACCACTACGGAGGCGGGATGACCGGGGCAGCGTCGGACAAGCTGGTCCGCTTCGTCGACACCTGCGACCAGTTCCACCTGCCGGTGGTCAACTTCGTGGATCAGCCCGGTTTCGTCATCGGCACCGAGGCCGAGCGGGCCGGAACCATCCGGCGCGGCGCCCGCGCGCTGTGCGCGGTCTACCAGGCCACGGTCCCCTGGGTCTCCATCCTGGTGCGCAAGGTTTACGGCGTGGCCGGCGCCGGTCACGGCGACGGCTCGCGGCTCAACCTCCGATACGCCTGGCCTTCTGGGGACTGGGGCTCCCTGCCGGTGGAGGGGGGGATCGAGGCGGCCTACCGGCGCGAGCTGGAGGCGGCGGAGGACCCGGCCCGCCTGCGGGCCGAGATCGAGGAGCGGCTCAACGCCGTGCGGTCGCCGTTCCGGACCGCCGAGCGCTTCTCGGTGGAGGAGATCATCGACCCGCGGGAAACCCGCCCGCTGCTGTGCGGCTGGGCCCAGCGCGCGCACGAGCTGGTCCACCACGAGCTCGCGGGAGGCCCGAAGGCGCGTGGGCCTCGTCCGTGACGCCCGGCCGCGATGACCCCGGCGCCGGGCGCTTCCCCGGGGCGCAGGTGGATAGCCTGACGTCGTGAGCACGTTCGCGGACCCCGAGCACGAGCTGGCCCCTCAGCGGGTGGCCGACCTGCTGGCCGATGGGGGCGCGCAGGTGATCGACGTGCGAGAGCCCTACGAGCGCGAGGCCGGGCGCATACCCGGAACCCGCCACATCGAGCTCGAGCGCCTGGCGTCCCAGGCCGAGACCATCCCCCGAGAGACGCCCGTGGTCTTCTACTGCCGCCTCGGGGCGAGATCGGGCATGGCCGCCCAGGCGTTCAGGACCGCCGGCTACCAGGCGTTCAACCTCACCGGCGGAATCACGGCGTGGCATGACGCCGGGCTCCCGCTCGAGCCCGAGGGCGGCCGCGTGGCCGAGCACTGAGGCCTAGCTCGGGCGCTTGGCGGGCTCAGGCGCGGGCTCGTCACCGGGCGCTCCCTGGTTGGGGCCGTCAGGCACGTCGGCCGGCGCGCCCGGCGCGTCGGTAGCGGGGCCGACTCGATGACCGGGGGCACTCTCGTTGGGCGGCCCCAGGTCGGCCTCGAGCCGCCGGCGACGGCGCCGGCGCCGGACCGCGGCCAGCGCCAGGCCGGCGGCGGCGAGGGCGAGCCCCAGCGGCGATCCGCGCAGCGCGAGCCAGGCCCCGCGACGGCGTCCGGCCGCGACGGCGAGCGCCCTGACCAGCGCCACCAACCTGATCGCCCTGGTGACGAGGGGGAGGCTGCGGCGCCGGGCGCGCCGGGGCGCAGGGACGAGCTTCATGGTGTCTCCTTTCGAGTCGCGGGCTTCCCGGGTTGGTTCCCGGCCGATACCGGGCAGAAACCGTGTGATGGATGACGAACCGGACACCGAGGCGCTGAGGTCCGAAGCGCTGGCACGCGAGCGCGAGGAGCGCCGGCGGGCGCAGGCGGCCGCCGGCGAGCAGGAGACGCACGCGCACCAGCGTCGGGCCGAGAAGGCCGAGTACCTGCGTCGCAAGCTCGAGGAGCGCTCGAAGTCCGAACGCCGGGGTTAGCCGCCGGCAGCGGGGGTATCGCAGGCGGCATGGAGTCCAGCGAGCGGCGTGAGCGTCAGGCGCAGGACGCAGCCGGCGAGATGGACGAGCGAGCCGGAGAGATGGAGGAGCGGGCCGACGAACTCGGCCGGCGGGTGGCCGAGGCCCGCGGCGACTGGCAGCGCAAGCAGCAGGACCCGTCGGTGCCCGGCGCCGAGCCCGACCACGAGGACCGGGCGGGCGAGGTGGTCGGCGACTGGGAGGGCGAGGGCCAGGGCGCCGACGAGGCGGGCCAGTAGCGACCGGCTAGAAGAGCCCCTCCTGGTCGCCCCGCGGACCGCGGCGGCGGCGAGGGATCCCGGCCGCCTCCACCAGCGCCGCCTCGACGTCGGCCAGGATCGCCCGCTCCGAGCGGGACGCCACCAGCGGCTCGTCCAGCCCGTCCGCGTGCACGTACGTGCGCCGGCCCTCGCCCCGGTCGGGGCCCTCGAGAGGGACGACCGCGAACACCCGGTCGGCCCTGACCCACTTCCCGTATCCGAGGTGCACCATCCGCGGATCGCGCCGTGGCATCGCCATAAGCTTCGCGAATGCGACGGACGCGGTCCACCGGCATCGCGGCGGTCTGCGTCCTTGCGCTGGCCGCCGCTGGCTGCGGCGGGGGAGGCGGTCGCACGGCCACCCGGACGACGACCCCGGCGGCTGCCCACCTACGGCTCTGGAGCCCGGCGTTCGTGGATGGAGGCACGATCCCGACCCGGTTCACGTGCTCGGGCGAGGGCGCGGCGCCTCCGCTGCGCTGGTCCGGGGTCCCGCCCGGTACGCGCGAGCTGGCGCTGACCGTCGAGGATCCCGACGCCCCGGGCGGGCGGTTCGTCCACTGGGTGGTGCTGGGGCTGTCGCCCAGGCTCGGCGGCATCCCCGAGGGGACCAAGCCCGCCACGCTGCGGCTGGGGAGGTCGAGCTCGGGCAAGGTGGGATACGAGCCGCCCTGCCCGCCCGCCGGCGGCGGGCCGCACCGTTACGTCTTCACGCTCTTCGCCCTGCGCCGGCCGCTCGCCGCGTCGTACGGGGCGTCGGTCGAGGAGGTCCGCCGCGAGATGTCCGGAGCGGTGGTCGGACTGGGGCGCTTGGTCGGCCGGTTCGGGCGCTGAGACGCGGCCCGGCGACGCCACCGCGACATCGCGCCCGAGGCCGTGTTGTCCCGGGCATGTGCACCAGGCTGGTGGCCGCCGCCGCGGCCGCCGCGGCGCTCGCCAGCTCCGGCGTGGCCGCGGCAGGGGCGCCCGCGCCGGCTCTCCCTCCCCCGGCGGGCGGTCCGTCCGTGGCGCTGGGCGTTCCGTGGTGCGGGCACCTGCGCAACGGCGTGCCGCTCGCCCCACAGGGCGCCGACTTCTTCACCTGGGACATGCCCGCGCACCGCAGCCCGAATCCTCAGTGGCGCCGCTACGGCACCAGGCGCCTGATCGACGTGCTACACGGCGTCACGTCCGCCCATCGCCGGGCGCATCCCGGCCGCGCGCGGGTGGGTATCGCCGACCTCTCGCTGCCCCGTGGAGGAGCCTTCGGGAGCGACTACGGGGGGCTCGGACACCTTTCGCATCAGAACGGGCTGGACGCCGATGTCCTCTATCCGCGCCGAGACCGGGCCGAGGCGCCGCCGTCCCGGCCGGGCCAGATCGACCACGCGGCGGCGCAGGACCTCGTCAACCGGTTCCTCGCCGCCGGAGCGCAGTACGTCTTCGTGGGCGTGGGTCTTGGGCTCCACGGCCGCCGGGACGTGGTGCAGGCGATCCCGCACCACCTGGACCACATGCACGTGCGCATCCGGGGGCAGCACGCGGTGCGGTCGCCACGCAGCTGCCCGTGGCGGCCGATGTGAGGACCCGGCCGGGTGGATCGGTCCGCGCTGGGGGCGGCGGGCGCTAGGCGTTCACCACCCGAGTGGAGACGATCATGTCGTGCAGCGCCCGGTTCTGCTCGTCCCACAGCGGCCACAGGCAATCGAGCACGATCGGGAGGGAGAGGAAGAAGCCGCCGAGCACGCCGATCAGCAGCCCCTTGACGATCAGCTCGCGGAGCAGGCTCCATCCGAAGTCCATCTTCTCGCCCCCCTGCCGGACGACCCGGATGCCGAGGATCTGCTTGCCCGGCGTCTGCCCGTTGCGCGCGCCCGAGCGCATCATGAACAGCGGGGCGTAGAGGAAGTAAGTCCAGATCAGCGCCAAGACGAGCAGGATCGCTCCGCCCACGCGGGCGTGCACCACGAAGAGCGCGATGCTAGGCACGAAGGCGAGCACCATGACCAGGAAGTCGACGAGCGCCGCCGCCGCGCGGCTGCCCCACGACGCCAGGATGTAGCTGCCGAAGCGGGCCGGACCGGGCGGCTGCCGGGCAGCAAGCGGCGGATATGCGGGAGCGGGCGGCGGATATGCGGGAGGGGGCGGCGGGTAGCCGGCCGGGGGCGGCGGGTAGCCGGCCGGGGGCGGCGGCGCCGGAGGCGGCGGCTGCGCGGATGGCGGCTGCCCGGGCGGCGGTTGCCAGGCCGGCGGTGCTTGCCCGGTCGGGGGGGCGTAGGCCCCGCCCGGTCCGTAGGCGGGGGCGGGCGGCAGCGAAGGCTCCGGCTGGGTATGGCCGGCGCCCCGCGGGATTGGACCCTCGCCCCGAGGCGTGTCCCGCTCCTCCTCGCCCCCAGGCGTGTCCCGCCCCTCCTCGCCGGGACGCGCAGGCTCTGCGGGGACGCCCTCGGGAGGCCGGTCGGTCACCGCCGCATCACGAGCTGGCGGCGAGCCCCACGATGATCACCATCAGCAGCAGGAAGCCGCCGAAGGCGAGCAGCGGCAACAGCGTCGCCAACCTCTCCCCCGAAGTCCAGGGCGCGTCGATGGCCCGCCCGCCGGTCCTGCGGTCCCAGTACTCGTTCAGCTGGGCATTGACGATTCCGTAGAAGACCGGGGCGACGAAGATGGCTCCGATGACGTAGGCGACCGCGGGGATCTCCGAGAGGCCGACTCGAACCCGCACCTCCGAGATGTCGTTCCACAGCAGGTAGATGATGTAGTAGTTGAGGAACGGGACCAGGAGACCGGCGGTGTGCAACCCGGCGTCGTCGGCCTTCCCGAGCTCGGCGCTGACGCGTCTGCGGTACTGGTAGAACCACCAGAACGAGTAGACGCCGAACGAGAGGACCGTCGCGACTGCGCAGCGGACCAGGCTGCGCTTGATCGCCAGCTCGCCGGCCGCCGGGCCGACCGCCGGCACGCCGGCCGGCGGGGCGCCCCACGTCACCGCGGGTGGCCCGCCCGCCGCCTGGCCGCCCCACGCGGGAGGCGGCGGCGCGGACGCCGGCTGCGCGACCGCGGGGGGCTCGCCTGGTTCGGACTGGGGCCGGTGCGGGCGACCTGCCTGCTCGGTCATGCGCTTGCTACCTGACGGGGCGGGATTCGACCGGGTGGCCAGGCCGACTCGCCGCGCGCGCCGACCGGGTCCCGCTCGGACCCTAGTCGCTCGCCGGCGCCCGGCGCAAGCGGGGGCTCAGCCGGGCGGGAAGGCCATCAGCTCGACGCGGTGACCCGCGGGGTCACGCACGAACGCCCGCGGCGACCCCCAGTGCTCGGTGCGCGCCTGCGGCGAATGTCCGGCATCCCGCAGCGCCTCGAGCGCCCGGTCGTAGTCCTCGACCACCACCGCCAGATGCCCTTCGGGAGGGGTCACCGGCTCCTGCTCGAACAGCAGGTGCACCTGGGTGCGGTCGCGCTCCAGCCACAGCGCCCGGTCGCGCAGGGTTGGCGGCGGCTGAACCGCCGCGAAGCCCAGCAGCCTGTAGAAGTCACGACAGCGGGACGCCTGCTCCGGCGTCACCTCGATCGCGACGTGGTGCAGCATCCCGGCCAAGGTAGACGATCTGCCCGCCGGGTCGGCGGACGTCGCGCCGTGCGGTCGGCGCCGCGTGGCGCGGGATCATGGCGCCGTGGAAGGCCATCTCCGCGTCACCCCGACGCTGTCGATACCGCTGGCGGAGATCCACCTGCGGGCGTCGCGGTCCTCCGGGCCGGGGGGTCAGCACGCCAACGTCACCGCCTCGCGCGTGGAGGCGGTGTTCGACGTCGCCGCCTCCCGGGCGCTCACCGAGCCGCAGCGCCGCAGGGCCATGGCCAAGGTGGGGCCGCGGCTGGTGGCGGTGGCCCAGGACTCGCGCTCGCAGGCGCGCAACCGCGAACTCGCGCTGGAGCGGCTCGCGGCGCGGCTGGCGGCGGCGCTGGCGGTCGCGCGCCGCCGGCGTCCGACCCGGCCGTCGCGGGCGGCTCGCGGCCGTCGACTCGAGGCCAAGCGGCGCCGCGCCCAGCGCAAGCGGGAGCGCCGGCCTCCGAGCCCGGACGAGTAGCTGCCGCCCCTAGGGGGTCCGCCCGAGTCGCGACTGGGGCTTGCGCGGTATCTCGCGGCGCAGTGCCGGCAGGCGCGCCGAGGCCGGAGCCTGAGCGGTGATGGGCGCGGCGGTCCCCCGGGCCGTGGCTGGGACCGCGGTGGCGCCGCCACCGCTCCTTACCCACCTGACCTTGGCCGGCGTGAGCGCCAGCAGCCGTGTCCAGGTGGCCGCATCGATCGAGCCGGTCTGCGCCAGGCCGCGCGAGGCCTGGAAGGACCGCACGCGCGCGGTTGTGCTCGGTCCGTAGTAGCCCGTGATCGGCTGGCGCTGCCCGGCCGACCACAGCAGCTGCTGCGCCCAGACCACGCGGTCCCCACGCGAGCCCGGTCCCAGCGGCGGGTAGCTCGTGCGTGGCTGGTAGCCGGTGAGGCCGGCGACCGGGCGGCCCAGCGCTTGGAAGGCCGCGGCCGAGGTCTCCTGCCAGGACCACCAGCTGACCCCCGGCGCCTGGTAGGCCTGCGCCAGCTGGCGGAACCGGCGGATCTCGGCCACCGGCGCACCGCCGTACGTCTGGCCGAGCGGGAGGATCGGCCGCTTGTAGATCCGATTCTGGGTGTACGTCGTGCTGTAGTTCTGGTCCACGGAGGTGCCGATCGCGCGCCAGTACATCTGGGGCTGGTTGTACTGGGCGCCGCCGGGCGCCAGGAACACCGAGTACGGGAAGGCCGGGTGGAAGTGCACGTAGGGAAAGCCGGCCAGCGCCACCGGATAGCTGGGCCCGACGAGCTGCCGCAGCCGGGTGATGTAGGTGTAGGCGGCGGCGTACCTGCCCTCGTACTCGGACTCGGCGTCGATGACCAGGCAGTCGGCGCCGTTGTGGACCGCCTGGGCGCCGACCTGCGCCTCGGCGGCCGGGTAGGCGCCGTACACGTACTGCCAGGCGCACGCGCGCAGGCCGGCGCGGTGCAGGGCGGATACCAGCCCGCGGTTGAACTGCGACCAGTAGTTGCGGCTGTCGCCGCTCTTGATGAACAGGGTCCGGATGTTGTAGCGGCGGCTTTGAGCCACGATCGAGGGGACGGAGCCGCCGTTGGTGGAGCGCAGGATCCAGATCCACATGCCGTTGCCCTGCAGGGCCGGGGCGACCGCCGGGCCCTGCGCGCCCGCCGGGGCCGGGAGCGCGACAGCGAGCGCCGCGGCCAGGGCCGCCGCGCAGCCGAGGCGGCGGCTGCGACCCGGTCCGTATGCCGATCTGCTTGCCACGAGAATCCCGTGCCTGCGAGGTGAGCTGACGGGCTCGCGCCGTCGCCGGCGCGTCGACCCCGGTCCGGGCCGATTCGCCCCCGGGCTGTCATCGAGAGAGACGGCCCAGCGGTTCCCCCGCTCCCCCGGGCTGGCGCCCCGGAGATTCGGCGTCCGGAGACTGATAACAGGCGCTGAGGGCGAGGGTTGCGGTCGCCCGGCACGCTCTGAGGCCGTCCCCCGGGGCACGCGGGCACCGGCCGGCCCTCACACCGCCGACGCCCATGTGAGGGTTGCGGCGAGCTCGCCGACGCGGCGGGTGGACATCGCGCGAGACCAACTGCGCGACCCGCCGCGAGAGTCGCGGCCTCAGGGACGCTGGGAGCCCAGGCGCGCCAGCGCCTCGTGGCAGGTGACCACCCGCTGCTTGACCGGGTCGTCGTCGGGACGGTCGAAGACCAGGTCCCAGGTGCGGTCGGCGACCTCGCGCGCGTTGTCGGGCGTGGCCTCTCGGCACAGCAGGTCGACCACCATCAGCTCGAGCTGCTCGATCTGCTTGGCGGGATCGCCCGGCGGCAGCCGCGGCAGCGGCTCCTCGGTCGCCTCCCGCCACATGGCGGTGGCGATCACCAGACGGTTCTGGAGTGTGCGCGCGGCGGGCATCAGGGGGAGCGTAATCGGACCCCGTCCCCCTCGTGGGTCGACCGCTCCCGCGTCCCGGCGGCCTCCGCCAGCGATGTCCGGCCGGTTCGCGTGACGGCTGGCGGCATGCGCCCCCGTCCGGGCCACGCGGGTAGGGTTCGGCGCCGCCCTGCGCGGGCACGACGAACCGAGATGGCGAGTCGCAGGGACACCTCCCCCACGCTCCTCGAGCCGGCCCTGGCCGGCCAGCTGCCACGGGTCCGTGCCCCGGTCGCCCGGCGCGCCGCGGCCTGGCGGAACGAGGCGACTGCCCGGCGGGCGCTGGCGGTGTCGATCGGCGCCGCCCTCGCGCTGAACCTCGTGGTGGCGGGGGCGCCGTCCTCGTTCGTGCCGCCGTCCAAGGAGTCGTTCCCGCTGTGGATGGTGGGGCCGCTTCGCGGCGCAGCCTCGTGGCTTCCCGAGAGCGGGCTGTTCCTGGGGCTCAGCTTCACCGTCCTGCTGGCGCTGATGGTCGCCGCCTACCTGGTGGTGGCGGCCTGCGCCCGCCACGTCCCCGTGCGCGCGGGCGTCGGCGCCCTGCTGGCGGTGAACCTGATCTTCTTGCTCGGCCCGCCGCTCACGCTCACCGACATCTTCAACTACGTCAACTACGCGCGCCTGGGCGCCGTGCACGGGATCAACCCCTACGCCGCCCTCCCGGCCGAGGTCCCGGTCGATCCGTCCTATCCGTTCGCCACCTGGCATCACCTGCTGTCGCCCTACGGCCCCCTCTTCACGCTGGCCAGCTACCCGCTGGTCGCACTCGCCGGGGTGGCCGGCGCCTTCTGGGCGCTCAAGGTCGGCACCACCGCCGCCAGCCTGGCGTGCCTGGGCCTTACCTGGTTCATCGCCCGCCGGACCGGTCGCGAGCCGCTCGGCGCGGCGCTGCTCTTGGGGCTCAACCCGCTCGTCCTCGTCTACGGCCTGGGCGGGGTTCACAACGACTTCTTCATGGTCGCCCTGATTCTGGCCGGAGTCGCCGCGGTCCTGACGGAGAGGCCCGCGCCCGCGGGGGCGGCGATCATGGGAGCGGCCGGCGTGAAGATCTCGGCGGCCCTGGTGCTCCCGTTCGCCCTGCTGGCCACCCGCCGGCGCGTCGAGATGGTGCTCGGCGCCATCGCCGCCGGCGCGGCGATGGCGGCGCTTTCGCTGGCAGCCTTCGGGTTCCACGCGCCCGGCCTGGACACCCAGTCGCGCCTGGTCACGCCGTTCAGCCCGCCCAACCTGCTGGGCCTGGCGCTCGGCCAGGGCGGCGCCACCGCGCCGGTGCGGGCGCTGGTCACCATGGGATTGCTGGCGACGGTTGGCTGGCTGCTGGTGCGCACCGCTCGCGGATCTGACTGGCTCACCGGCGCCGGATGGGCGACGCTGGCACTCGTCCTGTCGCTGTCCTGGGAGATGCCCTGGTACGTCCTGTGGCCGCTGCCCTTCGCGGCCCTGTCCTCGAGCGTACGGCTGCGGCGCGCCACGCTCGCGCTGACCGTGTTCCTGTTCCTGACCATGGCACCGGTCACCGGATACCTGATCAACGACATCTGCCACTGCTCACCCTCCGCCACCGAGACCGGCAAGCGCAATGCCGCCGAGATCCAGCGCTTCCTCAGGTGAGGGGCGGCCGTGGCGCCGCCGGTGGCCGACCACGCTCGCCATCGCGGTCTTCGCCGGCTTGACGGTGGCGCTGATCGCCTGGCGCGGCGTGTTCCTGTCGCGCGACTGGCTGTTCGCCTGGATCCTGCTGGCCCTGCTCGTGCTCTCGCTCGGCGACCTGCGCCGCTGGGCCCGCGGCGTGGTGCTGGACTGGCTGCCGCTGATGGCGGCGCTCCTGCTCTACGACCTCTCCGAGGGGGTCCGCCAGCTGGTCGGCATCCGGCCCCACGTGCTCCCCCAGCTCGACGCCGACCGGCTGCTCGGCGGCTCCTCGGTTCCCACCGTCGCGCTCCAGCGCGCGCTCTACGCTCCGGGCCACCCCCACTGGTACGACTACGCGACCTTCGTCGTCTACCTGTCGCACTTCTTCGTCACCCTCCTGGTGGCGGTGGCGCTGTGGCGCTTCGCGCATCACCGCTTCGGGCGCTTCCGCACCCTGGTGGTGGCGCTCGCCACCGCCGGCTTCGTCACCTATGTGCTGTTTCCCGCGGTGCCGCCGTGGCTGGCCGCCTACCACGGGTACCTGCCTCCGGTCGCGCGCACCGTGGGCGAGATGTGGCAGCACGTCGGCCTGGCGCCCGCCTCGGCGCTGTTCGAGACCAAGAGGACTTTCTACAACGAGGTGGCAGCGCTGCCCTCGCTGCATGCCGCCTATCCGATGCTGCTCCTCCTCTTCTTCTGGGGCGCGGGGACGCGGGTACGGGCCGGCCTGGCCGCCTACGCGCTGGCGATGGCGTTCACGCTCGTCTACACCGGAGAGCACTACGTCTCCGACATCGTCGTCGGCTGGGCGTACGCGGCGGCGACCTTCGCCGCCGTCAGCGCCGCCTGGCGCATGGCGCAGCGCCGCGCTCCACGCCCGGCCCTGCGCCCGGCCCGGGCCGGCTGAGTCAGCGAGCCCCCTCGCCGGCGGCGACCGCCGGCGAGGGGGCCGCCGACGAGCGCATTCCCCACCACTCGCGGATAAGCAGCTGCACGATGGCCGCGACCGGGATGGCCAGCAGCGCCCCCAGGATGCCCTGGAGGCTCGCGCCCGCAAGCACGGCCACGATCGCCAGCAGGGGATGCACCGCCACGGTGCGCCGGTAGACCCAGGGCCCCAGAACGCGGCTCTCGACCTGCTGGTAGACGATGAAGAAGACCACCCACACGATCAGGGCGGTGGGAAACGAGTGCAGTGCCGCCACGGCGGCGATCGGCAGCGCGCCGATCGCCGAGCCCACGAGCGGGATCAGGGCCAGGAAGGCCATCAGCACGGCCAGCGGGATGGCGAACGGCAGGCCGAGCGCGGTCATCATCCCGAACGACACCACGCCCGCCAGCGCGGCGATGGCGATCGCCCCGACCACGTAGCCGCCCACCGCGCGTGCGGCGTCGTTGGCGAGCGCCCGGGCGCGGCGCTCGCGCTCCGGCCCCAGCGTGCGGAACCCGAAGTCGGCGATGCGCGGGCCGTCGATCAGCAGGAAGAAGGCCAGCGTCAGCACGGTGATCAGCTCGAACAGGCGCCGGAACACCCCGACGGTCACGCTCTCCAGGCCCCCGGCCGCTCGGTTGAGCACGGTCGGGAGGCGGCTCGCCTGGCTGCGCAGCGTGGCGGTGACGCGGTAGCGCCGGTCGTAACGGCGCAGCAGCGGCGAGCGCTCGATCTCGGTGATGTACCCGGGCGCCGCGCGCGTGAGCTTGTCGACCCCACCCGCCACCGGCGGGACCACGACCAGGCCGACACCGAACATCCCGACCAGGATCCCCGCGTAGACGATCAGGATCGCCAGCGCGCGCGGCACGCGCAGCCGGCCGACCGCGGCCACCACGGGCGCCAGCGCGACCGCCACGAAGACCGACACCGCCACCAGCCCGACCACCTCACGCAGGCGGTACAGCAGGTAGAGGGCGGCGGCGATGACGGCGATCACCGCCACGGCCCGGGCGGTGTCGCGCGCCGCCGGCATAGCGGCAGGGTACGGTCGCGGCGCGGCGCCCGACCGAGCCGCAAGCCGTCTTGCACCTCGGGGTCAGTCGGGCGCGGCGGCGCCGAGCGCGGCCAGGAACTCCCGCTCCACCCGGGCCGCGGCGTGCCGCCCCTGGCGGCCCGCCGCGTCCGCCTTCTCCCGCGCGTCCGGGGTCAGGCAGTACTCGAACGAGGCGGCTAGCCGCTCGTCGGTCAGCGAGTCGACGCCCAGGACCACCGGCCACCTGAGCGCCTGAGCCTGCCGGCTGACCTTGGCGCCACCCTCGACGCCGTCGACCGCGACCGCGGGGACCCCGTGCTTGAGCGACAGGACCAGGCCGTGCAGGCGGTTGGTCAGCACCACGTCCATCCGCGCCAGCAGCGCCCCGACCTCGCCGGGGCTGCGCCGCCCGGGCGAGCCGGAGTCGATCACCGTGTCGATGGCGACCACCGACATCGGACGCGAGGCGATCAGGCGCTGGAACGCCGCCTGCACCGCGTCGTGGCGGGCGCGTGCGTAGTGGCGCTGGCGATGGATCAGGCAGAGCCCGACCACCGGAGGATGGCGCTCGTCGGCCAGCAGCGAGATGTCCGGGCGCTGCGCGCGGACGCTGTCGCGCTCGACGAGCACATCGAACGGGTTCCACGGCTCCAGGTCGTCGAGCATGGTCACGTCGAGCCCGACCAGCGTCGAGCCCCGGAAGCGGTCGCGGAAGGCGGTCTGCTTGCGCCCCTGGCCCACCGGGCCGCACACCCAGACGACGTGCGAGTAGTCCGAGGGCTCGACCGCCCGCCAATCGACCCCACCCTGGAAGGGCGGCGCGAGGGCGACGTCGTGCGCGATGCCCGCTCCGTCGAGCCAGTGCGCCGCCACCTCGCAGGCCAGCAGGTCGCCCGCCGTGGTGACCGGCCGGTCGGGATTGTCGATGCTGAACGACCCGGCCAGCAGGACGCGTGACGGGGGACGCTGCCGCTCGGCGCCGCGGCGTCCCGGGTCGGCGCGAGCCGGCCGGCGTGGCAGTCGAGCGCGCATGCGCGCGACCGTAGCAACCGGCCTCATCACAGCCCCAGGAGCTCGGCGACCAGCACGAGCGCGATCCGCGCCCGCACCGGCAGGGAGTCGGCCAGCACGTACTCGTCGGGTGAGTGGGCGGCGCCCCCGCGCGGGCCGAGGCCGTCCACCGTCACGGGTATCACCGCCGCCAGATGGCTCGCGTCGCTGGCCCCGCCCCGCTCCACCGCCGCCAGCGGCGGCCGCACCCGGGCGCTCGCGCCGGCGAGCAGGTCGGCGGTGGCGGCCCGGCTGTCCATTCCCGGCCACACGCGGACCATCTCGGTGGCCAGCGCGGCGCCCCCGACCTCATCGGGCACGGCGGCCGCCACCGGGTCGAACGCGGCCGCCCGGTCGGCGCGCAGGTCGCAGATCAGCTCGCCCGTGGCGGGCACCACGTTGAACGCCTCGCCGCTGCGCAGGATGGTGGGGACGGCGGTGACCCGCTCCGGGCCCCGCGGGTCGTGGCAGGCGGCGATCGAGCGGGCGGCCTCGGCCAGCGCCAGCAGCGCGTTGCGGCCGCGGTCCGGGGCCGAGCCGGAGTGGGCCGCCGCGCCCGTCGCGGTCACCCGCAGGGTGCCGGCGGCCTTGCGACGCACCACCACGCCCTCTTGGCCGCCCGGGCCGCGCTGGCCCGCCTCGAAGCACAGGCAGGCGTCCCACCCGGCGAAGCGCTCGGCGTGCGCGAACGGTGCGGTGCGCCACTCCTCGTCGACCACCAGCAGCAGCGCGGCCTCGGCGAAGGCGGGCGACGCCGAGGCCAGGGCGCGCAGCAGCCCGAGGCCGAGCACCACCCCGCCCTTCATGTCCACCGCCCCCGACCCGACGAGGCGCCCGTCGCGCGACTGCAGCGGCCGGTGCTCGCCGTGGGCCACGACCGTGTCGAGGTGGCCGAGCAGCAGCACGCGCCGCGTCCCGGAGCCCTCCAGCCGGGCCAGCAGGTCGGGCGCGTGCCGGGGTGAGGAGCACGGCGGGCGGGCGACGTCCGCCTCGGCAGGCAGCAGCGCCGTGGCGACCGCCACCGCCTCCTCAGCGCCGTGGCGGTCCCCGGACGGCGAGGACACCGCCACCAGCGCCTCCAGCTCGCGCGGCGCGCGCGCGGCGATCTCCGCCGCATGCGCCTCGATCCACGAGGACACGCCTGCCGGCTAGCCCGCGGAGGGCGGGCGCCGCGCGCCGACCGCGCCCCGCGGCCCCAGGACGGGCTGGGGGCGCTCGGCCGGCGCCTCCGAGGCGGCGGCCCGCTCGGCGCCGATCGCGACCGGCTTGGTCTCGTCGCCCTGCTCGCGCTGTCCCAGCTCGCGCAGCCGCTCCTCCAGCAGGGCCAGCCGTTGCGCCAGGACCTTCGACTGGTCCGAGAGCCGCGAGACCGCCACCGAGAAGTGCATCAGGAGCAGCAGCACGAAGCCCAGCGCGAACAGGAACAGGGCGGACGGCGGGTACTTGATTCCGACCGCGCGCGAGACGACGGCCAGCAGGCCGCCCCAGACCGACAGCGCGAGCAGGACAACGCTTGAGAGCAGCCAGAGGATCGCGTAGCGCTCGAACAGCCTGCGGCGGCGCACCAGCTCGAGCACCACGAGCAGCAGGACGAGGCTGGCGATGACGGCGACGAGCTGGATCTGGGAGCGCATCAGATCGAGTGGGTGGCGGTGACGGGCGCCTCGTCCCCCGGCTCGATCCCGGGCCGGCGCCGCGCCAGCCCGACGGAGATCGCCAGCAGGACCTTCACCATGTAGTAGACCGACTTGCCCGAGTTGATCGAGGAGGAGCCTCCCTCCCTCGGGAACATCCGCACCGGCACCTCGCGCATGCGCAGCCGATGGTGGTGCAGCAGCAGGACCGCCTCGACCTCGGGGTAGTCGTGCGGGTAGTCGCGGGCGAACAGGGCGATGGCCCGTCGGTTGTAGAGGCGGAACCCGGACGTCGGATCGCTCACCCGCTGGCCGATGATCTTCGAGGTGAGGAAGGCGAACAGGTGGATGCCGGTGCGCCGGCTGATCGGCGCCGGGTAGCGGTGGTCCTTGGTCAGGAACCGCGACCCGCAGATCACGTCGAGCTTGGGATGGGACTCCATCTCGGCGACCAGCTTGCGGATGTCGCGGGGGTCGTGCTGGCCGTCGGCGTCCACCTGGACCATGTAGTCGTAGCGGTTCTCGAGGGCGTACACGAAGCCCAGCTGGACCGCCCCGCCGATGCCGAGGTTGAACGGAGCGTGCAGGACCTTCGCCCCGGCCTGCTCGGCCAGCTGGGCGGTGTCGTCGGTGGAGCCGTCGTCGATCACCACCGGGTCCCACTCGGGCGCGTGGCGGCGCAGGGACTGCACCACGCCCGCCACGGTGACCGCCTCGTTGTAGGCGGGCAGGATCGCCAGCCGCCGCGGGTCGCCGCCGCGGCCGGCCGGGGTGCCGTCAGACGCGGCCGTCGGGCCGGGGGGTGTCTCTAGCACGCGCATAGATCTCGACGTGGCGCCGTGCGCACGCCTCCCAGTTGTAGCGCGCCGAGAGCCGCCGCCCCGCCGCCACGAGCCTGCTGCGCAACTCCGATTGATACACGATCCGGTCGATCGAATCCGCGAGGGCGTCGGACGACTCAGGGTCGAACCGCAGCGCCGCCTCGCCCGAGACCTCGTCCAGCGCGCCGCGCCCCGACGACGCCACCGGGCAGCCGCAGGCCATCGCCTCCAGTGCGGGGAAGCCGAAGCCCTCGTGCAGCGACGGGATCACGGTGGCGAGCGCCCGCCGGTAGAGCGCGGCCATCGTGCGCGGCTCGACCTGGCCGACGTGCCGGACACGCCCCGCGATGCCCAGCTGTCGGGCCAGGCCCGCGAGCTGGCCCAGGCGCCCGTAGTCCTGGCCCGCCAGCACGACCCCCAGCTCGCGGTCCTCGACCCGGGCCAGCGCCTCCAGCAGGCGGCGGTGGTTCTTGTGCGGCCACAGGTTGGCCGGGTAGACGACGAACCGGGCCGGCAGCCCCAGCGCCGCCAGGCGGCGCTCGTCGTCGCGCGCCGGCTGGGGGTTGAAGAGGGCATGGTCGATGCCCGGGGCGACCACCTCGATGCGCTCGGCCGCCACCTCCATTCCCTCCGCGATTCGCTCGCGGGCGAACCGGCTGGTGGCGATCACCACGGCGGCGGCCCGGGCGGCGCCGTCGTAGGCCCAACGCCTGTACCGGCGCAGCGGCAGGGAGCGCAGGCCGCCGCGATCGAGGTGGGAGACGTCGTGGATGGTCACCACGGTGGGCGCGTCGAGGAGAGGGATCGGCACGGTGACCGGGTAGTGGAGGACGTCGAGGCCGGGGGGCGCGTCCCGGGCCGCGCGAGCCGGCGCCGCCCACGCGGCGGCCATGGCCAGCGCCCGGGTGACCAGGCCATCCCCGGCGCGGTACGAGCCGACCCGGCGCAGCTCGACCGGGCCGCGGGCGTAGGCGCGGTAGGCCTCGGCCACGTGGCGGTTGGCCAGCACGGTCAACCGCTCCGGCCCCCGCCCGCGCGCGAACTCGCCCAGCAGTCCGCGGGCATAGGACTCGGAGCCGCCGACGCGCCCGGGGAACAGGGTGAGCAAGCTGAAGCCGACGTGCAACGGCGGGCAGGCTAAACCCCGGGGCGCGACTAACCTCCCCCGCCTTGTCGGCGCTGCCCGCCATCACCGTCGTGACGCCCTGCCTGAACGCCGCCCCGACCCTCCCGGAGGCGCTGGCCAGCGTCCGCGCCCAGGGCTATCCACGCCTCGAGCACGTGGTGGTGGACGGCGGGTCCAGCGACGGGACGCTCGACATCCTGCGCGCGGCCGAGCGCGTGCGCTGGATCTCCGAGCCCGACCGGGGCCTCGCCCACGCCATGAACAAGGGGATCGCCATGGCGCAGGGCGAGGTGATCGGCTGGCTCAACGCCGACGACCGCTACCTGCCCCGAGCGCTCGAGGCGGTAGGTCGCGCCCTGGCCCGGCATCCGGACGCCCTGTGGCTCACGGGCCGCTGCCGCATCATCGACGCCGACGGCCGGGAGGTCCGCCGCTGGGTCACCGCGTACAAGAACGCCTTCCTGCGCCGCTACTCGCTCCCGCTGTACCTGACCCAGAACTTCATCTCCGCGCCCGCCACCTTCCTGCGCCGGGAGGCGTTCGAGGTCGCCGGCCTGTTCGACGAGCGCTACCGGATCTCGATGGACTACGACTTCTACCTGCGCCTGGCCCGCCGCGCCGACCCGCTGGTGCTCGACCGGGAGCTCGCCGACTTCCGGATGGCGGAGGGCAGCCTGAGCATGTCCGGGTTCGAGACCCAGTTCCGCGAGCACTCCGAGCAGGCCCGCCGCCACGGCGCCGGGCACCCCGTGGCGGTGGCCGTCAACCAGCTGAGCAGCCGCCTGATCGTCCTGGTCTACCGGGCGATGCGCGCCATGCGCCGCCGGCGCGAGCTTCACGCCGGCTAGGACAGCCCCAGGGCGGCCAGGAAGTCGTGCTCGACCGCCGCGGCGGCCTGGACGGCGCGCGTCCGGGCCTCGATCGCCGCCTGCCGGGCGTCCGGGGTCAGGCAGAAGTCGAACTCGCGGGCGAGCCGCTCGTCGTCCAGCGACTCGAGCCCGATGACCGCCCGCCACCCGATCGCCTGGGCCTGGCGGCGCAGCTTGGCTCCGCCCCGCACCGAGTCGATTGCCACCACCGGCACGCCGTGCTTGAGGGCCAGGACGAGCCCGTGCAGGCGGTTGGTGAGCACGACGTCCATGCGTCCGAGCAGGGCCTCGACCTCGCCCGGCGTCCGCCGGCCGGGCCGGCGCGGCTTGATCCGGGTGTCGATCTCGACCACGGCCATCGGACGCGCGTCGATCAGCCGGCGCAGCGCCTCCACGGCGGCGCCGTGCCCGCCGCGCTCGCCGTACTCGCGCTGGCGCTCGATCACGCACAGCCCGACGACCGGGGGAAGCTCGCCGCGCGCCAGGAACGAGATGTCGGGGCGGGCGGAGGTGGCGCTGTCGCGCTCCACCACCGCGTCGTACGGGCTCCAGCCGCCCAGCTCGTCCAGCAGCGAGACGTCCACCGCCACCAGCCGGCAGTCCCGGAAGCGCTCGCGCAGCGCGGTCTGCTTGGGGCCGCGGGTCATCGGCCCGCACACCCAGACCACGTGCGAGTAGTCGGTGGGGTCCGCCCGCTCCCAGTCCAGGCCGCCTCCGTACTTGGCCGCCCTGGCCACGTCGTAGGGCACGCCGGCGCGCTCCAGCCATCCCGCGACCACGTCGCCGGCGAGCAGATCGCCGGCGGTCGAGACGTTGCCGTCGAACGAGAAGTAGCCGCTGAGCAGGACGCGCATGGCGGTGGGCGCCTCGGCGCGAGGAGCAGCGGACCGTAGCAGCCCGCCGCGCGGTCTCAGGCCTGCGCGGCGCGGCGGTAGGCGCTCGCGGTCAGCTCGGCGCACCGGGCCCAGCTGAACGCCTTCACGCGCTCGGTCCCGCGCCGGCGCAGCTCCGCCCTGCGCTCGGGAGACCCAAGCACGGCGCCGAGTGCGCGCTCGACCTCGCCGACGTCGTCGGGGTTCGCCAGCTGGGCGGCGTCGCCGGCCACCTCTCCGAGGCTGGTGGTCGAGCTGCAGACCACCGCGGTGCCGCAGGCCATCGCCTCGAGCACCGGTAAGCCGAAGCCCTCGCCCCGCGAGCAGAACACCAGGCAGTCCGCCGCCCGGTAGAGCTCGACCAGCTCGGCGTCGCTCACCCGGCCCGGTGCGATCACCCGGCCGCCGGCGGGCGAGCGCTCCAGCCTCGCGGCCAGCCGCCGGTCGCGCCATCCCCGGGCGCCCGCCACCACGAGGCGTTGCTCGGCTCCGCTCACCGCCAGGCGCTCGAAGGCATCGAGCGTCGTCTCGAGGTTCTTGCGCGGCTGCAGCGTCCCCACCGCCAGGGCGTAGGGGCCCTCGACGCCCAGCTTGGCCAGGACGTCGTCGCGGCGCGGGCCTGGCGAGAAGACCGGGTCGGGGGCGTACGGGGCCACCTCGACGCGCTCGGGATC
>DATAEY010000033.1:0-17678 GCA_036257715.1 Solirubrobacteraceae bacterium | reverse complement strand
CGCGTTCGCGACCGCAAGCCACAGCGTCGCGCCCATGGTCAGGACCAGCAGGAGGGCGAAGCCCGGGACCACCAGCAGCAGCTTGGGCGGAGGCGACAGGTAGAAGTGGCCGGTGGTCGCCCAGAAGAAGATCACGGTGCCGAAGACGACCAGCAGGTAGACGGCTGCCTCGAGCAGCGGATAGGCCAGGCTGGAGATCGCCACGTGCAGCAGCGGGAAGTGGAAGCTGCGCATCAGCTTGCGGTACAGGCGGATCGCCCGCATGCCGTAGATCAGGGTTCGCTCGAACAGGCGCCAGCCGGTCAGGCCCGCCAAGAGGAACAGGAAGTACGGGGTCCCGCCACCGGACGAGAGCTTCAGCACGCCTCCGAACAGCAGCGTCTTGCCGAGCGCATCCATGAACGGGCGGATCAGGAGCCACAGCCGCCCGAGCTTGGTGCCGCGGATGCGCTTGGCCAGGAAGCGAGCCATCATCGGCTTCAGCAGCTCGCGCTCCGCCCAGGCGGAGCGGACGCTCTCCCACATGCCGGTGGGGGCCTCGGTTATCGCCACCGGAGCGGCCGCGGCCGCCGCCGCGGCCGGGGCGGCCCGGGTCACGTCGTGCTCGGTCTCGTCTCGTAGCGCTTCGAGTGTGTGGGCGGATTCCATCGGGTCGTCGGGTGGGGGGGTCCTCCGAGCGCCAACAAGGATGACAGCCGGGGATGCCGCCGCGGGTCCCCGGGTCAAACCACTACGCTCAGGCCATGGAAGGCCTGATGATGGACTATCCCCTGCTGGTGCGCCACATCGCCGAGCGGGCGGCGACGGTGTTCGGAGGTCGGGAGGTCGTCTCCCGCACGCAGGACTCCGTCGAGCGAACCACCTACGCCGCGGTGGTCGAACGGGCGCGGAGGCTGGCGTCGGCATTGGCGAGACTCGGGATCCGCCCCGGGGACCGGGTCGCCACCTTCGGCTGGAACTCCGCGCGCCATCTCGAGCTCTACCTGGCGGTTCCGGCGATGGGGGCCGTGCTGCACACCCTCAACATCCGCCTGCACGCCGACGACTTGCGCTACGTCGCCGGCCACGCCGAGGACCGGGTGGCCTTCCTCGACGCCTCGCTGGCCGAGGTGATGCCGGCCCTGGACCGCGTGGAGCACGAGGTGCTGATGCCGGACGGCCCCGGTGAGCGTGCGGGGGCCCTCGACTACGAGGAGCTGGTGGCCGACGGCGATCCCGACTTCGCCTTCCCGGACCTCGACGAGAACGCCGCGGCGGCCATGTGCTACACGAGCGGGACGACCGGCCGCCCCAAGGGCGTGGTCTACTCGCACCGCTCGACCGTCCTGCACTCGCTCGGGGTGCTCACCGCCGACGCGGTCGGCGTGCGCGAGCGGGACTCGGTCATGCCGGTGGTTCCGATGTTCCACGCCAACGCCTGGGGCCTCCCGTATGCCGCGGCGCTCGCGGGGGCCCGCCAGGTGTTCCCGGGCCCCCGGATGTCGCCGGCCGAGCTGGCGGAGCTCATCGCGGCCGAGCGCGTCACCCGGACCGCCGGCGTCCCGACCATCTGGCAGGGGATGCTCCAGCTCGACCCGCCCCCGGATCTCTCCAGCCTGGTCGAGATCAAGTGCGGCGGGTCGGCGGTGCCCGAAGCGCTGATACGGGCCTTCGACGAGCGCTTCGGCGTGCCGATCAGCCAGGGCTGGGGGATGACCGAGACCAGCCCGCTCGCGGCGACCTCGCGGTTGCCCGGCGACGTCGAGCTCACCGAGGACGAGGCGTACGAGCTGCGCGCCTGCCAGGGCAGGATGCTGCCGCTGGTCGACTTCCGCCTCGACGAGGCGGCGGGCGGCGAGCTGCAGGTTCGCGGGCCCTGGATCGCACGCGCCTATTACAACGACCCCGGCGGGGCCGACAAGTTCACGCCCGACGGGTGGCTGCGCACCGGTGACGTGGCCGAGCGTCGCCGCGGCTCCTACATCCGGCTGGTGGATCGCACCAAGGACCTGGTCAAGTCGGGCGGCGAGTGGATCTCGTCGGTGGATCTCGAGAACGCCATCATGGCCCACCCCGACGTGCTGGAGGCGGCGGTGATCGCGGTTCCCGACGAGCGGTGGAGCGAGCGCCCCTGCGCCTGCGTGGTGCGCCGCGACGGCGCCCGGCTAGACGCCGGCGAGCTACGCGCCTTCCTGCAGGGCAAGGTGGCGAAGTGGTGGCTTCCCGACCGCGTCGAGTTCATCGAAGAGGTTCCCAAGACCTCGGTGGGCAAGTTCGACAAGAAGTCGCTGCGGTCGCGCTTCGGCGCGGCCGGGTGAGCACCCTCGTAGTCTCGGATCTGCACCTCGGGGCGCGCTCGGGGATCGACCTCCTGCGCCATGAGCCGGCCCGCGCGCGTCTCCTGGAGGAGGCCGGGCGGGCGGACGAGGTGATCCTGCTCGGCGACGTCGTGGAGCTGCGTGAGGGTCCGCTGCCGGAGGCGCTGGCCGTAGCCCAGCCCTGGTTCGCGGCCCTCGGCTCGGTCCTGGGGAACCGACGGGTGGTGATCACCCCCGGCAACCACGACCACCGGCTCCTGGAGCGCTGGCGCGAGCGCCGCAGCGCGGCGGGCGGTGGGGCCCTCGGCCCGCAGCAGCTCCTCGAGCCCGCCGAAGCGTCGGACATCGCGGCGGCGATCGCCGGGTGGCTGGCGCCCGCGCGCCTCGAGATCGCCTATCCCGGCCTGTGGCTGGCCGACGGCGTCTACGCCATCCACGGGCACTACCTGGACCGCCACATCACCGTGCCGGCCTTCGAGCCGCTGACCCTGCGCTCGGTGGAGCGGGTGCTGCGGGCGCGCGGCGACCGCCTCGACGGAGTGGACGGCTACGAGGCGGTGATGGCGCCGGTCTACGCGGCGCTTCACGAGATCGCGCAGACCGCGCCGGCCCCTCGCGAGCACGACCGCCCGACCGCGAGCCTCTCGGCGCGCCTCTACCGCCTGCTGGCCGGGGACGGCAGCGCTCCACGCCCCCTGCACCACCGGCTCCTGAGCGGAGTGGCGTTCCCGACCGTCGTGGGCGCGCTCAACGCGCTCGGCCTGGGGCCGATGCGGGCCGACCTCTCGGGGCCCGAGCTGCGCCGCGCTTCCCTGCGCGCGATGTCGCAGGTGGTGCACCGCCTCGGGGTCGAGGCCGATCACGTGATCTTCGGCCACACCCACCGCGCCGGTCCCCTCCCGGGGGACGACCCGGCCGAATGGCTTGCCTCGGGGGGCGCGCGGCTTCACAACTGCGGCAGCTGGGTCGTCGAGCGCTTCCTAGGCGGCCGGGCCCCGCAGCGCAGCCCCTATCGCGCCGGCGCCATCATCCGCGTCGAGTCCGGCCGGCCGACGCCGGTCAGCCACCTGCTGGAGGACCGGGCCTACACCGCCTCGGCCTGACCGACCACGCCCGGCGTGAAACAGACGGCGTGGCAGGTCACGCCTTCGCCGACCCGCAGGTCCAGGGCGGCCTCGGTGTGGGCGGGATGCTCGACGAGCCGGTAGCACCCCGGATGGTCCACCTCCAGCGTCGTCCCATTGACCGCCACCCGCCCACGCCCGTCCAGCACCGCCCAGACCCCTCCGGCCACATACGGTCCGTTGTAGGCGCCGGGCTGGTCAGCGGTCTGCGCGGCCAGCACCGCCGCGGGGTCTTCCTCGGGGCGCTGCGGCGGCACCGGCTCGCGCTCGTCAGCAACCAGCTCCTGGATCGCGCGCTCGGTCTCGGCGTAGGCGCCCTCGCCGTAGTGGTAGTCGTGGAGCCTTCCGGCGTCGTTCCAGAGGTAGCGCGCGGGCCAACCGCGATTTCCGTACCGCCGCCAGATCTCCAGCTCGGCGTCGACCACCACCGGGTACGGCACCTCCAGCCGCGCCACCGCCCCGCGCACCGCCGACTCGCCGGCGGAGGGCGGGAACCCCGAGGAGTGCACCCCGACGACCCGCAGGCCCGCGTCCGCGTAGCGCCGGTGCCACTCGCGCAGGTAGGGGAGGGTCCGCAGCGAGTTCACCCGGCAGAAGTCCCAGAACTCGACCAGGACCGGGCGGCCGACCTGCTCGTCCATGCACAGCGGCGGCGAGTTGACCCACGGCAGCCCGCGCGGGAACGGCGGCGCCGCGATGGTGTCCACCGGGGGACGCACCGGCCGCCAAGGTAGCATCGGCCGACCTCCCCGGATGATCGACCACGGCCTGATCCACGCCCTCCACGTGGAGCGGCTGCGTCGCGACGATCTCGGCGCCGAGGAGCGCGAGCCGCACGCCGTCTTCCAGACCTCGACGCTGGATGCGCTGCTCGGCGGCGCGTACGAGGGCGACGTCACCTTCGCCGACCTGGCGGCGCGCGGTGATCTGGGCCTGGGCACCCTGGACGGGCTGGACGGAGAGATGATCGCGCTCGATGGCGCGTTCTATCGCGCCGGCACGGACGGCTCGGTCAGGTCGATAGGCCCGGACGAGCGCACGCCGTTCGCAGTAATCACGCGGTTCAGCCCGGACGCCGCCGCCGCCGTCGCGGGCCCGCTCGACCACGCCGGACTCCTCGAGCGCATCGAGTCGCTGGTCGCGGACCGGGCGCTGTGCTATGCGGTTCGCTTCGACGGTCGGTTCGAGCGGGTGCACGCCCGGTCGGTCCCGCGCCAGCGCCGGCCGTATCCGCCCCTCTCGCAGGTCGTGGCGCGCCAGGTCGAGTTCGACCTGGACCATCTCTCGGGCACGCTCGTCGGATTCCGGTTTCCCGACTACGTCCAGGGCCTCAACGTCCCCGGGTATCACCTCCACGTGATCTCGGACGACCGCTCGCGGGGCGGTCACGTCCTGGACTGCGGGATCCTGGACGGGCGCATCAGTGTCGACCAATCCTCGCACCTGCACATGGAGCTGCCCGCCGGGGTGGCCTGGACGGAGCCCGACACCTCGGCCGCCAAGCGCGGCCTGATCACCGGCGCCGAGGGCGGGAGCTGAAGCTCAGGCGCCGACCCGGACCCGGGCCGGCTCCCGACCGGCCGACACCCGGCCACCCGATGCCCGCATCAGCTCCGCGCACCGTTCCCCGATCATCACGGCGGGCGCGTGGGTGTTGCCGCGGATAAGCGTCGGCATGACCGAGCAGTCCGCCACCCGCAGCCCCTCGAGCCCGTGTACGCGCAGCTCGGCGTCGACTGCGCCCTCGCCGACCCGGCCGATGCGGGCGGTGCAGGCCGGGTGGTAGGTGTGCTGCACGCCGGCCCGCAGCCACGTGACGATCTCCTCGGGGGAGCGCACCGCCGAGCCGGGGGAGATCTCCATCCCCACCATCCCCGCCAGCGGCCCGGCGGCGGCGATCTCCCGCGCCAGGTCGACGCCGGCGAGCATGGCGTCGAGCTCGGCCTGCGCGGCGAGCAGGTTGAGGCGGACCGCCGGCTTGCGCAGGGGATCGCCCGATCGAACCAGCACCGATCCCCGGCTCTGCGGAGCCACGCACGACAGCGCGATCGTCATCGCCGGGGCGTCCCAAGTCTGCAGCCCGTGCTCTACGAAGTAGGCGGGCGCGAAGTAGAGCTGCATGTCGGGGGCCGGCAGCGACGGGTCGCTGCGGAAGAAACCCCCCGCCTCGCCCACGTTGCTGGCCAGCTTCCCGCCGCCGAGCGCCAGCCAGCGCAGCAGGTGGCGCGGCTCCTCGGCGTCGGCCAGGCCCTGATGACCGCCGGCCAGCTCCCAGGTGCAGTAGGCGATCGCGTGCTCCGTCAGGCCGTCGCCGACCGCGGGCAGATCGTGGACCGGGCGGATGCCGACCGACCGCAGGTGCTCGGACGGGCCGATGCCCGAGTGCTGGAGCAGGGCCGGCGTGTTGAACGACCCCGCGCAGACGACCGTCTCCCCCGACACGGCGACGCGCTGGGCGCTGCGTCCTCGGCGCAGCTCGACCGCGACGACGCGACCGCGCTCCACCACGAGCCGGGTCGCCTGGGTGCGGGTGCGGACGTCCAGGCCGCCCCGCCGCCGGGCGCCGCGCAGGTACCCGTCCGCCGCGGTCCAGCGCCGCCCGCGCCGCTGGGTCACCTGGTAGCGGCCCACACCGTCCTGGCGCTCGCCGTTGAAGTCGGGGTTGGGCGGCAGCCCGATCGACACCGCGGCGTCGAGCATCCTCCGCGTCACCGGATCCAGCCTGGGGGTGGTGGTCACGTTGAGCGGTCCGCCTTGACCGTGAAAGCCGTCGCGCAGCTGCTCGTTGTGCTCCGAGCGCCGGAACAGCGGCAGGACCTCCTGGTAGGACCATCCGCGCGCGCCCCGATCGACCCAGCCGTCGTAGTCGAGCCGGTTGCCGCGCATGTAGATCATGGCGTTCATGGCGCTCGAGCCGCCCAGCATGCGGCCCCGCGGCTCGTAGATGCGGCGACCGGCGAGCGCGGGCTCCGGCTCGGTCCAGTAGTCCCAGTCCACCCTGGAGTGGAACTGCTTGGGGAACGCCGCCGGCATCCGGACGTCGAGCCGACGCGCCGATCCTCCCGCCTCCACCAGGAGGACGCGCCGCCCCTCGTCCTCGCTCAGGCGGGCCGCCACCGCGCACCCCGCCGACCCGGCGCCGATCACCACGTTGTCGTAGGCCTGCGCCACGTCGTGCAGCCTACGCCGGATGACTCGACCGACGCGCCCGAGCGCAGACGATCAAGCCTGCGCTGGGCCGCCGCCGAGCCGGCGAAAATCAAGCCTGCCTAGGACGCAGCCGGTCCGGCGAAGCGGGCGTACATGGCGGTACGTGAGCGAGCCGGACCGGCGAGGACAACGGCAGGCGACGATTTGCAGCCGGCTCAGCCGATGGAGTCGGCCATCTCGAGCTGGATCAGCCTATTCAGCTCGACCGCGTACTCCATCGGCAGCTCCTTGGTCACGGGCTCGATGAAGCCGTTGACGATCATCGCCGCAGCCTCGTCTTCGGAGAAGCCGCGCGACTGCATGTAGAAGAGCTGCTCGTCGGAGATCTTGCCGACGACCGCCTCGTGGGCGACGGTGACATGGGGATTCTGGATCTGGATGTCCGGCCAGGTGTCCGAGCGCGAGCGGTCGTCCATCATCAGCCCGTCGCACTGGACGCGGGCCTTGGAGCCGCGCGAGTTGTGCCCCATGCGGACCAGGCCCCGGTAGCCCATGATCCCGCCGTCCTTGGAGATCGACTTGGCCAGGATGTTGGACGTGGTGTTGGGGGCCAGGTGGACCACCTTGGCGCCGGTGTCCTTCCATACGCCCTCGCCGGCCACCCCGACGTTGAGATGATCAGCCCGAGCGCCCTCGCCCAGCAGGAACGACCCCGGGTAGAGCATCACGTACTTCGCGCCCATCGACCCGCCGACCCACTCGACCGTGCCGTCGGCCTCCACCACCGCGCGCTTGGTGTTCAGGTTGTAGACGTCCTTGGACCAGTTCTGAACCGTGGTGTAGCGGGCCTTGGCCCCGGGCTTGACGAAGATCTCCACCACCGCCGAGTGCATCGAGTTGACACTGTAGGTCTGGGCGGTGCAGCCCTCGATGTAGTTAACGTCGGAGCCTTCCTCGGCGATGATCAGCGTGTGCTCGAAGGTGCCCTCGCCCTGGCCCTCCATCCGGAAGTAGGCCTGTAGCGGGAGGTCCACCTTCACGCCGGCCGGCACGTACAGGAAGGAGCCGCCGGACCAGATCGCGCCGTGCAGCGCCGAGAACTTGTTGTCCTGCGGCGGGACGCACTTGGTCATGAAGTACTGCGCGACGAGCTCGGGGTACTCGCGCACCGCGGTATCCGTCGAGCAGAACAGGATCCCCAGGTCCTCGTACTCCTTCTTGAGGCCCTCGTAGACGGGCTCGTTGTCCCAGACGCCCACCACTCCGGCGAGGTGCTCTCGCTCGGCCTGTGGGATCCCGAGATCCTCGTAGGTGCGCTTCATCTCCTCGGGGACCTCGTCCCAGCTGTTGTAGCGACCGGCGGTTGGGGGCGAATAGAGGACCAGGTCGTCGAAATTCAGACCCGACAGGTCCACGCCCCAGGTGGGGATCGGCTTGCGCGCGAAGATCTCGAACGACTTCAGGCGACGCTCTCGCATCCAGTCGGGCTCGCCCTTGACCCTCGACATCTCCTCCACCACCTCGCGCGAGATCCCCGTCCGCGCGCGCAGCTGGCCCTGATCGTCCTCGACGATCGGGCTGGACTTGGCGACGCGGGTCTTGTCGGTGGCTGCCATGGAGATATCCGTGTGCGCTGGTCGGAATTCTAGCGGGCGCGGGGACGCTCCCGCCGAGGCGGCGCGGTCCCAGACGGATGATAACCATCGCGGCGCCGACGAAACCGTCGAGCCTCCGTGAGCCGCGGGCGCCGAAGAAGCCGATCGAGCCTCCGTGAGCCGCGCGGCCCCGCCGTTGCCTCCGCTCGAACGGCGCAGCGCCTGCGCGGTTTATCGACGCCTTTGGTCAGTGATATAGGCCCCGACGACCCTAGGGCGGTGGAAATGAGGAGCCAGGACGACTCGCAACTCCCCGTCCGATCGCGGGCTTGCAGTTCGGCAGGCAGGCGACGCGCCTTCGCCGTCGAATCAATCACATCGACGACCTCAGGATCCCGCGGCAGATGACCACTCGAGAGCTCAGGCAACTGCTCGAGGACGTGGAGGACACGAGGGAGATCGTCCTCGCCGAGCGGGCCGCCGTCACGGAGGCCCGGGCGGTCGCCGAACTGCAGACGGTCTGGAGCGCCGCGCGGGCGGAGGCCAACCTGGCCTATGACGCCTGGCGGGCGACCGGCGGCGACCGCGCCTACGCGACCTATCGCGCCGCCGAGGATCGGGCCGACGCCGCCGAGGACGCCCTGGCCGCGGCGTGCGTGACGTCCAGGCCGCGGGCTGCCTTGGGCGAGCCGCTCCTGAGCTCGAACGGTCCCGAGGAGGGTCCGATCGGATGAACCCGCCGCCCGTCGTATATGTGGATCCGCCCGACGTCCCGGTGGGGATGACGCTGGCCGAGTACCGGCGCCGCGGCTCACGCTCCACGCGCCGCGGCCTGCGACGTCGCGCCGGGCGCCTGCTGCGCAGCGCCGCTCGCCGCCGCCGGGTCGGCTAGCGCCGGACTGCCTACTCCGGCCAGCTGGCGTCGCCGGTGACCGCGCCCCGCATCACCTTGAGGTTCAGCAGCGCGCACCTGCGCCGCGTGGCCGAGATCGGAATCCCGAGCAGCTCGAGCAGCCAGTCGCCGTGGAGCTCGCCCACCTCGCCCAGCGGCATGCCGATGTACTCCTCGGAGGCGATCGACGCGGCCGCCTGGGAGATCGCGCAGCCCTGGCCGTGGAAGCGCAGGTCGGCGATCCTGCCATCGCGCACGCGGATGTGGACGCCCATCTCGTCCCCGCACAGCGGATTGTGGTCGTGGGCGTCGAGGTCGTGCGGCTCCAGCTCGCCGAAGTTCCGCGGGCGCTTGTAGTGGTCGAGGATGTAGTCGCGGTAGAGATCGTCCACGGCCGGCGCCCCCATCAACCCGCGTTGAACACGTCGCGGACCTTGGCGAGCGCCGCAATGAGCGCGTCCACGTCCTCCCGCGTGTTGTAGGGACCGAAGCTGGCGCGGGCGGTGGCGGGGACCCCGAGTCGCCGCATCAGGGGCATCGCGCAGTGATGGCCGGCGCGCACGCAGACGTTCTCCCGGTTGACCAGGTCGGCGACGTCGTGGGGATGGACGCCCTGCAGCTCGAACGAGATCACGCCGCCCCGGGCCTCGGCGCTGCGGGGCCCGATCACCCGGACGCCGTCCACCTCGCCCAGGCGCTCGAGGGCGTAGCGCGTGAGCTCGCGCTCGTGAGCGCGGACATTGGACATCCCCAGCCGGGAGAGGTAGTCCACGGAGGCTCCCAGCCCGACGCCCTCGGCGATCATCGACGTGCCGGCCTCGAACTTCCAGGGCAGCTCGTTCCAGGTGGAGCTCTGGAAGTCGACGGTGCGGATCATGTCGCCGCCGCCTAGGAACGGGCGCATCCCCTCCAGCACGTCGCGGCGGCCGTGCAGCACCCCGATCCCCGTCGGTCCCAGCGCCTTGTGGCCGGTCCACACGTAGAAATCAGGTCCCAGGGCGGCGAAGTCGACAGGCAGCTGCGGCACCCCCTGCGAGCCGTCTACCAACGAGACCGCCCCCGCGGCCCGGACGCGCGCGGCCATCTCGGCGACCGGGTTCACCGTCCCGAGCACGTTCGAGATGTGGGCGAAGCCGACCAGCCTGACCCGGCCCCCCGAGAGCTCGGCGTCGAGCTGCTCGAGCGACAGCGTGCCCTCGTCGCTGACGTCGAGGTATCGCAGCTCGGCGCCGGTCTCGGCGCTCAGCAGCTGCCAGGGGACGATGTTGGAGTGGTGCTCCATCTGGGTGATGAGCACCACGTCCCCGGGCCCCACGTGCTCGCGTCCCCAGGCGTAGGCGACGAGGTTGATCGCCTCGGTCGCGTTGCGGGTGAAGATGGTGGTGGCCGTCTCCGCGCCACAGAACGCCGCCACCCGCGCCCGAGCCCCCTCGAACATCTCGGTGGCCTCCTGGGCCAGGGTGTAGACGCCGCGATGGATGTTGGCGTTGTGGCGCCGGTAGTAGTCGTCGATCGTCTCGATGACCGTCGCCGGCTTCTGGGAGGTGGCCGCCGAGTCGAGGTAGACCAGCGGCCGCCCGTCGATCTCGCGCTCGAAGATCGGGAAGTCCGAGCGGATGTCCAGCGGGAGGGCTGTCGGGCTGGCGATCGCCTCCATGGTCACCTCGCGGCGGCGTAGGCGTCGATGTCCTGGGCGGCGGCGGCCAGCTTGGCCGCGATCCGCTCGCGCACCAGCGCTTCCAGCGCCGGATCCTCGAGCTGCACCACGATCGGCTCGAAGTAGCCCTCGACGATCACCCTCACCGCCTCCTGGCGGGACAGGCCGCGCGTGCGCATGTAGAAGATCTGGCCTTCGTCCACCTCGCCGACGGTCCCGCCGTGAGAGGCGGAGACGCTGTCGGTCTCCACGATCAGGGACGGGATCGCATCGACCTTGGCCCGAGGCGACAGCATCATGGAATGGGTCTGCAGGTAGGTGTGTGACTCCTGCGCTCCGGGATCGATCTTGATCAGGCCCTCGTACGAGGCCCGGCTCGCTCCGGTCGCGGCGCCCTTCCACACCGTGTCGCCGGTGGTGTGTCCACTCTCGTGCAGGTCCACCGTGTAGAGGTCCAGGTGCTCCGAGGCCTCGGTGAAGTAGATGCCGCGGTGGCGCATGTCGGCCCCCGGCTCGGCGGTCGAGAGCTCGAGGTGCTGGCGCGTGAGCCGGCCGCCGAGGTGGATGGGGATCCAGGTGCAGTGCGCGTCGCGCGCCACCCGGACGAAGTGGGTAGAGACGTCGTAGACCTCGCCGTCGCCCGCGCTCCAGTCCTGAAGGTGCAAGAGCCGGCAGCGCGCGGCCGCCTCCAGGTACAGCTCGAAGTGCCCGGCGTGCAGAGCCTGGCCGAAGAAGGGGGCCGCCAGGTCGTACTCGCGCAGCCGGAAGTCGGACCCGCGGTCGCCGATGGCCAGGGTGTGGGCGTACTGAGCGGTGCCGCCGTCCTCGATCGCGTACAGGATCTGGAACGGGCGCTCCACCGTCAGCCCCGGTGGCACGTAGAGGAACGCGCCTCCGGTCCAGAACGCGGCCGCGGCGGCCTCGAACTTGTCGCGCTCGTAGGTGAGGCGGCGCATGAAGTAGCGACGGGCGAGGTCCCCGTGGCGCTCGAACGCCTCCTCGAGCGAGCACAGGATCACGCCTCGCTCGGCCAGCTCCGGATCCAGATGGACGTCCACCACGTCGCCGGCCAGCTGGACGAGGCGGCCCGCCAGCGGCTCGTCGCCCACCGCGTCGCTGACCACGTCGGGCACGGCCGCATCCGGGCCGGGGTGGTGGGGGGCGAGCTGGTCGAGCGCGAGGTCGCGCAGGCTGGTCGTCCAGAAACCCGATCGCCGCCAGGCCGGCAGCTCGGCGGCCTCGAACACGGCGAGGGCGGCGGCCCGCAGCTCGTCGGGCGCACGCCCGTTGCCGGCGCCCGCGCCGGCCAGCGGTCGGTACAGGGTGGCCTGCCGGGCGGCGCCCGGCTTGGTGGAGCGTGGCGCCGGCCGGCCGCGGCTGCCGTTGCCGTCAGACATCGTCCTCCTCCGGCGCCCCGGTGACGACCTCGAGCTCGTCCCGCAGCCAGTCATAGCCCTCGCGCTCGAGCTGGTCCACCAGCTCGGGCGCGCCCTCACGCACGATCCGGCCGTCGAGCATGATGTGGACGAAGTCCGGGGTCACGTGGTGCAGGATGCGCTGGTAGTGGGTGATGATCAATGCGCCCATCCCGGTCTCCGCGTGCAGCGTGTTGACCCCCTCGGCCACGGTGCGCAGGGCGTCGATGTCCAGGCCCGAGTCCGTCTCGTCCAGCACCGCCACCTCGGGCGCGAGCATGGCCATCTGCAGGATCTCGCAGCGCTTCTTCTCGCCCCCGGAGAAGCCGTCGTTGAGGTGGCGAGACGTGAAGTCCCGGTCCACCCGCAGGAGCTCGGTGACCCGGCGCAACTGCGCGCCGAATTCCCGGACCCCGATCGGCTCGTCGCGCCTGGTGTTGATGGCCATGCGCAGGAAGTTCGCCACCGACACGCCGGGGATCGCGGCCGGATACTGGAAGGCCAGGAAGAGGCCGGCCTGAGCCCGGTCCTCGGGATCCGCCTCGGTCAGGTCCTGCCCGCGGAAGCGGATCTCCCCCGCGGTGATCTCGTAAGCGGGATGCCCGAGGATCGTGTTGGCCAGCGTCGACTTTCCCGAGCCGTTGGGCCCCATGAGCGCATGGATCTCGCCCTTGGACACGGACAGGTCGACGCCGCGCAGGATCTCCCGCTCCTCGGTGCGGACGTGAAGGTTTCGGATCTCCAGATCGGCCATGGTGATCTCCGGCAACGCCGGCCGATCTAGGCCGCCACGGCGGGGCGTTGCTGGACGAGATCGGACAGACGCGTGTCCTGCAGGGTGCTGACGATCGAGCCCTGGACCCGAGTCCACAGCAGCTTGGTGGGACAGACATGGTCGACATCGGTCTCGCGAGAGCACACCACGCCGCCGTCGGCATCCTGCGAGATGCACTCGATCGGGGCGATCGAGCCCTCCAGCGCCTCGACCACCTCGGCCATCGAGATGTTGGGGGCGGGGCGCGACAGGAGGTAGCCGCCTCGGGCCCCGCGCCGGCCCTCGACCAGTCCCGCCTTGCGCAGCCGTGCCACCAGGTGCTCCAGGTAGGCCAGCGGCAGCTCCTCGCTGGCGGCGATGTCGGTCAGCGACACCGGGCTGTCGCCGTTCCGGCGCGCCAACTCGACCATGACTCGCACGCCGTACTCCGTCCTGGTGGAGAACATCATCGCGGAAAACCTACCTCGCAAGTAGGATATCAGCGCGGGTCGGGCAGGCCGAGCGCCCGTTAGGGACGCTGGACGCTCATCCATGCGGCCGGCGCCCGGTCATGGGCGCCGCAAGCTCCATCCATGACTGCCCCTATCTTCGTGATGTTGCTGGTGACCCGATGAAGCGGCCCGCGGTCGTCGGCGCCGTTACGGTCGTCGTCGCGAGCGTGGTGGTGGCGGCCGGCTACGGCGCCTACAAGCTTCACCTGTTCAACCGCAGCTCGACCGAGCGTGGCGAGGTGGCGTCGAGCAACGAGGCGGATGCGGGCGGCTTGCAGCGCCGGCACGGGCCGCCGGCCTGGCCGATCTTCCGCTACGACGACCGGCGCACCGGCAATAACCCGGCGGCCGAGGTCAGGCCGCCGCTGCGAATCAGCTGGCTTCGCGACATGCCCAACCGCGGCTACATCGAGGCGCCGCCCGTGGTCGCCCGGGGAGTGCTGGTCGTGGTCGCCTACACCCGGTATCGGGGCTCGGACATCCTGGCGGTCAACGCGCGGAACGGACGGACCCTCTGGCACCGCCACTACCGTCGGGGCGAGATCTTCGCCTCGACCCCCGCCATCGCCGGCGGCGAGGTCTACGTCACCTCCAAGGACGGCCACCTGCGGGTCTTCGACCTTCGCAGCGGCCGCTTGCGCTGGCAGAAGGTGCTCCGCGGCGACGCGACCGAGTCATCGCCGATCGTCTCGCGCGGGATCGTGTACTTCGGGCGGGCCAACGGATACATGTACGCCTTCGACGTCCGGCGCCGGCGGCTGGTCTGGCGCTTCGGCCCGACCGGCGGCAATGTGGCGAGCGGGGTGGCGCTGACCGCCACCACCGCCTACTTCGCCTCGTACGGAGGCGGCGTCTATGCCGTGAACCGGTTCACGGGCAGGCTGCGCTGGAAGACCAGCGTCCGCGGCGCACGCAACAACCTGGTGCCGTTCTATTCGACCCCGGCGCTGGCCCGCGGCCGGGTACTCCTGGGCGGAAACGACGGCTCGGTCTACGCGCTGGACGCCCGCACCGGCGCCCAGAAGTGGAGATTCGACGCCCAGGGCTACGTGTACGCCAGCGCGGCCATCCGGGGCGGCCGGCTCTACATCGGGGACTTCGGCGGTGGCTTCCATGCGCTGTCAATCAAGACCGGGCGGGAGATCTGGCGCCATCAGATGGGGCCCATCCTGGGCTCGGCCACGGTGATCCAGGGCGTGGTGTACGTCTCGTCGCTGCGGCCGCCGCGCACCGTCGGCCTGGACGCCGACACCGGTCGGGTGGTGTGGCGCCTGCGCGACGGCCAGTTCTCGCCGGTCATCGCCGATGACCACGAGGCCTGGTTGGGAGGGCGGAACCGCTTCTACGGGCTGCGCGCCGCGGCGCGCCGCCCGTCGAGGCCGTCGGCCCGGGCGCGCCGGCGGGGGGCACACCGGGGCGGGCCGTGGAGTGTGGTGTGGCGATGACCGCAGCGCGCGCTCCGACCCGCCAGGCGGTCGCCCGCGCCGTGTCGTGGATCGGGATCGGCCACGTGGTCAGCCAGGGGATGTGGCTCGCCTCCCTGCTGGTCCTGGCGGCGCTGCTCTCGCCCCGCGACTTCGGCACCCTGGCCAGCGCGCTGGTGCTGGTCAACCTGGCGGGGCTGCTCGTCGACGCGGGCACGCGGGGAAGCCTGATCGCCAAGCCCACCCTGACGCGGGCGGACATCCGCGGCGCCATGGTCGTGAACGGCGCCATCGGGCTCGGCGCGACGCTTTTGATCGCGGCGCTGGCCGGACCCGCCGTGAGGACGTTCGCCGGCGGAGGGGACGTGGCCGCGGTGAGGGCCCTGTCGGTCGGCGTCTTCCTCTATGCGCTGGGCATCTGCGCGTTCGCCCTGCTGCAGAAGCACCTGCGGCTCAAGCAATACGCGGTCGCCAACATCGCCTCGGCGGTGATCTCCTCGGTGGTGGCCGTGGCGGCGGGATTCCTGGGAGCCGGCGTCTGGGCGCTCGTGGTCAGGCAACTGCTGTCGATGGGCCTGCTCAGCGCCATCGCCTGGATCGGCGCGCGCGGCCTGGTGCCCGCCCGCCCCGCCGCGGAGCCGGGCGGCCGGCCGCGGGCGCTGCGCCTGCGCCAGCCGCAGTGGACCGGCTTCTTCCTGCTGGCGGCGGCGGACTTCGTGGTCCTCAACGCCGATGTGTTCGTGGTGGGCACCCTCACCCGCGCGCGGGGGCTCGGGCTCTACTCGCTCGCCTTCACCCTGGCGTTCGCGCCGCTGACGCAGATCGCCTGGCAGGTCGGCCGGGTGCTGTTCCCGGCGGCGGCCGCGACGCGGCGCCTGCGGGACGTCGGGCGCCGGACGCTGGTGTCGCTGCGGCTGATGGCGCTGCTGCTAGCCCCGGCGGTGCCGCCCGTCATCGCGCTGGCGCCGGTTCTGCCGGAGCTCTTGGGCCGCAGGTGGGCCCCCATCGTGGTGCCGTTCCAGCTCCTCCTGCTCGCGGGCGTCGGGCAGGCGCTGGTCTCGGTGATCGGCGAGTCGCTGTCGGGCACCGGCAACGTGTGGTTCCGGGCCAGGATCAACCTGGTGTGGGCGGCCAGCATGGTCGCCGCCCTGGTCGTGCTGGTCAGCGCGGACGGGATACGCGGCGCCGCGCTGGCGCACCTCACGTTGTTCGTGCCCTTCGGGCTCGCCTACGCCGTCGCCGGGACGCGCCGCCTGGGCGTCGACGCCCGGGCCGTCGCCGCCGCGCTGCGGCCGGTGGCGGTGCCGGTCGGTGTCGAGGCGCTCGCCACCGCCGGCGCCGCGCTCGGGCTGCAGGCCGCGGGCGCCAGCACCGCCGCGGCCGCCGTCACGGCTGCGCTCGTCGGCGCCGCGGTGGTGACGGCGTTGCTGCTGCGGCTGCCCTCGAGTCCCCTGCCGGAGGGACGGGCGGTGCTGGCCGAGGCGCTGCAGCGCCCGGCCGGGACCGCGGGGCCCCGCTCATAGACTCCGCCAGTGCCGAGGATCCTCTTCGCCTGCCCGACCGACGCGTCGTTCATCCGTGTCGACCGCGAGCTGCTGGCCGAGCGCTGGCCCCTGACCGAGTGGCGCCAGCCGGGTCGCGTCACCAACCTCTTCCGGCTGGTGCCGATGCTGCGGCGCAGCGACGTGGTGGTCGGGTGGTGGGCGTCGTGGCCCACCTTCTGGCCGATCACGCTGGCGCGGCTGCTGGACAAGCCCTCGTTGCTGATCGTCGGCGGCTTCGACACCGCGGCGATGCCCGAAATCGGCTACGGCTTCCAGCTCGGCGGGCCCCGGAGGTGGCTGAGCCGCTGGGTCATGCGCCACGCCACCCGGCTGATCACCAACTCGAGCTACTCCCGGGCCGAGATCGAGCGAAACATCGGCTTCCCGCCCGCGCGGGTCGGGGTGATCCACCACGGCGTACCCGACCCCTACGGCGAGCTGCCGGAGGGCGAGCGCGAGCGCCTGGCGCTCAGCGTCGGACTGGTCACGCGCGCCAACCTGGAGATCAAGGGACAGCGGGCCTTCGTGGAGGCTGCGGCGCATGCGCCCGACGTCGAGTTCGTGCTCGCCGGTCCATGGCTGGACGATGCGATCGAGGGGCTGCGGCGCAAGGCGACTCCCAACGTCTCCTTCACCGGCTGGCTCGAGCGCAGCGAACTCGACGCCCTCTTCCGCAAGGCGTCCGCCTACGTACAGCCATCCCGGCACGAGGGCTTCGGCCTCGCCGTGGCCGAGGCAATGCTGGCGGGTTGCGTGCCGGTGGTGACCATGGCCGGCGCTCTTCCCGAGGTCGTGGGCGACGCGGGGATCCGGATCGATTCGGCCGACCCCGCCAAGATCGGCTGGGCGGTGCGCCGTGCCCTGGAGGTCGACCCGCAGGCCCGCGCACGCGCTCGTGAGCGCATCGTCACCCGGTTCCCGGTCTCGCGGCGCCGTGAGGCCTTGTGGGCCGAGGTCGAGTCGCTCGCCAAGCGCGGTCGCGGCCCCGCGGCGTAAGCTCTGGCCGGAGAGGTCGGCGCCACGCTATACTTTCTGAAGTAAACGAGCGCGAGTGGAGCGTCAGCGATGAGCCCTTCTGGGCCTGAGGTCATCAAGCAGATCCGCAGCCAGGTCGACGAGGTCGATCCGGCGGAGGTGGAGCGCCAGCACCGCAATGGCGCCGTCCTGGTCGACGTCCGCGAGAGCGAGGAGTTCGAGGCCGGCCACATCCCCGGCGCCAAGCACGTGCCGCGCGGCTATCTCGAGTCGCGGATCGAGGGCGCGGTGAAGGATCGCGACCAGCGTGTCGTCCTCTACTGCGCCTCCGGCCAGCGC
>DATAEY010000032.1:0-4170 GCA_036257715.1 Solirubrobacteraceae bacterium | reverse complement strand
GGCCGTCGTCAGACCTGCCACCGCTCGACGACGCGCTGAAGGTGGTGATCGCCCAGTGGGGGCTGGGTGCGTACGAGCACTGGCTCGAGACGGGCAGGGAGGAGTGGCTGGCGGGCGCTCGCGCGGCCTGCGACCACTTCGTGGACACGCAGCGCACGGAAGGCCCGCTCGCGGGCGGGTGGCCGCACGAGTGGTCGTTTCCACACAGCTTCCACCTCGCCCCGGGCTGGCTGTCCGGGATGGCGCAGGGGGAGATCGCCAGCCTGCTCGTGCGCGTGCACGCCGAGACCGGCGACGACGCGCTTGCCGAGGCCGCGCTTCGGGGCCTTCGGCCGCTGAGCGTCCCCCGCGCCGAGGGTGGCGTGCGGGTCGACCTCGAGGGTGGCCCGTTCTTCGAGGAGTACCCCACCGACCCGGCCTCGATGGTGCTGAACGGCGGGATCTTCGCGATCTGGGGTGTGCGCGACGTGGCCGTGGCCCTCGGCGACGCGGACGCCACCCGGCTGTTCGAGGCCTCGCTGGACTCCCTGGCCGCCGGCATCGGGCGCTGGGACCTGGGCTACTGGTCGCGCTACGACCTGTATCCACACAAGCGCGTCAACATCGCCAGCAACGCCTACCACCAGCTCCACATCGACCAGCTGGCGGCGATGAACGCGATCGCGCCGCGACCGGCGCTGGTGGACGCCGAGGCGCGTTTCCGCCGCTACTACCGGAGCCGGCTCAACCGCACCCGCGCGTTCGCGGGCAAGGTCGCGTTCCGCCTGGCCGTGCCACGCTGAGGCCGCGTACACGCGCGCGCCAGCGGTCCAGACGTAAACGACGCCTGGGGAGGGGTGGATCGAGTCTCCACAAACGTGCCCACCCCCCGTGTCGCAGGGGCGTTAGGTGCGTTGCCACGTCCCCTCGAGGTCAAGGAGGCCCAGGTCGCCGAAGCCTGCGCGGGTGGGGCGAGTTGAGGTGGGCCAGTCGTGTCGATGCGGCCCAACCCTTGCCGAGGGGCGGGGTGGGGTGGATTGTCGACGCGCCTGGCGGCCCGCCCCACCCCGTTATTGCCGTATTTCGGGCTGGCGCCCGAGACCGCTCACCGAAAGCGGCCACAGAAAGACGACGGGCCCGGCAGATGCCGGGCCCGAGGCTTTCAGTCTCTATGACCGTGCGCCGTTTAAGCGGACGGGCGGTGCGTAAGCCGACGCAGGCCGAGGCCCATGCCGAGTAGCAGGCCACCGGCCGCGGCGAGAACGCCGAGGTCAGCACCCGTGAAGGGCAGGCTGCCCTCGTTTGTTGCCGCCTGCACCGGAGCGCCGGTGTCGCCACCGCCACCCTGCTCGAGGCCAGCCACGACGTTGGAGCCGCCGTATCCTTCCTGCCCCGACTGTGCATATACGGCCGGAGCGGCAAGCGCGAGCATCGCGGTTGCCCCCACCACCGCAAGAAGCTTCTTGAATCGCGTCATTGGACCAGCGAACTCCTTATGTCGATTCCGTCCCATTGTCTCGTTCGCCGGCTGGATCCCCATCAGTGCCCCTACCACTTCGATGGGTCCCAACTGGCTATATCTCTTGGTAACACGGGTTTCAACTTGGGGTCAAACAAGTTAACAGTCGTTACCCGAACCTGTGCGGAAGCTATTCAAAGCTAACTCCGGCCCTTGTCGGCGAGACACCTTCCAGAGCCGGATTTCGCGCAAAATCGGCAGGTTTCGATGCACCGGAGGCGGCACGACGGTCCAAGTTAGCCCCGACACCGGACGGATGCGGGCAAATTGGGGCTCATACGGACGGATGGCCTACTCCGGACTAATACGGTAGTTGACGTCGACCTGGATCCAGCGGTCGATCTGGCGGGGCGTCAGGCGCTCGTGGTCGCGCAGGCGCCGCAGGAAGTTGTAGGCGACGTCGTCGGTGGGCGCCAGGCGACGCGCCTCGGCCGCGAGCCGGATCGCCTCGCGCTGGTGGCCGGCCTCCGACGCGATAGCGCCCAGATAGAGGAACAGGCCGGAGTCATGCGGGTCGCGGTCGAAGGCCTCCAGGAAATGGCGCTTCGCCGCGGCCGAGTCGCCGCGCCTGATCTCGATGATCCCCGCCGCCTTCTCGGGCAGCGGCGACAGCGGGTTGAGGCTGGCGGCGCGGTCGAGGTCCTTCAGCGCCCCGTCCGGGTTCACCGACGCGATCTCCGTCGCGCGGCGCAGCTCCTTGTCCGACAGCCAGTTCGGCACCACCAGCACCCCGATCGCCAGCACGCAGGCGATCGCGCCGACGAAGGCGGGCCAGGACGCCAGCAGCGGGCGCTCCCGCGCCGGTTGGGCGTCAAGCCCGCGGGCGGCCGCCATCGCGACGCCCAAGCCGAGCAGCGCCGCCCCTGACAGCGCGGGGAACTCCCACAGCCAGTCGACCGAGCTGTGGGCGAGCCAGTAGGCGAACATCACAACGCCCGAGCCCGCCGCGGCGCCGGCGAGCCCCGGCCGCCTCAGCGCCGGCAGCGCCGCGACGATCGCGGCCGCGAACGCTCCGAACAGCAGCGCAAAGCCGATCAGGCCGGTTTCCTCGAGCGCGACGAGGAACGTGCTGTGCGGGAAGCGCGGCGTCTGGTTGCTCTCGCCGCGCTGGACGTAGGCGCGGCCGAAGTTGTCGGCGCCGGCGCCGAGCAGCGGAGCGTCCTTGAACTCGCTCCAGGCCACGCGCCAGTAGTCGTAGCGGTATGTCGAGACGCTGCCGCTGAAGCGGCTGGTCGAGTCGCGGTCATTCGGGCCCACGCCGCCCTGCTTGAAGTCGGTCCAGGCGCTGGAGACCGCCGTGAACGGGCTTTCCTTCACGGCCCAGTATCCGATCGCGCCCACGCACCCGAGCGCGATGACCCCCGCCACCATCGCCGCGCTGATCCGGCGGGCCGTGGCGGCCGGCAGCTCCACGCGCCGGTCCAGCATCGCCGCCGCGGTGCCGAGCACGAACAGCACGAGGCTGGCCAGCAGCAGCATCCGCAGCGCGTGGTCATAGGTGTCGCCGAGCGGCTGGTGGGGGTGCCAGTTCTCGTAGACGTCGAGCAGCGGCCCGAGCGCGATCAGCAGCCCCAGGCCGACTGCGCCCAGCGAGACGATCGTGCGGCCGCGGCCCGGCACGGCCAGGATCGCCACCACGCCGACCACCGGCAGGGCGATCAGCCAGCCGCGGCTCTGGCCCAGCAGCGCGGCGCCCGCCAGCAGGCAGGCGGAGCCGAGGAACAGGCCGCGCAGGGGCGCCGGGATCCCGCGGCGGCCGGCGAGGATCGCGCAGGGGAACAGACCGATCATCCAGAGCGCGACGTTGGCGTTGGCGTAGCCCACCGGCTCGGCGAAGCGCGCCTCGCTGAAGTACTGGATCGCCTCGTTTGCGGACGATGCCCGCAGCAGCTCCACGAGCGCGATGCCCGCGATCGCCAGCCCGTAGGCGCCGAGCAGGGCCGCCGCCGCCTCCCCGCGCATCGGCCAGAGCGTGCACAGCGCCAGCACCAGGGCGTACAGGAGCGTGCGGTTGCCGGCGTCCCAGGCCAGGTCCTCCTGGCCCGCCCAGAGCACCGAGAGCAGCGACCAGAGCGCGTAGCCGGTCAGCAGCAGGACGGCCACCAGCGCGGGGCGCGAGGGCCGCGGGCGCGGGAGCCCGATGAGGCAGACGAACAGCACGGCGGCCAGCAACAGCGTCGCCGGCATCGATGTGGTGCCGCGGAAGCCGCCCTCGTCTCCGGCGAACCAGAGCAGCACGCCGACGGTGAGCCCGGTCGGCACCAGCCCCGGGTTCTGCTCGATGATCGCCGCGGCACGCGTCCGGCCCGTGCCCAGGGTGGCCGTGGCCACGGGTCAGCCGCCGGTTGCGGCCCCCGCGCGGGCGAGGCTCTGAACCCCGTCGGCGAGCGCCGACACAACGCGGTCCTGGTCTGCCTCGGAGAGCGTGGGGAAGAGGGGGAGCGTCAGCTCGGCGCGGCCCACGAACTCGCTGCGCGGCAGCTCGGACGCGCGGTCCGCGTAGGCGGTCAGCTCGTGCAGGGCGGGGTAGAGCACGCTGGTCTGCACCTTGCGCTCCTCGAGCATGAACGCCCGCAGCGGGTCGCGCAGCTCGTGGTCGTCGACGATCACCGGCATCACGTAGCAGGACGACACGTCCACCTCGTCGTCCTCGTAGGGAACCGTCACGCCCG
>DATAEY010000031.1:0-22240 GCA_036257715.1 Solirubrobacteraceae bacterium | reverse complement strand
GGCCGCGCTTCCGCCGACTGAGCCGCCAGGCGGTCGAGGGCCCGGCCGGCGGCGAGGGCCTCCAGCGAGCCCCGCTGGGGGAAGTGCTCGGCGGCGGGCGGGGCTCCGTCGGCCAGATCCAGCCCGATGATCGTGTGGCCCAGCTCGGCCGCCGCCCCGGTGGCCCCCCGGAACGGGCGCCCGCCGAGCACCAGGCCGCCGCCCACGCCGGTGCCCACCGTGAACATCACCAGGTGCGAGACGACCAGCTTGCCCGCCGGATCGCACGCCTCGGCCAGCGCCGCCACGTTGGCGTCGTTGTCCACGAACACCGGCAGCCCCAGCCGCTCGGTCAGGGTGGCGCGCAGGGGGACGCCCTCCAGCGGCACGTTGACCCCCGACAGCGCGCGCCCGGTGGCGAACTCGACCGCCGACGGGATGCCGATCCCCACCGCGGTGGTGGTCGGCTCGCGGGCCGCCTCGATCACCCCCGCCAGCTGGTCGACCAGCGCCCGGGAGCCGGCGTGCTCGGTGGGGGTGATCCGCGGCGGCGACAGCTGTCCGGCATTCATCGTGGCCAGGGAGACCTTGGTGCCCCCGACGTCGACACCGATGAATTGATCGCTCACCCCGGCTGCCCCAACCCGGTTGCCGCGGGGCGGTCGAGCAGCGCGATCAGCCGGCCGGAGGCCGGAGTCACCAGGCTGGCGGGGGTGTCCGGACCGGGCTCGGCCTCGAACGCCCGGGCCACCGCGGACGCCTTGTCCTGCCCGGTGACCAGGAAGACCACCTCCCGCGCGGCGTTGATCACCGGCAGGGTTAGGCTGATCCGCGGGACGCACGGCTCCACCCCCGCCCGCTCGACGCCCACCACCAGCCGCACGTCCTCCTCCACCGCCGGCTGGTTGGGGAACAGCGACGCGCAGTGACCGTCGGCGCCCATGCCCAGCAGGACGAGGTCGAGCTCGGGCATCCCTGCCCCGAAGACCTCGTGCAGCTCGGCCTCGTAGGCGGCGGCTCCCTCGTGTGGCCCGAGCTCCCCCCTCATGCGATGCACCTCCGGGGGCGGGCCCGCGATGGCGTCCAGCAGCGACGCCCGCGCCATGGCGTAGTTGGACAGCTCGTCGTCCGCCTGCACGCAGCGCTCGTCCCCCCACCACAGGGTGGCCCGCGACCACTGCATGTCGGCCACCGCCGCGCGCTCGTAGGCGGATCGGGGCGTGGAGCCGCCGGTCAGGGCGATCTGTCCGCCGCCGCCGGCGGCCGCCGCCAGCAGGTCGGCCGCCGCCCGCCCCGGGTCGTCGAGGACCTGGAGATCGGCGGGACGACTCACGGGACGATCGGGCGGCGCCGCGCGCGCGGGTTCGGGGACTCGGCCATTTATGGCGCCATCGCGTCGGCGGCCGCCAGCGCCGGTCGGTAGGTCGGCTCGCGCAGCAGCGCCTGGCGGATGCCCTCGCCGAGGATCCCGGCCTCTCCCCGGGAGGCGCCCAGCACCGTCCACCTCGCCTCCCTGCCCCGGCGATCCCGGCGCGTGGCCGACAGGCCGCCGGTCCCACGGTCCAGCGACAGCGACATCCCCGCCTCCGTCCGGATGGTGATGCCGGCCAGGCCCGGCACGTTCATCTGGACGTGCGGGTCCAGCTCCAGCGCCACCTCCCCGCGCGAGGCCCGCACCCGACCGCGCATCTTCCCGCCGCCGGCCGCCAGCCGCTCGGGCCGCCATCCCAGCCGCGTGGCCAGCCAGCCCAGCAGCAGGAGCCCGGCCGCGCTCGAGTCCTCGCGGTGGCGAACCGTCACCGCCGAGATCCGGCGCAGCTCCTCACGCCACTGCGCCGGATCGAAGCTGGCGGCGATCCGCTCCCGCCAGGGCGTCGAGCGCAGCCAGGCCAGGTCGACCACGTACGCGTCCTCGGCCAGCTTCTGCGAGCGCTCCAGCGCCAGGTGTGGGTCGGGCTCGTCCTGGGAGTCCAGCAGCACCACCTGGGCGAGCCGACTCAGGGCCTGCACCGCCTCACGGTGGCCGTGGGGCGCCCACACCACGGTCGAGAGGTCGCTGACCACCAGCGAGTCGACGATGGTGTCGACGTGGCGCAGGTGCTGGGGTCCGACCTCGACCACCACGTGCTCGTGGCAGACCGAGAGCGATCCCGGCCTGGCGTCGCCCTGGCAGACCATGAACGCCCAGGCGTCCAGGTGCTCGCGCCGGGGCTCGACCGCGATCATCACCGTGCGGGAGGGGTGGTAGCGGCCCACCTGCTCCAGGCGGTTCTCGATCTCGCCGCGCCACTGGCGATCCAGGATCACCACCAGGTTGAGCACCCGGGCGGGGACGTAGCCGCCGTCGTCGGCGTGGCGCTCCTTGAGCAGCTCCCGCAGACCGGCCTCTATGCGCGACGGGGTGGTGTCCTGCTCGCTCCAGACGCCCTCCATCAGGGCCGTCCGGGGGTCATATCGCGCGCCACCGGGCGTCGCCCTCCAGCAGGCGGTCCGCCTCAGGCGGGCCCTGCGAGCCCGCCGGATAGGGATGGGGCCGCTCCTCGTCGAGCGCCCAGCCCTGGAGGATCGGGTCGCAGATGCGCCATTGGGCCTCGGCCTCGTCGTCGCGGGTGAACAGGGTGGCGTCCCCGCGCATGGCGTCCAGGATCAGGCGCTCGTACGCCTCGGGCGACTCGGACAGGAACGCCGTCCCGTACAGGAACTCCATGTTCACGGGGCGGATCCGCATGCGGGTGCCGGGGATCTTGGCTCCCAGCGACAGCGACACGCCCTCGTTGGGCTGCAGCGTGAGGATGAGCTGGTTGGGCTTGATGCCCAGCGACCCCTCCTGGGAGAACGCCAGGTGGGGCACCGGCTTGAGTATGACCGCGATCTCCGTGACCTTCCGGGCCAGGGCCTTGCCGGTGCGCAGGTATATGGGGACGCCGGCCCAGCGCCAATTCTGGACCTTGAGCTTCAGCGCGACGTAGGTCTCGGTGCGCGAGTCGGGCGGGACGCCGTCCTCCTCCAGGTAGCCGCGCTGGGGCTCCCCGCCCAGGGTGCCGGCCGTGTACTGGCCGCGGACGGTGATCTTCGAGGCCTCCTCCGGCACCGGCGCGTCGATGGCGTGCAGGACCTTGACCTTCTCGTCGCGGACGTCATCGGCCGAGAACGACACCGGCGGCTCCATGCACAGCATGGTCAGCAGCTGGAGCATGTGGTTCTGCACCAGGTCGCGCAGGGCGCCCGAGCTGTCGTAGTAGCCAGCCCGGCTGCCCACGGTCAGGTCCTCGGCCGCGGTGATCTCGACGTAATCGATGAAGTTGCGGTTCCACACCGGCTCGAACATCCCGTTGGCGAAGCGGAAGGCCAGCAGGTTCTGGACTGTCTCCTTCCCCAGGTAGTGGTCGATCCGGTAGATCTGGGACTCGGAAAAGACCTCGAGCACCTCGCGATTGAGGGCCTGGGCCTCCGCCAGGTTGGTGCCGAACGGCTTCTCGATGGTCACCCGCACCTCGGCGTCGTCGTGGCAGTCCAGCCCCTGCTTGCCGAGGGCCTTGACGATGACCGGGAAGAACGCCGGGGCGGTCGAGAGGTAGTAGGCGCGGTTGAACGGCACGCCGGCCTCGGAGTCGAACTCCCCCAGGGCCTGGTCCAGCGACCGGTAGACCGCCGGGTCGTCGAACGAACCGGTCACGTAGCGAGCGCTCTCGAACAGTCGTTCCAGGACGGCCTCGTCGGGGCTGCGCCTGGAGAACTGCTTCACCGACGCGGTCGCTATCGACCTGAACTCCTCGTCGGACATGCCGCCGCGCGAGGAGCCGATCAGGTGGAAGCGCTCCGGCAGCGCGCCGTCGTGCGCCAGGTTGTAGATGGCCGGCAGCAGCTTGCGCTTGGACAGGTCGCCGGTGGCGCCGAAGATGCAGAGGACGGTCGGGTGGACCGGCAGCCGCTCCAGGCCCTCGACCAGCGGGTTCTCCTGGACGGTGGCCATCGCCCCCCGGCGCTCAGCCTTCCTCGCCGGTGGCCATCTTGACGGCGTGGCCGCCGAACTGGTTGCGCAGCGCCGCCAGCACGCGGGCCGTGTAGTCGCCGTTGCCCCGCGAGTAGAACCGGGAGTACAGCGAGGTGGTGATCACCGGCGTGGGGACGTCCTTGTCGATCGCGTCCTCGATCGTCCAGCGGCCCTCGCCGGAGTCCTCCACGTAGCCCTCGAGGTCGGCCAGGTCGTTGCCGTCCTGCTCGAACGCCCGCGCCGCCAGCTCGCACAGCCACGAGCGCACCACCGAGCCCTGCTGCCACAGGTGGGCGATCCTGGCGTTGTCGAGCTCGAACTCCGAGCGGTGGAAGAGCTCGAAGCCCTCGGCGTAGGCCTGCATGATCCCGTACTCGACCCCGTTGTGGACCATCTTGACGTAGTGGCCCGCGCCCGACGGGCCGAAGTGCGCCCATCCCCGGTCCCCGATCGCGTGCCGGCTGTCCTCGCTGGTGGGCGGCGCCAGCACATCGAGGATCGGGGCGAGCCGCTCCACCGCCTCGTCGGGGCCGCCGACCATCATGCAGTAGCCGACCTCGAGGCCCCACACGCCGCCGCTGGTGCCGACGTCCACGTAGTGGATGCCCTTCTCCGACAGCGTGGCGGCGCGGCGCCGGTCCTCGGTCCACTTCGAGTTGCCGCCGTCCACGATCAGGTCGCCCTCTTCCATCAGGCTCGCCAGCTTGTCCACGGTCTGCTGTGTGGGGTCGCCGGCCGGGACCATGATCCACACCGCCCGGGGGCCCTCGAGCTTGGACACCAGGTCCTCCAGCGACGAGGCGCCCGAGGCGCCGTGCCCCTCGGCCTCCGACACCGCCTGCTGGTTGAAGTCGAAGGCCACGACCTGGTGGTCGGAGTCCCGATGGATGCGGTGGACCATGTTGCCGCCCATCCGCCCCAGGCCAACGAAGCCGAGCTGCATCTGGTCAGAGCTCCTTGATCTTGTCGGTGAGTTGCCTGACGGCATCCGCGGGATCGCCCTCGAGCGGGACGCGCTCGGCGGGCAGGCCGTGGTCGCGCAGGGTCTGCAGGTCCCCGGTGGCCTGGGCGTGCTTGAGCGTGCCGAACGTGTAGCCGGCCCCCGGGATCTCGGCGTCCTCGTCGCCGTCGTGGACCAGCTGCAGGAAGATCCCGGTCGGCAGCCCTCCCTTGTGGAGCTGCCCGGTCGAGTGCAGGAAGCGGGGGCCGTAGCCGAACGTGGTGGCGCACCGGGTTCGGTCCCGGATCGCCTCGCGAAGCTTGGCCACCGCCTGGTCGAAGCGCGCCGACGGCGGGAGGTAGCCCATGATCGCCACGTAGTTGGGCGGCGCCGCGCCATCCAACAGCCGAGCCAGCGCGGCGTCGTCGGCGTCGGCGACCTCGGGGAGGGCTCCGTCGGAGGCGTAGCGCTCGAGCACCTTGGCGGTGTTGTCCTTGGCCTCCTGGACGTTGGGCTGGTTGAACGCGTTGACCCCCAGGACCCAGCCCGCCACTGCGGTGGCGAACTCGGCGAAGAAGAAGATGCGCCCGAGGTCCGTGGGCCCGTGCACCGACATCGTGATCACCGGCTGGCCCGCCCTGCCCAGCGCGTCCGTGGCGGCGTCCAGCTCCGCGTCCGGGTCGTCGGCGTTGCGCAGATAGGCGAACGTCCGGTCCTCGCCGTAGGCCTCGGGCGGCCCGAGCGGCTCGTCGGCTACCGGCACCACGCCCTTGCCGTCCTTGCCGAGGCTCTCGGCGATCAGCTGCTCCACCCACAGGCCGAACGAGGAAATCGGCTCGGAGACCAGGAAGCTCAGCTTGTCGCGGCCGTGCCGGGCCAGGGCGCCCATCACGATCCCCAGCCACAGCCCCGAGTTGCTGGTCCCCTGGTCGTACGACGTGCAGTTCTGCTCGGCGACCTGGCAGCGGTTCAGCAGCGCCTCGATCGCCACCCCCATCAGCGCCGCCGGCACGAGCCCGAAGTACGACAGGACCGAGTAGCGCCCCCCGATGTCGGGGTCGTTCTCGAACACGCGCCGGAACCCGTGCTCGTGGGCCAGCTCGACCAGCGGGGAGCCCGGGTCGGTCACCGCCACGAACCTCGACCCGGCCTCATCGCCCACCTGCTGGGCGACCTTGTCGTGGAAGTAGCGGAAGTGCGAAAGGGTCTCGATGGTCCCCCCCGACTTCGAGGAGACCACGAACAGCGTCCGCGACAGGTCCACCGAGCGCTCGACGGCGAGCACGGCGGCGGGATCGGTCGAGTCGAGCACCTGCAGGCGCATGGCCCCCTCGATCTCCCCGAACGTGCGCCGAATCACCTCGGGCCCCAGGGATGAGCCCCCCATCCCCAGCAGCACGGCGTCGGTCAGGCCGTCGGCCTGGCAGGCCTCGGCGAAGGCCCGCAGGTCGGCCGCGTCCTCGAGCATCGGCTCGGAGATGGTCAGCCAGCCGAGGCGGTCGGCCACCTCGGGGGCTCCGGCCTCCCCCCACAGCGTGTCGTCCTTGTGCCAGATCCGCTTGGCCACGTCGTCGGCGACCGCGCGCTTCGCCGTCTCCGCCACCGCCGGCTCGAGCTCGTCGGGCATGACCGACCTGACCGTGGGCGGGCGCCCGGTGACGACCGCCTCGCGGCGGTCCTCCACGCCGGCGATCAGCTTGTCGATCGCCACCTGGAACGCGTCGATGCCGTCGCGCAGCAGCTTGTCGGTGACGTCGTCGAGGTCGATCCCGCCCTCGGCGAGGGCTTCCAGCTCGCCTGACGGGTCCTGATCGGCGGTGGCGCCGCGCACCTCGCCGCGCTCGGCGACGGCGAACAGCGTCGGCATCGGCATGGTGTTCACGGTGTGGGGCGCGACCAGCTCGTCGACGTACTTCGTCTCCGAGTAATGCGGGTTCTTGACCCCTGTGGACGCCCACAGCGGCCGCTGGACCGCGGCACCCGCCTCGCGGAGCCTGGCGAACCGCTCGCCCTCGAAGATCTGCTTGAACCGCTGGTAGGCGGCCCGGGCGTTGGCCACCGCGGCGGTGCCCTGGAGGTCGCCGCGCCCGAGCTTCTCCAGCCGCTTGTCGACCTCGGTGTCGACCCGCGAGACGAAGAACGACGCCACCGAGCGCACGTCGACCGACTTGCCCTCGTCGAGCCGGCGCTCCAGCGCCCGGACGTAGGCCTCGGCCACCGCGGCGTACCGCTCCACCGAGAACAGCAGCGTGATGTTGATGTTGATCCCCTCGTAGAGCGCCTGCTCGATGGCCGGGACGCCCTCCTCGGTGCCCGGGATCTTGACCATCAGGTTGGGCCGGTCCACGCGCTCCCAGTACATGTGGACCTGCTCGAGCGTCGCCGCGGTGTCGTGGGCCAGCCGCGGCGCCACCTCGATCGAGACGAAGCCGTCCAGCCCGTTGAGGCGGTCGTGCAGCGGGCGCAACACGTCGGCGGCGAGCTGCACGTCCTTGGCCGCGATGTGGCGGTAGATCTCGCGCTTGTCCAGGCCCTCCTTGGCCAGCGTGACCAGGTCCTCGTCGTAGTCGTCGGAGCCCAGGATCGCCTTCTCGAAGATGGCCGGGTTGGAGGTGACGCCGCGCAGGGAGTCCTCGTCGATCAACCGCTGGAGCTCCCCGTCCTCGATCAGGTTGCGGCGGATCTGGTCCAGCCACACGCTGGTGCCGGCCTCGGTGAGGGCGGCGAGCCGCGGGTTGACCTGTGCCTGAACGCTCATGTGATGCCTCTCAGTCGATTCCGATCTAGCCCGCCGTCCGGGCGCCTCCGCGGTCGGCGACCGCGCGGGCCCGGGCGGCGATGTTGCGCGGGGTGAAGCCGAAGTGGTCGTAGAGCGCCTTCTGGGGCGCTGACGCGCCGAAGCCCTCCATGCCCAGCACATCTCCCGCGTCTCCGACCCACCGGTCCCAGCTGAGCGGGCTCGCCGCTTCCACCGCCAGCCGGGCCCGGCAGTCCGGTGGCAGCACGGAATCCCGGTACGAGGCGTCCTGCTCGGCGAAGCGATCCAGGCAGGGGACGCTGACCACCCGGGTGGCGACGCCGTCGGCCTCGAGCAGGTCGGCGGCCGCGTTGCACAGGTGCACCTCGGATCCCGAGGCCATCAGGATCAGGTCTGGCTCCGGGTCCTTGTAGGACTCGCGCAGCACGTACGCGCCCCGGTGGATGGCGTCGTCCGGCACGCCGGCGGGGTTCCAGGTCGGGACGCCCTGGCGCGACAGCGCGAAGCAGGTCGGCGTCTCGGTCTGCTCCAGCGCGAAGTGCCAGCCCAGGGCCACCTCGTTGGCCCCGGCGGGCCGCACCACGTAGAGGTTGGGGATCGCGCGCAGCCCGATCAGCTGCTCGACCGGCTGATGGGTCGGCCCGTCCTCGCCCAGCCCGATCGAGTCGTGGGTGAACACGAAGATGGACGGGATCCGCATCAGCGCCGCCAGCCGGATCGCCCCCTTCATGTAGTCCGAGAAGATCAGGAAGGTGGCGCCGTAGCCGCGCAGGGCGTGGAGGACCAGACCGTTGACGATCGCGCCCATCCCGTGCTCGCGGATGCCGAAGTGAAGGTTGCGCCCGCCGTACTGGCCGGGCCCGACGTCCCCGCCCCCGTCGATCAGCGTGAGCGTGGAGCCGGCCAGGTCGGCGGAGCCGCCGACCAGCTCGGGAACCTGCCCGGCCGCCCACTGGATCACCTGTCCGGACGACTTGCGGGTGGCGATCATGCCGTCGTCGACCCGGAAGCGCGGCACGTCCGCGTCCCAGCCGTCGGGAAGGCGCCGCGCCATGATCCGCTCGAACTCCGCCGCCTGCTCCGGATACGCGTCGCGGTAGGCCTCCATCCGCTCCTTCCACTCCGTCTCGGCCTCGCGGCCCCGCTCCACGCACTCGCGGAAGTGGGCGAGCGCCTCGTCGGGCACGTAGAACTCCTGGTCGGCCGGCCAGTCGTAGGCCTCCTTGGTCAGGCGCACCTCCTCCTCGCCCAGCGGCGAGCCGTGGGCGGCCTCGGTGTCCTGCTTGTGGGGGCTGCCCTGAGCGATGTGCGTGCGCACGATGATCAAAGAGGGCCGGTCGTCGACCGCCATCGCCTCCCGGGTGGCGGCCTCCAGGCGGTCGAGCTCGATGTCCTCGCGGAGGTTCTGGACGTGCCAGCCATAGGCCTCGTAGCGGCCGCCGACGTCCTCGGAGAACGAGAGCGCGGTGTCGCCCTCGAGGGAGATGTGGTTGTCGTCGTAGAAGGCGATCAGCCGGCCCAGCCTCAGGTGCCCGGCCAGCGAGCACGCCTCCGACTGGACGCCCTCCTGCATGTCGCCGTCGGAGGCGATCGTGAACGTGTGGTGGTCGACGACCTCGTGCCCGTCGCGGTTGAAGCGGGCGGCCAGCATGCGCTCGGCCAGCGCGAGCCCCACGCAGGTGGCGATCCCCTGCCCGAGCGGCCCCGTGGTCGCCTCGATCCCGGCCGCGTGCCCGTACTCGGGATGTCCCGCGCACGGGCTGCCCAGCTGGCGGAAGTTCTTGAGGTCGTCCAGCTCGAGGCCGTACCCCGTCAGGTACAGGATCGAGTAGAGCAGCATCGACGCGTGCCCGCAGGACAGGACGAAGCGGTCGCGGTCCGGCCAGCCGGGGTTGGCCGGGCTGTGGCGCATGATCCGGGTGTAGAGCACGTAGGCGACGGGCGCCAGCGCCATCGGCGTGCCGGGGTGACCGGAGTTGGCCTTCTGGACCGCATCCATCGCGAGCGTCCGGATGGTGTTGACGCAGAGCTGGTCGAGCGTGCGCGTATCGGTCACCGTGCTCATGCCGTCGGCTGTGTCCCCGTGTCGGTGCCCCTAATCTCCGCCCTGACCTTACCGGTCGCCAGTGGGCGTCGGGGCAAGAGAGTTGCGGCGGAGCAACCGGGTGGGTAAAGATCCGGGCATGGCGCTCGAGCACGTGCGGATCGGGGCCCTGCGGATCGAGCGCTTCGAGGAGATCCTGTCGCCGGAGCGCTACCAGCAGTTCAGTGAGGCGACCGAGCGCAGCCGGAGGCTGCTCGCGGGGCGGGTGGTGTGGAACGTCAACTCCACCTCCCGGGGCGGCGGGGTGGCGGAGATGCTCGTCTCGCTGCTGGCCTACGCCCACGGGGCCGGCGTGGACACGCGCTGGACGGTGATCTCCGGCAACGAGCCCTTCTTCGCCCTCACCAAGCGCATTCACAACAACCTCCACTCGGCGCCGGGCGACGGCGGCGACCTCGGGGACGCCGAGCACGCGATCTACGAGGAGGCGCTTAGGCCGAACATCGACGAGTTCTGCGAGCTGGTCAGCCCCGATGACATCGTGATCATCCACGACCCGCAACCCGCTGGTCTGATCCCTGTCCTGAAGTCCGAGATCGGCGTCCCAGTGATCTGGCGTTGCCACGTCGGGATCGACACCCCCAGCGATCTGTCGCGCCGAGCCTGGAGCTTCCTGCGGCCCTACGTCGAGCCGGCCGACGCCTACGTCTTCTCACGCCGGGCGTTCGTGTGGGAAGCGCTCGACGACGACAAGATCGAGCTGATCGCCCCGGTCATCGACGCGTTCTCGGCCAAGAACCAGGATCTCGACCCAGAGGTGGTCTTGGCGATCCTGTCGGTGGCCGGATTGAACTCCGACGGGGGAGGCGCCGCTCCCACCTACGTGAGCGAGGAAGGCGTGCCCGAGCGCGTCAACCGCTGCGCGGTGATCTCCGAGGAGTCCGAGCTGGGACCCGAGGATCCAATGGTCCTGCAGGTCTCGCGCTGGGACCGGCTCAAGGACCCGATCGGGGTCATCCGGGGGTTCGTCGAGCACGTGGCTCCCAGCACCGACGCCCACCTCGTCTACGCCGGACCCGCGGTGGAGGCGGTGGCCGACGACCCCGAGGGCAAGCAGGTCCTCCACGAGGCCCAGCGCCTCTACGAAGGCCTTCCCGACGAGCTGCGAGCGCGCGTCCACCTCGCCTGCCTGCCGATGGACGACCTCCAGGAGAACGCCGCGATCGTCAACGCCCTGCAGCGCAGGGCGAACGTGGTGGTCCAGAAGAGTATCGCCGAGGGGTTCGGGCTGACTGTCGCGGAGGGTATGTGGAAGGCGCGCCCGGTAGTCGCCAGCCGGATCGGCGGGATCCAGGACCAGATTGTCGACGGCACCAGCGGCGTCCTGCTCGACGACCCCGCCGACCTGGCCGCCTACGGGCAGGCCGTGCGCGGGCTGCTCGAGGACCGGGAGCGGGCCCGGCGCATCGGCCGGCAGGCCCAGGAACGTGTTCGCGACGAGTTCCTCCCAGTGCGCAGCCTGATGCAGTACATCGACCTCAACGAGCGGCTGCTGGCGGCGCGCGGCGCAGCCCGGCCGTAGCCTTCCGCGCCGTGCCCGAGACGGCCACCCCGAAGCCGCTGGACCGCGGCACCGTGGTGACGCTCATGGCCATGGGCGTCGCGGTGTTCGTGATCGCCAACGACTTCACCGCGCTGAGCGTCGCGCTGCCCAGGATCGAGCACGACCTCGACGCCGACGTCGACACCGTGCAGTGGGTGATCAACGCCTACGCGCTGGTGTTCGGCGTGCTGATCGTGACCGGCGGGCGCCTGGCTGACCTGTTCGGGCGCCGGCGCATGTTCTTCGCCGGCTGCGCGATCTTCGCCAGCTTCTCGGTCCTGGCCGGCCTGGCCCAGGACACCGGCTGGCTGCTGGCCTGCCGGGCGGCGATGGGGATCGGCGCCGCCATGATGTGGCCGGCCATCCTGGGGATGACCTACGCCGCGCTGCCCGAGGAGAAGGCCGGGCTGGCCGGCGGCCTCATACTCGGCGCGGCGGGCCTCGGCAACGCCATGGGCCCCCTGATCGGCGGCGCGCTCACCGACGCGCTGAGCTGGCGGGCGGTGTTCTTCCTCAACCTGCCGGTCTCGCTGGTGGCCATCTACATCATCTGGCTGAAGGTGCACCAGCCCGAGGAGCGCGCCCCGGACGCGGCGATCGACTACGGAGGGGTGGCCACGCTGTCCACCGGCCTGGTGGCCCTGCTGCTGGCGCTCGACCAGGCCACCGACTACGGCTGGGGGGACTGGCGGATCGTCTCCCTGCTGGCCGCGTCGGGGATCCTCCTGGCCGCCTTCGTGGCGGTCGAGCGCCGGATGGGCGGTCGGGCGCTGGTCCCCCCCGACGTCATCGCCAATCGCGAGTTCTCCGCCGTCTGCCTGGCCGTCCTGCTCATGTCGGCGGTGTTCTTCGCCTGCCTGCTGTACCTACCCCAGTTCATGCAGAAGCTCATGGGCTACTCCCCGCTCGCGGCGGGGGCGGGGCTGCTGCCGATGATGGCCCTGTTCGCGCTGGTGTCGTTCGCCGCCGGTCCGCTCTACCAGCGACTCGGCGCCAAGGCCGTGGTCTCCATGGGGGCCTCGTGCCTGTTCGCCGGGATGCTGCTGCTCTCGCTGGTCGGGCGCGGCTCCGGCTATGGCGGGCTCGTGCCGGGCATGGCAGTGGTCGGTCTGGGGGTCGGGCTGTTCTACTCGTCGGTGACCACCGCCGGGGTGACCGCCCTGGACCCATCGCGCTCGAGCCTGGCCGGCGGGATCGTCTACATGTTCCAGATCGCGGGCGGGGCGATCGGGCTGGGGCTGACCACGACGGTGTTCACCTCGGCGGCACACTCCGCGCTGGTTGACAGCGTCAGGACGACCGGGGTCGGCCCCGTTCCCGCGCCCCAGCTCGACGCGGTGCACGGCATCCTGGCCGGCACGGAGTCGGCGCGTCGCGCGCTAGCGCAGTTCGGTCCCCAGGCGGTCGACCGCGTCATGGACCTGGTGCGCGACGCCTTCGTAACGGGCTTCCAGGCCGCCTTCCGGGTCGATACCGCGCTGGCTCTGGGCGGGCTGGCGATCACGGTCGCCTTCGTGGGGGGCCGCCTGGGGGCGCGGAGGCCGGCGCCCGCGCACGGCGCGGGGGCGGGCGAGCGGCCTTGACCGTGGGCGTAGCCCGGCCCGGTGCGGCGGAGCGGCACGGGCCGCGATGACGCCGGCGCGACTCACCCGCGAGGACGTGGCCATCCTGCGGCTCGAGTCCGGCGACGTGGCCGGGCACACCCTCAAGCTGCTGCTGCTCGACCCGCCCGCCGGCGACCCGCCTCCAGGTCTGGAGGACATCCGCGCCGCCGTGGCGGCGCGGCTGCCCGCCGCGCCGCAGCTGCGCCGGCGGCTGGCGCCCACGCCGCTGCGGCTCGCCGCGCCGGTCTGGGTGGACGACCAGGACTTCGACATCGAGCGCCATGTCCGCCCGGTCGCCGGCCCCGGGCCGGTGAGCGCCCAACAACTTCGCCGCACCGTGGCCGACTCGATGCGCGAGCGGCTCGACCGCGCCCATCCGCTGTGGTCGCTTGAGGTGGTCGAGCGTCTGGAGGACGGCGGGCTCGCGCTGATCTGGAAGCTGCACCACGCGATGGCCGACGGCACGGCCTCGATGCGCATCGGCCGCGAGGTCCTGTGGGACAGCGAGCCGGCGGCCCCCCTCCCTCCGCCGCAGGCCTGGAGTCCCATCCCCGCGCCCGGGACCGCCTCCCTGCTCGGCGCCGCCGTGCAGGAGCGGGTGCGCTCGGCCGCGGCGGCGGCCAGGGCGATGCCACGCCTGCTCTCGCCGGGGGTATGGCGAGCCGGCCTGGCCGAGGCGCGGCGACTGCCGGGGGCGATCCGCAGGGACCTGCTGCCCACCGGCGAGGAGTCGCCCCTGGCCCGCCGGATCTGCGGGCAGCGCGAGATCGCCTTCGCCAGCGCGCCGCTCGGTCGGCTGCGGGCGATCGAGAAGGCCCACGGCGAGGGCGTGACGGTCAACGACGTCGTGCTGGCGGTGGTGGCCGGCGCTCTGCGCCGCTGGATCGAGCGCCACCACGGCCCGCTGCCGCCCCTGCGGGTCAAGGTCCCGGTGAGCCTGCACGACCGCGAGGCGCCCGACGACCATCTGGCCAACCGCGATTCGTTCATGTGCGTGACCCTGCCCCTCGGCGAGCCCGACCCGGTGCGCCGCCTGCTCGCGATCAACCGGCAGACCAGCGAGCGCAAGCGCGACCACGACCCCCAGGTGATCGACGAGCTGTTCCGCGACCTGGCCCGCGGCTCCGGCTCACTGGAGCGCCTGGCTGAGCGCATGGCGGCGAGCCCGCGTGTGTTCGGCCTGAACGTCTCCAACGTGCCCGGCCCGCACGAGCCGCTGTACGTGGCCGGGTGTCGGGTCCGCTCCATGGAGTCCCTGGCCGAGATCGGGCAGCGGCACGCGCTGCGCGCCTCGGCCATCTCCTACGCCGGCACCGTGTACTTCGGGCTGTGCGCGGATCCCACCGTGGTCGACCGGCTGCCCGACGTGGCCAGCGCGCTCGAGGACGAGGTGGACACCCTGTCGGCCGGCGCCTGAGCGGCGGCTAGGTGGTCTTGACCACGACCACCGAGCAGGGCGCCTTGTGGGCCACCGAGTTGGGCACGCTGCCCAGGATGCGGCGCTGCATCCCCTTGTTGCCGATCACCAGCAAGTCGGCCGACTGCTCCTCGGCGTGGCTGCACAGGATGTCGGCTGGATCGCCGGCACCTGCCACCGTGGTCGTCTCCAGGCCGTGGGCGTGGGCCTTCTCCTCGGCGTCGGCCAGGATCGCGTCGACGTCCTGGGTGGGGTTGATCGACCACTGGATGTCCTGCGGCGCGTCCCGCTGCTCGTGACGCAGGCGGTCCTCGCTCACCGCGCGGTAGGAGCTGATCACCACCAGCCGGGCGCCGTACTTCTCGGCCAGGTCGATCGCGAAGTCGACCGCCTTGGCCGCCGTGTTCGAGCCGTCGGTGCCGACCGCGACGGTGCTGAGCATGTGCCCCTCCCCTGCCGGTTTGGTTTGACGCTCGCCCGGCGGCTATGCTGCGCCGGAGCGAGCGGGGACAGTCTCTTGCAGGCACGGACCATCTTTCAAGTCGTGATCTTCGTCGCCGTGCTGGCGGCGCTGGCCTACGTGGTGGCCCGCGTCTCCACCGGGTGGGCGGATTGGGTCGTGCTGGCGGTCATCGTGCTGACCGTGCTCGGCGGGGCCCGGGCGGTGTTCTACCGCCGCTACCCCACCCGCAAGCGGACGTTCGTCCGCCACTCCGGGCCCCGTCCGGGCGGCAACTAGCCGCCGAGGTTCGGCGGGCTCATGAGCGCGACCGGCACGCCCAGGCCGGCATGGGGGCGCACCGTCGCGATGCGCCGCCCCGGCTGGACGGCGTCGCGGAGGGCGCCCAGCCGCTCGCCAAGGGCGGCGGCACAGGCGTCCAGGTCGGCGACCGTGAACACCATGCCCCAGAACCGGGCCGGCCCGGCCGGGGCCTCGGAGGACCCCACCACCTCGAGCACCACCTCGCCCAGCCGGTAGAAGGCCTGGACGACCGGACGCCCGCGCGAGCCCGCCTCGCGCCGGCGCCGCTGCTTGAGGCCGGCGGCCGCCAGCGCCCCCGCCGTTCGCTCCAGGTCCGGAGTCGCGACCACCACGTGGTCGATCGCCATCGCCGAGTTGGGGTGCGTGGACGGAGGCGCCGGGTCGGGCGCCGGGCCGTCGTCGAGGCCGGTGGGCAGCCCGTCGAGGTCGGCCGCGCGCAGCCCGCGAACCCTCCAGGCGACCAGCCCCGGCGCCGCGGCGGCGTCCAGCCGGACGCTCACGCCGCCGACTATCATGTGGCCGCCCTCGACCGCGAAGCCGAGCTCGCGCCAGGGGCAGGGCGCGCCGCCCACCACCAGCTCGGCAATCGAGGCCGACGTGCTCGGTGGCGGCGCCGACGGGCGGGGGGTCGGCTCGGGCACGAGGTGATCATCGCACCGGATGTCGGAGCGCCCCTGGCACCCGGAGCCGCGGACGCCCTCTTGTAGCCTGCCGCGGCGATGAGCGCCGAGGCCCGCGAAGCGCGCCCTGCGGTCGACGTCGCGACTCTGCCCCTGGCGCGCCCGGCGACGGTCATGGCGGTCGGGACCACGCTGTCGCGCCTGACCGGCCTGGGCCGCGTGGTCGCGATGGCCTTCGCGCTCGGCGTCGCCGAGTCGCGCCTGGCCGACTCGTACAACATCGCCAACACGCTGCCCAACGTCCTCTACGAGCTGGTCCTCGGTGGCGTGCTGACGTCGGTGTTCATCCCGGTGCTGGTCGAGGAGCTGCGCACGAAGCCGCACGACGAGGCCTGGCGTTCGGTTTCGGCTCTGGTGACCGCGTCGCTGGGGCTGCTGGTCGCGGTGACCGTCGCGGCCATCGCCGCCGCGCCGCTGGTGATCGACGTGTTCACCGGCCGGGTGGCCGGGGTGCAGGCCGCCCAGCAGCACGACCTGGCCACGTTCTTCTTCCGCTTCTTCGCCCCCCAGATCGCGCTGTACGGGTTCGCGGCGATCGCGGCGGCGCTGCTCAACGCGCACGGCCGGTTCGCGGTGCCGATGTTCGCGCCGATTCTCAACAACCTCGTGGTCATCACCATGTTCCTGGCCTTTGCGGCGCTGACCAGCGGCGTGCCGACCAACGCCAGCGTCGACGCCGACCCGATCCTCAAGCTGCTGCTGGCGCTGGGAACCACCGGAGGGGTGGCGGCGATGGCCGCCGTCAATCTGCCGTTCCTGCGCCGCCTGCCCGGACGGCTGCGGGCCCACCTCGACCTCTCCCACCCGGCCGTCCGCAAGGTCGCGCGCCTGTCAGCCTGGATGCTGCTCTACGTGGCGGTGAACACCCTTGGCTTCGGCGTCTCGTTCTACCTGGCCAACGCCAAGCAGGGCGGCCCCACCGCCTACGTGACCGCCTTCGCCTTCTTCCAGCTCCCCTACGGGATCGCCGCCGTGTCGATCATCACGGCGCTGGTGCCGCGCCTGGCGGCCCGCCACGTGGACCGCGACACCCAGGGCTTCGGCGCCGCGGTCGCCGGCGGCCTTCGCACCACCGCGCTGCTGATGCTGCCGGCCACGGCTGCCTACCTGGTCCTGGCCCGACCGCTGATCCAGGTACTGCTCGAGCACGGAGTGGTCGGTCGCGCCAGCGTCGGACTGGTCGCCTCGACCCTGCAGCTGTTCGCCGTCGGCCTGCTGCCCTTCGCCGCCTTCCTGCTGTTCGCGCGGGCCTTCTATGCCCGCCAGGACACCCGCACCCCCGCGCTGGTCAATGTCGTCGAGAACGCGGTCACCATCGCGCTGGACTTCGCGCTGTTCCCCGGCCTCGACGTCCGGGGCCTGGCACTGGCCCACTCGCTGGGCTACGTGGCGGGCGCCATCATGATGGGCTGGCTGCTGGCCCGGCGCGTCGGCGGGCTGCAGCTGACCCGTACGGTCCGGGAGGTCGCCAAGGTGGCGCTCGCCTCGGGCGCGGCCGCTGCGGTGATGGTGGTGGTAGCCAACGCGTGCGCGGGGCTGGCCGCCGAGGGCGACCTCGGCGCGCTGGTGCAGCTGGCGGCCGGCGGGGCGGCGGGGCTGGCGGCCTTCCTGGCCGCCGCCCGGGCGCTCGCGGTGCAGGACCTGTCGGTCTTCCGCCGGCTGCTGCCCGGATGAGCGCAGGCCTGCACCTCGGCGTCTACCCGCCCCTGTCCCCCCGGACCGTGCTGGCGCCCACGAGGCCCACGTCCTACCCCTTCGACCAGCCCGGCCTCGCGCTCACCCACCTGGGGCGCGGCGCGGTGTGGCTGGCGCTGCGCGCCCTGGGGCTGGGGCCGGGCCGCCGGCTGGCCATGCCCGCCTACCACTGCGGCTCGGAGGTCGAGGCGGCCCGGCTGGTCGGCGTGGACGTCGACTTCTACCGGGTGGACGCGTCGCTGCGGGTCGACGAGGACGACCTCGCGCGGGCCGCTGCGGGCGCAGACGCCACCTATGTGATCTCGCACTTCGGCTTCCCCCTGCCGGCCGCGCCCACGGGCGGGCCGATCGTCGCGGACGTCGCGCACGGGCTGTTCTCGGACGACCCAGACGGGCGGCCGCTGGGATCCCAGGCGCAGGCGGCGATCTTCTGCCCGCGCAAGTCGCTCGGCGTGCCCGACGGCGGGGGGTTGCTGGTCCCCGGCGGGCGGGCGGCCGCGCTCGCCGGTCGGCCCGCGGCCGCCGCGATGGCGCGCTCGACCCTATCGCTCCTGGGGGCCCGCGCGGCGATGTCGCGGCGCAGGTCGCTGCGCGCCGCCGCTGCGTGGGCGATCGCCCGCGCCAGCCGCGCCGACGCAGCCGCCCGCGCCGGCTCGCTGACCGAGACGGTGATCGGCGAGTGGGACCTTCGGATCGACGACCTGGAGGCTGCCGCGGCGCGGCCCTCGCGCATCACCGAGCGCCTGGCGCCGCGCGCCGACGCCGGATGGGTGCGGGAGCGGCGGCGGTCGAACTACGCGGCGCTGGCCGACGAGCTGGGCGAGCTGTGCTTCGAGCCCTTCCGCGCCCTGCCGCCCGGCACCACCCCCCTCTACCTGCCGGTCCTCGCCGCCGACCGCGGGTCCGCCATCGCCCGGCTGCTGCAGGCCGGCGTGCGAGCGATCGAGGTCTGGCCGGTCGCCCATCCCCTTCTGGAGCGGCGCCGGTTCTCGGAGCTGGAGCGGCTGCGCCGCGGACTGCTCGCCCTACCCGTCCATCAGGAACTCGACCCCTGGCACATCGCCGCCGTGGCCACGGCGGCGAAGACCGCGCTCAGCGGCTGACCGGCTGGCGGCGGCGGGCGGGCGGACGGACGGGCGCCGAATCGGCCGGCGAGGTGTGGCGGACCAGCACCACCGGCGTCCGCTCGTCCTCGTTGCCGGCCGGGTTGTCGGCCAGCGCGCGAGCGAGCCACTCGCGATCGACGCCGTCCGACCCGGCCAGCACCCACGCGCCGGTGCGGTGGTTGGCGTCCACCACCGCCACCTCGCAGCCCACGGCCCGTGCCAGGTCCCGCGCGAGCGCATCGGCGTCCAGAGGGCCGAAGATGAGGTGATGGTCTAGCGGGGGAAGGCAGGCCGCGACGTCGTCGATCATGGCGGTGCGGGGGCCGGCCACCCGGTAGAACCACCCCCGGCGGCCCAGTGGCCGCCCGACGCCGCCGACGATCGCGCCCAGCACGATCCGCACGCGCCCCGCCTCCATGACCGCCCCCTGCATCCCCTCTGGGCTGTGCAGGGGACCGATCTCGCCCACGAAGCGGCTGAGCAGCCGGGCCAGAATCCCCGGCCGCACCAGCTCCAGGGGCAGGACGCGGCCCTGGGCCGCCGCGGTGGGGCTCTCGGCGAGCGCGATCACATCACCTGCCCGGCGGACGTCGGCGGTGGCCGCGTCCAGCAGCTGCGCGAGGTCGGTGCGGCTGGTGATCAGGGGCGTGCGAACCGGGATCCGCCTGACGCCGGCCTGCTGCTCGGCGACGGGCGCGATGCGCGGCGCGGAGAGCGGCTCGGCCTCCCCGAAGTGCTCCTCCCGCAGGGCACGAAGCTCGGCGTGGCGCGCATAGATCCGCGCCCCGCGCCGCCAGGTCCCGCGGGCGGCCGCCCGGTCTCCCGCCTCGAGCTGCAGCCGGCCCAGGGTGACATAGTCGGAGGCGTAGACCAGGTAGTCGGGAGCCAGGGCGATCAGGGTTTCGAACCAGTCCCGCGCCCGCGAGCGGTCGCCGGCCTCGAGCGCGATGCGCGACAGCCGCTTGAGCGCGTGCCGGCGCAGCCTGGGATGGTCCGTCGCCCGCTCCAGGATCCGGACCGCCTCGGGAGTGCCTCCGGCCTCCTCAAGCGCGTCGGCCAGCGTCAGGTCGTACCAGGGGACCTCGGGCCGCCGGGCCCGGGCCGCCGCGATCACCTCCACCGCCTCCTCGTGCGCGCCCCGGCGCATCAACGCCTCGGCCAGGGCGGCGGCGGCGAACCGGGTGTCGCCGCGGCGCGACAGCGCGGCGCGCGCCAGCTCCTCGGCCTTCGCCGCGTCCCGCTCGTGGGTGAGCGCGAGCCAGGCCCGCAGCGCCAGGTGCGGTCCGTCGAGGCCCTCAGCAGGCCCCGCCAGCCGGGCCAGCGCACGCCGCGGGTCGCGCAGCCAGATCCGGGTTGCCCGCCAGCGGGCGAAGCGCGCGCGCGGACCCAGCCTCATCGTCCTGTGCCGTCGTCGGGAACCCGACCCACGCCGGCACTGTAACCCGCAAGCGAGGCCGAGGCGCGTCAGATCGCGCAGGTGGCCAGGCCGCGCTTCTCGAGGTAGCGCTGGTGGTACTCCTCCGCCGGGTAGAAGGGGCCGGCCGGCGTGATCTCGGTCACGATCGGCCGCCGGAATCGGGACTGGGCGCGTTCGCGCGACGCGGTCGCCGCCCGCTCCTGCTCGGGCGAGTGGAAGAAGATCGCCGATCGGTACTGCGTCCCGATGTCCGGTCCCTGGCGGTTGAGCTGCGTGGGATCGTGGAGGCTCCAGAAGACCTCCAGCAGCTCGTCATACGAGATCCGCTCGGTGTCGAACTCGACCTCGACCACCTCGGCGTGCCCGGTGCGGTCGGTGCACACGTCCTGGTAGGTCGGGTTCTCGGTCCCGCCGCCCGCGTAGCCCACCCGGGTCGCCGTCACTCCCGGCGTGTTGCGGAACTCCGCCTCCACCTGCCAGAAGCATCCTGCTGCGAACGTCGCCTTCTCGGTTGCCACTTGGTCCCTCCTGATGTCGCCTGCGGGCTCGGACTCGCGGGCCGCGGCCGCGTTACAGACCGTCGTCCGGACATCTTGGCAGCCGGCGTCCGCCGGCCGGTAGCCTCGGGGGCGCCATGCGCGCGAACCGGCCCCGCGTTGAGCTCCTGTGGTGGGAGGGGTGCCCCTCGTGGGGCCGTGCCCTCGCCGACCTGCGCGACGCGATGGAGCGGGTGGGACTGGATCCCGACGGGATCGAGCTGCGTGAGGTGGCCACCGACGAGGACGCCGAGCGGATGGGCTTCGCCGGCTCGCCGACGATCCGGGTCGACGGACGCGACATCGACCCGCCGGGCTCCGACGATGTCGCCCGCCTCACCTGCCGCGTCTACCGGCTGCGCGACGGGCGCTTCTCCCCCGTCCCCGATCCCGCCGACCTGCGCGATGCGCTGCGCGGCGCCGTCGGCGACCGGGCGGCATGACGCCGGCGATTGGCGACTCCGTGGCGGACTTCGAGCTGCCCGACACCGACGGGCGGCCGCATTCCCTGGCCGACGCCGCCCCCGCCACCGTCGTCTTCTTCACCTGTAACCACTGTCCCTACGCGCTGGCCTGGCATGATCGCCTGCTCGAGGTCGCCCGGGAGTACGCGTCGCGGGGCGTGCGGTTCCTGGCCGTCAACCCCAACGACGCCTCCCGCTATCCGGGCGACTCTTACGAGGCCATGCAACAGCGCGTGGCCGAGGAGGACTGGCCGCTGCCCTATCTCCACGATGCCGACCAGGACGTCGCGCGGGCGTTCGGCGCTCGGACCACTCCCGACGTCTTCCTGGTCGACTCCGAGCGGCGGCTGCGCTACCGGGGGGCCCCGGACGCCGACTACTCGGACCCCGACCAACGCGCCGCCTGGCTGCGGGAGGCGCTCGACGACTTGCTGGCCGGCCGCGAGGTGCGTCGGCCCCAGACCGAGCCGGTCGGCTGTAGCGTCAAGTGGAGGGCCTGACCGGGCCGGCGTCAGCCCGAGGGCTCGAGAGCGACCGCGCCGGCCAGTCCGATCGCCGTGGAGCCGCCGCCGCGCCAGCGCCGGCATCGCGCGGGCGCCCAGGGCCAGGTCGCGGGCGCCGACGGCACGGGTGCACACCTGGATCGCGGGGTCCGAGGCGATAGGGCCGAGCTAGCCGTGGGCGGCGCGGTCCGGGGACAGCAGGTGGGCCACCCCGAAGCCCATCCGGTTCGCGGTCAGGCCGAGCGCCAGCTTGCGAACGGTCATGCCGCGGCGCTACCCGCCGGCCCCACCCCCAACCGTCCTAGAGGTAGCCGATCCGGCGGGCCTCCCGCTCGAGCCCCTCGCGGAAGGCGGGCGCGGCGACGTCGATCAGCCGCCGCGCCCGCTCGCGGATGCTGCGCCCCCGCAGCTCGGCCACCCCATGCTCGGTAACCACGCGGTCGACCACGTTCTTGAACGTGGTCACCGCCGCGCCGGGGTGCAGCTGCGGCACGATCCGCGATACCGAGCCGTCCGCGGTGGTCGAGTGCAGGACGACGAACGACTGGCCGCCCGACGAATGGATCGCGCCGCGGCCGAAGTCCTCCTGCCCGCCGGTGGACGACCAGTACTCGCTGCCCAGCGACTCGGACGCGCACTGGCCCAGGAAGTCCACCTCCAGCGTGGCGTTGATCGCCACCATGCGCTCCTAGCGGCTGATGTTGCGCGGGTCGTTGGTGTAGTCGACCGGCCAGAAC
>DATAEY010000030.1:0-12468 GCA_036257715.1 Solirubrobacteraceae bacterium | reverse complement strand
TGGGCCTCGCGATCCCGTTCGGCGACCAGGTCGAGTACCTGCGGCGGCTGGAGTTCGGGGTTGAGACCGACGGCGAGGACCTCGAGGCGGCCGTGCCCTTCCATCGCCACTACGACGTCACGCGCGAGGCCGACCTGATCGAGGAGGTGGCGCGCATCGAGGGCATGGAGCGCCTGCCGGCCACCCTCCCATCGCGGCCGGACGCGGGGGGCGGCCTCACCCCTGCCCAGCGGGCCGGCCGGCGGGTGGAGGACGTCCTCGCCGACCACGGGCTGTTCGAGGTGGCGGGCTGGAGCTTCCAGGGCCCCGACGTCGCCGACCGCCTGCGCCTGCCGGCCGACGACCGCCGCCGCCGAGCGGTGCGCCTGCAGAATCCGCTCTCGTCCGAGCACTCGGCGATGCGCACCCTGCTGCTGGGATCGCTGCTCGACGCGGCCGCGCACAATGTCGCCCACCACGCGTCCGACCTGCGCCTGTTCGAGACCGGGGCCGTGTACCTCGACGACGGCGGCGGGCCGCTCCCGGACGAGCGCCGGCACGTCGGCGCGCTGCTGACCGGAGCTGCCCGCCCGCGGTCCTGGCGCACGCCGGACCCTCCGCAAGCCGATCTGTTCGCCGCCAAGGCGGTGCTGGCGGCCCTGCTCGACACCCTGCGCATCGGGTGGTCGGTGGAGCCGGCGCCCGAGCCGTTCCTGCACCCAGGTCGGGCGGCGGCGGTCCGTGCCGGGGACGAACCCCTGGGCTGGCTGGGGGAGGTCCACCCGCTGGTGTGCCGAACATGGGAGCTCGAGGCCGCGGCGGCGTTCGAGCTGGATCTCGACCGGGTCGCGCAGCTGGCGGCGGTCGCCGTCCCGGTCTTCCGCGAGCTGACGGCGTTCCCGGCGGTGCGCCAGGACCTCGCAGTGGTGGTCGCCGACAGCGTGCCGGCCGCCGCAGTGGTGGACGTCGTGCGACGGGCCGGCGGGAGCGAGCTGTCGCGCGTGGACGTGTTCGACGTCTACCGCGGGCCCCAGGTGGAGGAGGGGCGAGCGTCGCTGGCCCTCGCGCTGGAGTTCAGGGCGCCCGACCGCACGCTCACCGACCAGGAGGTGTCCGCCCACCGCGAGCGGATCGCCGCCGCGCTGGCCGACGAGCTGGGGGGGACGCTGCGTGCCTGAGGGCTCCGCCGGCGTCGCGGTGTTCGGCGCGTCCGGCTATGCCGGGGCGCTGGCTGCCCACCTGCTCTGGCGCCATCCGTTCTTCGACCTGGTTGCGGTGACCAGCCGAACCGACGCGGGGCGGCGACTGCACGAGCTCTACCCGCGCTACCGCGTGCCGCTCACCCTGCAGATGGGCGACGTCGAGAGCCTCGACGACGTCGACGCCGCCCTGGTGGCCTATCCGCACGGCGCGTCGGCTCCGGTAGTCGCGGCCCTGCGCGAGCGCGGGGCGCGGGTCGTGGACCTGTCCGCCGACTTCCGCCTGCGCGACCTCGACCGCTACGAGCGCTGGTACGGCTCGCACGGCGCCCCGGCGCTGCTCGACGGCGCCGTCTACGGCCTGACCGAGCTGCGCCGGGACCGGGTGGCCGCCGCCGACCTGGTCGCCAACCCCGGCTGCTACCCGACCGCCGCGCTGCTCGCCCTGGCCCCGCTCGCCCGCGCCGGCGCCATCGCTGACGTCGTGGTCGATGCCAAGTCCGGGGTGTCCGGGGCCGGTCGCGAGGCCAACCAGACGACGCACTTCGTCTCGGCCGACGAGAACGTCAGCCCCTACGGCGTCGCCGGCCACCGCCACGCGGCAGAGATCGACCAGGAGCTCGACGCGCTCGGCGCGCCGGTGCGGGCCACCTTCGTCCCGCATCTGCTGCCGCTCGACCAGGGCGAGCTGGTCTCCTGCTACGTGACCCCGCGGCGCGAGCTGGACGATGTGGAGCTGCGGGAGCTCTACGTCGAGGCCTATGGCGACGAGCCCTTCGTCGAGCTGGCCGAGGGTCCGCCGGGGGTGCGCGACGTGCGCGACACCAACATCTGCCGGATGTCGGTGCACGCCGACGGGCGCAGCCCGCGGCTGATGGTGTTCGCGGCCATCGACAACCTGTGGAAGGGCGCGGCCTCCCAGGCGGTCCAGAATCTCAACCTGATGTTCGGGCGGCCGGAGGGGGAGGGGATCTCGTGAGCTTCTTCTCCTCCCGCTGGGTGGATCCACCCGAGCACGCGCGCGAGGCGGCCGGGCTGCCGGCCGGGTTTCGAGCCGCCGGCGTCGCCTGCGGAATCAAGCCCGACGGCGCGCTCGACCTTGGGGTGGTGGTGGCGGACCCGGAGGACACCGTGAGCGCCGCGCGCTTCACCCGCTCCGGGGTGCTGGCCGCGCCGGTGCTCCTGTGCCAGGAGCGCTGCGACCTGCGGGCGCTGCGGGCGGTGGCCGCCAACTCGGGCAACGCCAACGCCGCCACCGGGGGCGGCGGTCTGTCCGCCGCCGCCAAGGTGCAGGGGGCGACCGCGGCGATCGCCGGCGTGGCCGAGTCCCGGGTGGCGATCGCTTCGACCGGCGTGATCGGGGTCCCCCTGCCGGCCGACGCGGTGGTCCGCGGGCTGCGGGTCGCCGCCGCCGAGCTGAGGGCGGACGGCGACGCCGACTTCGCGCAGGCAATCCGAACCACCGACGCGTTCCCCAAGCGCGCGTCGCTGGAGGTACGGCTTCCGGGCGGCGACGTGCGCCTCAGCGCCCAGGCCAAGGGGGCGGGGATGGTCTCCCCGGCCTTCGCCACGCTGCTGTGCTTCGTGCAGACCGACGCCGCCCTCGAGCCGCAGACCGCCGACCTGCTGCTCGGCGCCACCGCCGCCCGCTCGTTCGAGCGCATCACGGTGGACGGCCAGCTCTCGACCAACGACACCGTGGTGCTGATGGCCAGCGGCGCCTCGGGGGTGCGGGTGGCCGCGGCCTCCGAGGACGAGCTGGCCCTGGGCGAGGCGCTCGACGCGCTGATGCGCCAGCTCGCGCTGCTGATGGTCGCCGACGGGGAGGGCGCCCGGCGGGTGGGCCGGGTGGTGGTGACCGGAGGCCACGAGCTGCACGTCGAGGCGGCCGCGCGGGCGGTGGCCAACTCCCCGCTGGTCAAGGCGGCCCTGCACGGCGGAGACCCCAACTGGGGGCGGGTGGCGTCGTCGGTGGGGATGGCCCTGCCCGGGACCGCCCCGCTGCCGGTGGACATCGCCATCGAAGGCGTCCAGGTCTGCTCGCGGGGGCAGGCGATGCCCCACGACGCCGACGCACTGGGACGGGCGGTGCAGGGCGACGAGGTCGAGTACGTGGTCGGGCTGCCGGGGGAGGGAGCGGCCACCGAGGTCTTCTTCTCAGACCTCTCCCACGAGTACGTCACCGTGAACGCCGAGTACACCACCTGAGCGTGACGGGCTGATGCGAGACGTCGGAACCCTGCTGGAGGCGCTGCCCTACATCCGCGAGTTCCACGGCAAGACCGTGGTGCTCAAGTACGGCGGCGCGGCCATGGCCGATCCCGGGCTGCGCGAGGACTTCGCCCGCGACGTCGTGCTGCTCAAGTACGTCGGGATCAACCCGATCGTCGTGCACGGCGGCGGCGCGGACATCACCTCCTACATGGATCGCCTCGGTCTGCCGGTGCGGTTCGTCGAGGGGCTGCGGGTGTCGGATCCCGCGACGGTCGAGGTGGCCAAGATGGTCCTGGTCGGAAAGGTCAACAAGGACATCGTCCTGCGGCTGGGCCGCCACGGCCAGCCGGCGGTCGGGCTGTGCGGCGACGACGGCCTGCTGTTCCGGGTGCAGCGTCAGGCCGCCTCGAGCGGGCGCGACATCGGCTTCGTGGGACGGGTCGAGCGCGTGGACGTCGAGGTCGTCAACCACGTGGCCGAGGACTACATCCCGGTGATCGCCTCGGTGGGCGCCGACCGCGACGGCCACTCGTACAACGTCAACGCCGACGAGGCCGCCGGGGCGGTCGCCGGCGCGCTGGGCGCCCACAAGCTGATCTACCTCACCGACGTGCCGGGGTGGCTGCGCGACCCCGCGCAGCCGGAGAGCCTGATCAGCCAGGCCAGCGCGGACGAGGTCGAGGCGGCGCTGGCCGGGGTGGGCGGGGGCATGCGCCCCAAGCTGGCCGCCAGCCTGGCGGCGATCCAGGCCGGCGTCTCGTTCGCCCACATCGTGGACGGCCGGGTGCCCCACTCGGTGCTGCTGGAGCTGTTCACCGACGCCGGCGTGGGCACCAAGATCCTCCCCGCCGCCGAGCCGGTATGACGCTGGCCGAGCTGCAGGCGATCGAGCGAGACGCGGTCGTCCCCTCCTATGCCCGGTTCCCGGTCGAGTTCGTGCGCGGCGAGGGGTGCCGCCTGTGGGACGACGAGGGCCGTGAATACCTGGACTTCCTGGCCGGCATCTCGGTGACCAGCGTCGGCCACTGTCATCCCGACGTGGTGGCGGCAGTGGGCGCCCAGGCGGCGCGCCTGGGCCACGTCACCAACCTCTTCTACACCGCGCCGGCGATGCGCCTGGCCCAGCGGCTGTCGCGCCGCTCGCTGGGCGGCAAGGTCTTCTTCTCCAATTCCGGGGCGGAGGCGGTCGAGGCGGCGATCAAGCTGGTGCGCAAGGCGCGGCCGCGAGGGGAGATCGTGGTCGTCGAAGGCGCCTTCCACGGGCGCACCTACGGGGCGCTGTCGGCCACCCCGCAGGAGTCCAAGCAGACGCCGTTCGCGCCCCTGGTCCCGGGGTTCGTGGTGGTGCCCAAGGACCCCGCCGCGCTGGAGGCGGGGGTAAACGCGCGCACCGCGGCGGTGCTGCTCGAGCCGGTCCAGGGCGAGACGGGCGTCCACGTGCTGTCCGACCGGCTGCTGGAGGCCGCCCGGGCGGCATGCGACCGGTCAGGGGCCGCCCTGGTGTTCGACGAGATCCAGTGCGGGATGGGCCGCACCGGCACCCTGTGGGCGTACGAGCAGACCGGCGTCGTGCCCGACGCGATGACGCTGGCCAAGGCGCTGGGGGGCGGGTTTCCGATCGGCGCGCTGGTGACCGGTCCTCGGCTGGCCGACGTCCTGGCGCCGGGTGATCACGGCTCGACGTTCGCGGGAGGTCCAGTGGCGGCCGCGGCGGCGCTCGCCGCGCTCGACGTCATCGACCACCCGGGGCGCCTGGCCCGGGTCATGGAGCTGGGGCAGCGCCTGGCCGAGGGTCTGGCCGCGCTCCCCGGAGTGCGCGAGGTACGCGGCCGCGGGCTGATGCTGGCGATCGAGGTCGACGACGCCCCCGGCCTGGTCCGCCGGGCGCTGCTCGAGCAGCGCCTGATCGTGAATGCCACCGGGCCGACCACCGTGCGCTTCCTGCCGCCGCTAGTGGTCTCGGAGGCCCAGATCGACGATGCCCTGCGCCGCCTGGCCGCGCTGTCGGCCTGAGTACGCTGCCGCGATGATCGAGCCCGAGCCACCGCCGGCGCCGCGCACCGCCTCCTACGAGGCCGACCCGGCCGAGGTCCACCGCGTGCTGCTGCTCTACTCCGGCGGCCTGGACACCAGCGTGATGCTCAGGTGGATCCAGGAGCGCTATGGGGCCGAGGTCGTGGCCCTCACCGTGGACCTGGGCCAGCCCGGGGAGGACTGGGAGGTCGTGCGCGACAAGGCGCAGCGGCTGGGTGCGGTCGAGTGCCATGTGGTGGACGCGCGCGAGGAATTCGCCCGCGAGTTCGTGCTGCCCGCGATCAAGGCCAACGCCCTCTACGGCGGCGGCTATCCGCTGTCCACCGCCCTGGGCCGCCCCCTGATCGCGCGGCTCGCGGTCGAGCAGGCCCGGGCCAGCGGTTGCGACACGATCGCGCACGGCTGCACCGGCAAGGGCAACGACCAGGTGCGCATCGAGGCCGCGGTTGCCACGCTGGCGCCCGAGCTGCGACTGCTGGCGCCCGTCCGCGACTGGCGGATGGGACGCGAGGAGGAGGTCGCGTACGCGCGCGAGCACGGGATCGCGATCAAGGGCGGAAGCGAGGTGGCGCCGTACTCGATCGACGACAACCTGTGGGGTCGCTCTTCGGAGGGCCGCTGGATCGAGGCGCTCGACCACCCGCCGGAGGACGACGTGCTCGGGCTGGTCAGCCGGCCCCAGGACGCCCCCGACGAGCCCCAGGACGTGGCGGTCACGTTCGAGCGCGGGGTGCCGGTGGCGCTGGACGGCCGGCGCCTGGAGCCGGTCGAGCTGCTCGAGCGGGTCGCGGAGCTGGGAGCCCGCCACGGGGTGGGCATCGTGGACCACGTAGAGGACCGGATCGTGGGGCTCAAGGTCCGCGACATCTACGAGGTCCCCGCCGCCGCCATCCTCCTCACCGCCCACCAGGACCTGGAGCGGCTGGTCTGCACGATCCACCAGAATCAGTTCAAGCCCGGCCTCGACCGCCAGTGGGCCTACCTGGTGTACGCGGGGCTGTGGTGGGAGCCGCTGCGGGGCGACCTCGACGCCTACGTGGAGCGCGTCAACCAGCAGGTGACCGGCACGGTCACGGTGCGCCTGTTCAAGGGATCAACCCGGGTGGTCGCACGCGAGTCGCCCAACGCGATCTACGATCCGGAGCTGGCCTCGTTCGGCGAGTCCGGCGGTCTGTTCTCTCAGCACGCCGCCCCGGGGTTCATCGAGTTGTGGTCGCTGCAGTCGCGCCTGGCGCACCGCCTGCGCGCCCGGCAGGGGCGTGGAGAAGCCGGCTGAAGCGGTTGGTTGTAGTCGCGGGCGGCCGGGGTAGGATCGGCCGGTGAACCGCTTGGGCTACCAGGTGTTGGGCTTCGCCGTCTGGAAGGGGGCGAAGTGGTACCTGCGCCGCCGCTACGGCGACACCCCGCGCCGGGTGGCGGCCGCGACCGCGGTCGTGGTCATTCTGCTGGCGCTGCTGCTGGGCGGGCGCAGGCTGACCGGCGACTCCTGATCGCGCCGGCCCGCGGCCGCGGGCTAATGCCGCTGCCAGCGGGAAGGCGGCCGGGCGCCATCCGCCTGGACTCCTAGGATGGGCCGTCCATGGCCGCCCAGCCCTGCGTCCATCTGCACGTCCACTCCGAGTACTCGCTGCTGGACGGCGCCTGCAAGGTCGACGCCCTGGCCGAGCGCGCCGCGGCCTTCGGCCAGCCCGCCCTGGCGCTGACCGACCACGGGGTGATGAACGGCGCCGTAGCCCTCTACAAGGCCTGCCGGGCCCACGGCGTCAAGTCGATCATCGGCTGCGAGGCCTACCTGGTGGACGACCGCCGGCGCCGCGGCCCCGGGCGCCTGGAGCGCAACCACCTGACGCTGCTGGCGGCCACGCCGGCCGGCTACCGCAACCTGGTCCGGCTGTCCTCGGCGGGATTCCTGGAGGGGCTCCAGCGGGGCAAGCCGGCGGTGGACATCGAGTCGTTGGCCGCCCACGCCGAGGGCGTGCTGGTCCTCACCGGCTGCCTGCAGTCGCGCACCAGCCAGCGCCTGCTCGAGCGCCGCCAGCGTGAGGCCCGCGCCCACTGCGACGAGCTGGTCCAGGTGTTCGGCCCCGACCAGGTCTACTTCGAGCTCCAGAGCAACCGGCTGCCCGCGCAGGAGCGGGTCAACGAGGGGGTGGTGCGCCTCGCCCGCGAGCTCGGGCGCCCGGTGGTGGGGACGGGCGACGTCCACTACCTGCGGCGCGAGGACCATCGCGACCACTCCGCCCTGCTGTGCGTGCAGACCAAGTCGACGCTGGCCGAGCCCAAGCTGTCGTTCGAGACCAACGAGTACTACCTGCGCTCCTGCGAGGAAATGGCGGAGGCGTTCGCCGCCTGGCCGGAGGCGCTGCCCACGACGCTGGAGATCGCCGAGCGCTGCGACGTGGAGATCGAGCTGGACAGGCAGCTCATCCCCCGCTTCTCCACCCCCGAGGGCCAGCCCGAGACGGCGTACCTGCGGTCGCTGGTCAAGCAGGGGCTGCGCCTGCGCTACGGCGACCCGCCGCCGGCGCAGGCGCTGGCGCGCGCGGACTATGAGCTGGGCGTCATCGACGAGATGGGCTTCTCCAGCTACTTCCTGATCGTCTGGGACTTCGTGCGCTTCGCCAAGGAGAACGGCATCGCGGTCGGCCCCGGCCGGGGCTCGGCCGCGGGCTCGATCGTCTCGTACAGCCTGGCGATCACCGACGTGGACCCGCTGCGCTACGACCTGCTGTTCGAGCGCTTCCTCAACCCGGAGCGGGTGTCGATGCCGGACATCGACATCGACTTCTCGGTGCGCGGCCGCGAACGGGTGATCCGCTACGTCACCGAGAAATACGGGTCCGACCGGGTGGCTCAGATCGTCACCTTCGGCAAGATGCTCCCGCGCGCCGCCACGCGCGACGCCGCGCGCGTCCTGGGCCACGACTACGCCACCGGCGACCGGCTGGCCAAGCTGATCCCCGACCCGATCATGGGCCGAGCCCCCTCCTTCGAGGACTGCCTGGCGGAGGGCGAGCCGCTGCGGAGCGCGGTCGACGACGACGCGGTCGCCAGGCAGATCGTCGAGGTGGCCCGCGGCCTCGAAGGCATAGTCCGCAACGCCTCCAACCACGCCGCCGGCGTGGTCATCGCGGATCGGCCGCTCACCGACATCGTCCCCCTCCAACTGGCCGAGGACCGCACCGCGGGCCCGGGGGAGCCCGCCTACCGGACCGTCACCCAGTTCGCGATGGGTCCGATCGAGGAGATCGGCCTGCTGAAGATGGACTTCCTGGGGCTGCGCAACCTCGACGTCATCGAGGACGCGCTCGACATCGTCGAGCGCTCGACCGGCGAGCGCCCGGACATGACCACCGTGCCGCTGGACGACCCGAAGACCTACGAGATGCTCGCCCGGGGCGACTCGGTGGGCGTCTTCCAGTTCGAGTCCGAGGGCATGCGCGAGGCGCTGCGCAAGGTCCGTCCCACCGAGTTCGACGACCTGGTGGCGCTGGTCGCGCTCTACCGCCCCGGCGCGATGGACCAGATCCCCGCCTACGCGCGGGGCAAGCGGGACCCGTCGTCGGTATCGATTCCCGACGAGCGGCTGCGCGCGATCCTCGAGCCGACCAAGGGCGTGATCCTCTACCAGGAGCAGGCCATGCAGATCGCCACCGAGATCGCCGGCTTCTCCGGGGCCAAGGCCGACGACCTGCGCAAGGCGATCGGCAAGAAGAAGCACAAGGAGATGGCGCGCCTGAAGCCCGAGTTCATCGCCGGCTGCCGGGCCTCGGGAACGTCGCGCGAGGTCACCGAGTGGCTGTGGGCGACGATCGAGCGCGGCAAGGACTACTCGTTCAACAAGTCGCACGCCGCCTGCTACGCGCTGATCGCCTACCGCACGGCCTGGCTGAGGGCCACCCACCCGGCCGAGTACATGGCGGCCCTGATCTCCTCGGTCATGTCCACCAAGGACAAGGTCCCGTTCTTCGTCGCGCGCTGCGAGGAGATGGGCATCCAGATCCTCCCTCCCGACGTCAACGAGTCCGACCACCGCTTCGTGGTGGTGGGTGGCAACATCCGCTTCGGCCTGGACGCGGTGAAGGGAGTCGGCCACCAGGCGGTCGAGGCGATCAAGTGCGCCCGCGAGGAGGGTGGCCCGTTCACCTCGCTTTGGGACTTCTGCGCGCGGGTCGATTGCCGGGCGGTCAACCGCAAGGCGACCGAGGCGCTGATCAAGTCGGGAGCCTTCGGCTTCACCGGCGCCTCGCGCAAGGGCATGCTGGCGGTGCTCGAGGCCGCTCAGTCCGCCGGCCAGAGGGCGCAGGAGGACCTGCAGATCGGCCAGGGCTCGATCTTCGACCTCGGCGGCGCCGACGGCGCCGGCGGGGGCTCCGCCGCGTCGGCGGTCGCCCGTCCGGGCAATCCCTCGATCCCGGCGGATGAGTTCGAGCGCTCGGAGCTGCTGGCGTTCGAGAAGGAGTCGCTGGGGCTGTTCATCTCCGCCCACCCGCTGCGGGCCGTGCGCGACGCCATGGCCGAGCGCGTGGACTGCTCGCTGGCCGAGCTGGCCGCCCGGCGCGACGCGTCCTGGGTGCGGGTGGGCGGCATCGTGACCGAGACCAAGCGCATCCGGACCAAGAAGGGCGACCCGATGATGTTCGCGACCCTCGACGACCTGGAGTCGCAGGTTGAGCTGCTGGTGTTCGGCAACGCGCTGGCCGCCACCGAGGCGGCGATCGTGCCGGACCGGATCGTCCTGGTGCGCGGGCGGGTGGATCACAAGGACGCCGCGACGACCTGCTTGATCGTTCAGGAGGCCGAGCCCTTCGAACCCGTCGCCGAAGAGGTTGAGGCGGCGCGCCAGCGCGCGGGCCGCCCGCTCGCGGCGCCCGAGGCGGTGCACGTGCGCATCGACGCAGGGCGCCTGCCGGCCAGCGTGCTCGGAGACCTCAAGCACCTGCTGGCGAGCTTCCCCGGCGAGTCCGAGGTTGTGCTCGAGATGCAGACCAGCTCGGGTCCGCGGCGGCTGCGGCTCGGCCCCGGCTACCGGGTGGCGCCCTCCACCACGCTGCGCGCCGAGCTGCACAACCTGCTGGGAGAGGCGGCCCTGGCGGCCTGAGCGGCGTTAGGGTTCGCGGCCGATGGCCGCCACCCAGCCAGCGCCGCGTCCGGGAGCGCACCAGCCGCAGGCGGGCCTGCGGGAGACCGTCGAGGCGCTGGTGGCGATCGAGCGGCCGCCCAACTCGCCGGGCGAGCGCGAGGCGGCCGAGTGGATCGCCACGCGCCTGGAGCGGGCCGGGTGCAGCGCGCGCATCGAGGAGGAGCGCTCGTACGAGAGCTACGCCAGGCCTCTGGCCGGGCTCAGCGCCCTGGGCGCGGCGGCCGGGATGGTCGCCCTGGGGCGCCGCGGCCGGTCGGCGGCCGCGGTCCTCGCGGGCGCGATCGCCGCCGCCATGGCCGACGACATCTCCAACGGCCCGCGGCTGTTCCGCCGGGTCACCATGAGGCAGAAGCCGACCTGGAACGTGGTGGCGCAGACCGGGGACGCCGATGGCGAGCGCACGCTGGTCCTGCTCGCCCATCACGACGCCGCCCCCACTGGCCTCGCCTTCGACCAGAGCTTTCAGCGCTGGCTGGCGGAGGCGTTCCCGGGCATCGTCGAGCGGATCGACACCGCCCTGCCGCAGTGGTGGCCGGTGGTCGCGTCGCCCGCGCTGGTCGCGTCGGGGGCGGCGACCGGCCGGCGCGGGCTGGCCGTCGCCGGGCTGGCCGGCTGCGCGCTGGCCACCGCCGCGTTCGCCGACATCGCCCGCAGCCCGGTGACTCCCGGGGCCAATGACAACCTCAGCGGCGTCGCCTGCCTGGTCGCGGTCGCCCAGGCCCTCCAGGACGAGCCGGTGTCGGGGCTGCGCCTGCTGCTGGTCTCGTGCGGCTCGGAGGAGACGCTTCAGGGCGGCATCCGCGGGTTCTCAGCGCGCCATTTCCCGGAGCTCGATCGCGACCGCACCTGGGTGCTCAACCTCGATACCGTCGGCTCACCCGAGCTCATCCTGCTCGAGGGGGAGGGGCCGCTGGTCATGGAGGACTACCACGCCCGCAGCTTCCGCGACCTGGTGGCCCGCACCGCCGAGCGGGCGGGCGTGCCGCTGCGCCGCGGGATGCGGGCCAGGTCGAGCACCGACTCGGTGATCCCCAGCCGCGCCGGCTACCCCACCGCCACGCTGGCCTCGATGAACCGCCACAAGGCCCTGAGCAACTACCACCAGATGACCGACACGCCGGAGAACCTCGACTACGCCACGGTGGCCCGCGCCGTGGTGGTCGCCCGCGAGGTCATCCGCGAGCTGGCCGCCGAGGGATGAGCGCACGCCGGCGGGCGGTTCACGGCTCACAGGCCGCGCGCCGCCAGGCCCCGCTCGCGCAGCTCGAGCGCCCGGTGCACGTCGCCCGCCGCGGGCGCCCGACCCTCGACTCCGGGGCCCTCGAAGACGCCGGGCAGCCCCTCGAAGCGAGGCTCGGACAGGAACACCGCGCAGCCGCGCTCGCCGAGCTCGCCGTCGCCGAGCGGGGCGTGACGGTCCACGTTGGAGCCCAGCGGCGCCTTGGAGTCGTTGACGTGCAGCGAGCCGAGCCGCTGCAGGCCGACCGCCCGGTCGCATTGCGCCAGCACCTCGGACAGCCCCTCGGCGGTGCGGATGTCGTATCCGGACGCGAGCAGGTGACAGGAATCCAGGCACAGACCGAGACGGTCGCCGCCGCCGGCGGCTTCGATCAACCGCGCGAGCTCATCGAACGAGCGCCCCAGCGTCCCGCCCGCTCCGGCCGTGTTCTCGAGATGCAGCGGGCAGCGCTGCGACTCGGCCAGCGCCTCGGCGAGCATCCGCCCGGTCCTGCGGATCGCGCCGTCCACCGAGCCGCCGAGGGCCGACCCGGCATGGAGGACCACTCCGCGGGCGCCGATGGCGTCGCCGCAGCGCAGGGCGATGGTGAGCGAGGCCAGCGACTTGCGGCATATCTCTGGATCCTCGCTGGCGCAGTTGATGAGGTAGACGGCGTGGAT
>DATAEY010000029.1:0-2607 GCA_036257715.1 Solirubrobacteraceae bacterium | reverse complement strand
TCGCCCTTGTCCTGATCGCCGGCTTCATGTGCGTGGAGGTCGTCGTCGGCATCCTGGCCGGGTCGCTGGCCCTGCTCTCGGACGCCGCCCACATGCTCACCGACGCCGGCGCGCTCGCGCTGTCGCTGGTCGCCGCCCGCCTGGCGGCGCGACCGGTCGAGGGCGTTATGACCTACGGCATGGGCCGGGCCGAGATCATGTCGGCCCAGGCCAACGGGATCACGCTGCTGGTGCTCGCCGGGGTGATCGTCTACGAGGCGGTGCGCCGGCTGGTCTCGCCGCCCGACGTAGAGCCGGTGCCGATGCTGGCCGTGGCGGTCGCGGGCGTGGCGGTCAACCTGGCCGCCGCCCGGATCCTGTCCGGAGGGCAGCGCAGGAGCCTCAACGTCGAGGGCTCCCTCCAGCACGTGGTCACCGACCTGTACGCGTTCATCGCCACCGCGCTGGCCGCCGTCGTCATCCTCGCCACCGGCTTCGCCCGCGCCGACCCGCTGGCCTCGCTGGTTGTCGCCGCCCTGATGCTGCGCTCGGCCTGCCGGCTGCTGCGGGCATCCGGCCGCGTGTTCCTGGAGGCCGCTCCGGAGGGCCTCGACCCCGGGGTGGTCGGGCGCGCGCTGGCCGCCGAGCCGGGGGTGGTCGAGGTCCACGACCTGCACGTCTGGGAGGTCACCTCCGGGTTTCCCGCCCTCTCGGCGCACGTGGTGGTGGGAGCACGGACCGACTGCCATGCCACGCGGCGTGACCTCGAGCGGTTGCTCGAGCGGCGCTTCGGGCTGAGCCACACCACCCTGCAGGTCGAGCACGAGGGCCACCCGCAGCTGCTCTCGATCGAGACCACCGAGGAGGCTCGCCGCTGACGGCGGCGTGGCGGCGCGGCTAGGCAGGCTCGCGCGCGGTTCCCTCCAGCGAGAAGACGCACCCCGAGAAGTAGTCGCCCGCCGGCGAGCCGAGGTAGACGACCAGCGAGGCGATGTCGCTGGGGCGGGTGCGGGAGCCGGGGGCGATGGTGGTGGTGCGAATCCGATGGCGCGACCACTCGATCGAGAGCGTCCGGGCCAGGTTCTCCAGCGCCGCGCGCGCCGCGCCGGCGTGGCGGCCCGCGTCCGGCGTCGGCGCCAGGAACATGACCTTGCCCCCCCGGGGGGCGTCGATCATCACGCGGGTCGCGGCGGCGCGCGCGACCACCCAGGCCGCCGTCGTGGCCGCGCTCAGCGCCTGGTCCGGCGCCTCCTGCGCGGTGAAGACGCTGGCGGCGTCCATCACCACCGTGTCGATGCTCTGCTCGGGCGCCGCGATCGCCGCGACCGCGGACTGCACGGCGGGCTCGTCCAGGAGGTCGACCCGGTGGCCCTCGTCGCCCAGCTGCTCGACGTGAGCGCCCGCCTCGCCGCAGGCGGCGGCCGCCGCACGCCCCGCGCCAGCCGCGCGGCCGGCCACGGCGACGACCTGTCCCTCGAGCAGGCCCGGCCGCCACAGCGGCTGGCGGGCGGCATGGTGCATCGCTCGCCGGAGCTTATCCCTGCCGCTAGCCTCAGCCGCGTGAGCGTCTCGGCCGAGATCCGGCCGGCCCAGCTGCCGCTGCCGGGCGGGCGGCCGGGCGCCACCGTGCGGCTGCATCCCCTCCTCACCGGCGAGGTCCGGGTCCCGCCCGGGCTCCTGGAGCGTCCCGCCGGCCGCTTCGCCACCCTGCGCGGCCTCGGGGTGGGGCGCAGCCGCCGCGACTGGGTGTGGGTGCCGGCGCCCGCCTTCCTGGTCGAGCACCCCGGCGCCGGCCCGATCCTGGTCGATACCGGCATGCATCCCAGCGTGGCGATCGACCCGGCGCAGAGCTTCGGCCGCCTGGCCGCCCGCCTGAGCGGCTTTCGCGTACGGCCCGACCAGGCGGTCACCGCCCAGCTGCGGGCTCGAGGCGTGGATCCGCGCGACGTGGCGCTGGTCGTCATGACCCATCTGCACACCGACCACGCCAGCGGAGTCTCAGAGTTCCCGCAGGCCACGTTCGTCCTCGACGGCCGCGAGTGGGAGGTGGCGATCCGGCGCGGCGGCGCGCTGCGCGGCTACCGCACCTCGCAGTTCGATCATGGCTTCGACTGGTGGGCGGTGGGCTTCGACGGCCCCGAGGTCGAGTCGTTCGCGGCGTTCGGCCAGACGCTCGACCTGCTCGGCGACGGCTCCATCCGCCTGATCGCCACCCCGGGCCACACCCTCGGACACCAGTCGGTGCTGCTGCGGCTGGCCGATCGGGAGGCCCTGCTGGCCGGCGACGCCGTGTACGAGCTGCGCGCGATCGACGGCGATGTCGAGCCGCTGTTCCTGCAGGACCACCACCTCTTCTGGCGGTCTGTCCGGGAGATCCGGCGCTACGTCGAGCGCACGCCCGGGGCGCTCGTGATACCCGGCCACGACCGCGACCAGTGGTCGACGCTCGAGCCGGTCTACGGGTAGAGGGTCCTACCGCCGGCGCGGGGGCGACGGACGGGTGGGGGTGGCCGGCGGCGACCGACCGCGCCTAGGCGGTCGCGGCGCGCCCGCCATGGCGCTCGGTGCGCCGCAGCCGGCGCATGCGCTGCACCATGCCGCGGCGCCCGTAGCGCTCCAGCTCCTGGT
>DATAEY010000028.1:0-23320 GCA_036257715.1 Solirubrobacteraceae bacterium | reverse complement strand
GGCCGACCTCGATCACCGCCAGGCGCGGATGCAGTCGGGCGAGCAGATCCGGCAGGCCGGGGTCCCTGCTCCCGTGATGCGCCACCTTCAGTGCGTCCACCGGTGGCAGGTCGAGCGTGGCGGTGACATCGGATTCGGCGTCGGCGGGCAGTAGGAGGTCGAAGTCGCCGTCGTGCAGGACCGCCACGACCGCCCGGAGATTGGGATCCTCGCCGGCGTGGCGCTCGGCGGGTTCCCGCCGCGGCCACAGGACCTCCAGCCGCAGGGGCCCGGCGCGAAGCTCCTGCCCTGCGTCTGGCGCCGTGCGGGGAACCTGGCGCCGGCGCGCCGCCGCAAGGATCGCCTGATGCTCGCGGGTCGCCGTCCCCTCGCCTCCGTCGACCAGAAGGCCGACCGGATAGCGGTCCAGCACGGCGGCGGCCCCGCCCTCGTGATCGGACTGGGCGTGGGTGACCACCAGCACGTCGATGCGCCGCACGCCAGCCGCCCGCAGACGGCCCAGCAGGGGGCCGCCGGGCGGCCCGGTGTCGACCAGCATCGAGGCGCCGCCGTGCTGGATCAAGGTGGCGTCTCCCTGTCCCACGTCGAAGAACCAGACGACCAGCGCACGAGGGTCCGGCGGCGCGGGCCGGCCGCCGGCCAGGGAAACCGCGACGGCGACCGCGCCGACCGCCACCGCTGCGCCCGCGGCGCCTGGCGGCAGGACCGCGGCCATGCGCCCGCGCAGGGCGAAGGCGAGGCCGAGGAGTCCGTAGGCCGCGACGACCGCGGCGCTGGAGCCGAGGCGAGCGGGGACGCTGGCGCCGGGAAGCGCGGCCGCCGTGGCCGCGAGCCAGGCCAGGTAGCCCAGCGGGAACTGGGCCAGCCAGTTCATCACGGCCGCGCCGGCGGGCAGCACCGCACCGATCGCGGCGGCGAGCATCCCGAGCCACATCACCGGAGCCACCGCGCACGCCGCCAGCAGATTGGCCGGAAGCGAGATCGCGGACACGCGGCCGAAGTGGAACGACAGCAGCGGCGCGGTGGCCAGGGTCGCCGAGGCGGTCACCGCGATCGCCTCCGCTAAGCCCGGTGGCATCCTGCGGGCGGCGAGCGCGCCCCGCAGCGGCCGAGCCAGCCCCAGGATGCCCACCACGACGGCGAACGACAGCTGCCAGCCGGGGTCCCCGGCCGCTCTGGGGTTGACCGCCAGGGTGATCGCGGCGGCCAGCAGAAGGGCGTACCAGCGCGATGCCGGGCGCCCGGCCAGCCCGGCCACGATGGCCGCGGCGCCCATCACGCCGGCCCGCAGGATGGAGGGGCCGGCGCCCGCGACTGGGACGTACACGGCTATGAGCGCCAGCGCGCCGGTCAGGCGCGCGCGCAGCCCTAATCCCAGGGCCGCGAGGGCGGGCACGGCCAGGGCGGACAGCAGCATCACGTTCTGACCGGAGGCGGCGAGCAGGTGGGCGAGTCCCGACGCCCGGAAGGCCCGGAGGTCGGCCTCGGAGAGGGCCTCGTCCTGACCAAGCACCATCCCGCGCGCCAGGGCGGCCCGGCGCCGATCGAGCCCCCTCCCCACCGACGCCTCGGCCCGGGCGCGGAGCTCGTCCACCCACCCGAGCACTCCGCCGCGACTCCCCCCGCCGGCCCAGAGCCGGCGCACGACCACTCGGGCATGCGCACCGCGGCGGCGCAGGTGGCCGTCGTGCGGGCCCAGCTGGGTCAGGACGCCCCGAATCTCCAGCCGCCTCCCGGGATCCACCCGAAGCGCTCGAGGCAGGCGGCCAAGCCTCAGGACCACGCGCTCGCCGCGGCCCCGGCCAGAGGCCAGGGCCGCGAGCGCGAAGCGGGTGCCGAAGGCGCCGCGCCGTGGACGCTCGAGCAGCGTCGCCGACAGAGTCACCTCGTGGCCCAGCAGCGGCTCCAGGGCCGTGCGATCCAGGGCATCGACGCGGGCATGGGCGAGCAGCGCCCCGCTCAGCACCAGCGCGGCGCCCCCCGCGCCCAGCGCCGTCCGGCGGCCGCCCAGGGCGGCGGCGAGCGCCGCGGCGGTGAGCACCACGGGCGCCGAGGCGAAGCTCAGCAGACCCGCGACCAGACACGCGGCCAGCAGATGGCGCGGATGGGCCCGGACGCAGGCCACAGCCGCGCCCGCTAACGGCCGTCCGGCACGCACACGCCCCGCCGTCAGGTCCGCAGGTGGTCCTTGAGCGCGGCCATGCGCTTGGGGCCGATGCCGGGCACCTGATCGAGCTCCGAGACCGACCGGAAGCCGCCGTGCTGCTGGCGATAGGCGATGATCTTGCGGGCGGTGGCGGGTCCGACCCCGTCCAGCTGGTCGAGTTGCTCGGCCGTAGCGGTGTTGAGGTTGAGCGGCGCACCCGCCGGTCCGCCGGCGCCCGGGCCGGTGACGGCCGCCGCCGTGGCCGCGCTCGCGCCTGCCTGCCCCCGCCGCGGCACGATCACCTGTCGGCCGTCCTCGACCTTGGCGGCGAGATTGACGCCCGACAGGTCGGCACGGGAGGTGGCGCCACCGGCCATGCGAACCGCATCGTCCACGCGCTCGCTCGAGCGCAGCCGGTAGACGCCCGGGCGGCGGACCTCGCCGGCCACCTGCACCACAGCCCAGCCCCCGCCCGCGCTATCCACCCGCACCGGGACCGAGCTGCCTCCCGCGGCGGACTCGGCCGGCCGGCTCTCACGCAGGTAGCGCGCCCCGATCAGCACGATGGCCAGCGCCGCTGCGGCATAGACCGCAAGCTGGGGCCGCGAGAGATCGCCCATGGGCGCGAGGCTAGGAGCGGCGCGGCCGCGGGTGGGCCGGCGTTTGCAACAAGTCGGCGCCCCGGACCGCAGGCCGGCCGCGGTTAGGCTTGTGACATGGAGGCGATCGCCAAGACGCTGATCATCATCGCGGCGGCCATCGGCCTGCTCGGCTTGGCGCTCCTGGCGGCGGCCAAGCTCGGCGTGCACCGGCTGCCCGGCGACATCGCGATCCGCAGCGGCCGGTTCGGGCTCTACGTGCCGGTGGGGCTGATGGTCGCGCTGAGCCTGATCCTGACCATCGTGCTCAACCTCGTCTCGCGGCGCTGAGCGCCAGGGCGCGCTCCACCGCGCCGGCGGCGTCCGCGACCGTCACCACCGCATCCACCACCCGGCCCTGACGGTGCAGCTCCCAGGTTCCCAGCCCGACGACCGGGCGGCCGAGCTTGAGCGCGAAGCCGATCTCCGACAGCGTCCCGTACTCACCGCCGACCGCGATCACCGCGTCGGCCGCGCGCACGATCAGGCCGTTGCGCAGCTCTCCCATTCCGGTGGGCAGCGCCACCGCGAGGTGCGCGCTGGCGCCCGCGCGATCCGGTCCCGGCAGGAGCCCCACGGTCGTGCCCCCCGCCCCCCGGGCGCCGCGGCATGCGGCGTCCATCACGCCGCCCAGGCCTCCGCACACCAGGACGGCCCCTCGCCGCGCCAGCTCCCGTCCCACCGCCTCGGCCTGGGCGTCGCGCTCGCGCTCGGGCACCCCAGAGCCGATAACCGCCAGATAGGGCGGCCGGGCGGTCACCAGCGGTCGCGGTGGATCACCTCGGCGGCCGGCTGTCGCCGCACCGGGCCGAAGTTGCCGCGCGGCCAGCCGACCGGGATCAGGGCGAACGTGTGCACGGCGCGCGGAATCCCCAGCACCGACTTGAACTCGGGCTCGAGGGCCAGGTGCCAGGTGGTCAGGGTGGCCCCCAGCCCGTGGGCGCGCGCCGCCAGCAGCAGGTTCTGTACGCCGGGGTACACGCTCGCCGCCTCCGAGCGCCCCGCGAAGCTCGGCGCCCCCGACACGACGGTCGCCGTCCGACGGGGCCCCAGACCCCGCATCGCAACGCCGAATCGGCGCCACTCGCCGCGCAGCCGCGCCGACCACCCCGCCAGCTCGTAGCAGGCGACGATCACCGCCGGCGTCTCGTGGAAGTGGTCGCGCTGGAAGCGCAGCGCCCCGCGCAGCCGCTCGTGGCGCTCCTCGGGCATGTGGTCCGGCGCGACCGTCGCGAACGAGCCCAGGTAGAAGTCGCACACCACCCGCCACAGCTCCGCCAGGCGCGCCATCTGCCCGCGGTCGGTGACCACCACGAACGAGTACGCCTGCAGGTTCCCGCCGCTGGGCGCCCAGGTGGCTGCCTCGACCAGCTTCTCCAGCAGCTCGTCGGGAACCGGATCCGGCTTGAGTCGCCGCATCGCCCGCATCGTGGCCATCACCTCCATGATCGGGGCGTCGGGACCGACCGGCACAGGCGGCGGGCTCATCGCTGACGACCCTACCCGGCCTCGCTCGGTTCGATCATGCGCCCGCGACCGCGGCACGGCTGCCGCGCCCGCCGCCGGGCTAGCGGACGACCAGGTTGACCAGCCGTCCCGGGACGACGACCTCCTTGACCACCTCGCGGCCGTCGAGGTGGGCGCGCACCCGGGGAGCGTCGCGGCACAGCGCCTTCAGCTCTGCCTCGGTCGCTGAGGCCGGCACCCGGATGCGGTCACGGACCTTGCCGTTGACCTGGCACACCAGCTCGACGGTGTCGGACTCGAGCAACACCGGGTCCGGGTACGGCCAGGGCTGCTCCCACACCCGCTCGCCGGTCAGCCGGTCGTAGACGTCGGCGCCGCAGTGGGGGGCGAACGGGAAGACCAGCGAGGCGGCGGTCGCGATGGCGAAGCGCAGGGTGCCGTCCCCCACCCGGTCCCGCTGCCGGTAGCACTCGTTCACCAGCTCCATCACGGCGGCGATCGCCGTGTTGAACGCGAACCGCCCGGTCATGTCGCGACCCACCTTGTCGATGGCCCAGTGAGCCTTGCGCAGCAGGACCAGGTCGTCGCCCGCGGGATCGTCGGGGGGGTCGGCGGGCGCAGCCTGGTCGGCCACCTCGGATCCCAGCCGCCACAGGCGCGACAGGAAGCGGTGGACGCCCTCGACGCCGTCGTCCGACCAGTCGACGTCCTGGTCGGGCGGGCCGATGAACAGGACGTAGCACCGGGCCGTGTCGGCGCCGTAGCGCTCGGAGATCTCGGCCGGGTCGACCGTGTTGCCCTTGGACTTGGACATCTTGGCTCCCTGCTTGGTCACCATGCCCTGGGTGAACAGGGCCGAGAACGGCTCGCGCACGTCCAGGGCCGCCATGTCGGTCAGCGCCTTGCACACGAAACGCGCGTACAGCAGGTGGAGGATCGCGTGCTCGACCCCGCCGATGTACTGGTCGACCGGCATCCACCGGCGCACGATCGCCGGGTCCCACGCCGCCTCGTCATTGCGGGCATCGCAGTAGCGCAGGAAGTACCAGGACGAGTCGACGAAGGTGTCCATGGTGTCGGTCTCGCGCCGCGCCTCGCCGCCGCAAGCCGGACATTCGGTGCGCACCCAATCCTGCGCGGCGGCCAGCGGTGACTGCCCGCGCGGCGCGTAGTCGCGCAGGTCGGGCAGCCGCACCGGCAGCTGATCCTCGGGGACCGGTACGACGCCGCAGCGCGCGCAATAGACGACCGGGATCGGGCATCCCCAGTAGCGCTGCCGGGAGACGAGCCAGTCACGCAGCCGGTAGCTCACCGAGGCATGCCCGCGCCCCTCGCGGTCGAGCCAGGCGACGATCCGCTCCATCGCCTGGCGGTTCGACAGGCCGTCGAACGCGGGAGCGGAGTTGACCAGGAGCCCGTCGCCGGTGTAGGGCAGCCGGTCGTCGGGGCCCTGGATCACCCGGCGGATCGGCAGGCCGAACGTGCGGGCGAAGGCGTAGTCGCGCTCGTCGTGACCCGGCACCGCCATGATCGCCCCCGTCCCGTACTCCATCAGCACGTAGTCGGCGACGTACACCGGCAGGCGCTCGCCGTTGACCGGATTGGTCACGGTGCGCCCGAGCGGCACGCCGGTCTTGGGCTTCTCCGGGTCGCCCCGCGCCTCGGTGGTCTCAGCCAGGGCGTGATTGACGTAGGCGCGGACCTCCGCCTCGTGCTCGCCGCCGGCCGCCAGCTTGAGCACGTCCGGGTGCTCGGGGGCCAGGACGAAGAACGTGGCGCCGAACAGCGTGTCGGGTCGTGTGGTGAACACGGGGTAATCGATCCCCAGCTCCTCGCAGCGGAAGATCACCTCCGCCCCCTCGCTGCGGCCGATCCAGTTGCGCTGCATGGTCTTGACGTGCTCGGGCCAGTCGATGCCCTCGAGGTCGTGCAGCAGGGCGTCGGCGTAGTCGGTGATGCGCAAGAACCACTGCTCGAGCTGGCGGGCCTCGACCTCTGCGCCGCAACGCTCGCAGCGGCCGTCGACCACCTGCTCGTTGGCCAGGACCGTGGCGTCGTTGGGGCACCACTTGACCGCGGCCTCCTTGCGGTAGGCGAGATCGCCTGCCAGGAGCCTGAGGAAGATCCACTGCGTCCAGCGGTAGTAGCGGGGCTCGTGGGTACCGAACTCACGCGTCCAGTCGATCGAGATGCCCCACTGCCGGAACTGGCGCTGGAAGGCGGCGATCGACTTCTCGGTGGACTCGCGCGGGTGCTCGCCGGTCTTGATGGCATGGTTCTCGGCAGGCAGCCCGAAGGCGTCGTAGCCCATCGGGTGCAGGACGCGGAAGCCGTTGCGCCGACGGAAGTGCGCGATGGCGTCGCCCACCGAATAGGTCTTCAGGTGCCCTATGTGGGGCTCGCCACTGGGATACGGCAGCATCTCCAGCACGTACGCCTTGGGCCGGTCGTCGACCCCCTCGTTGGGAACTTCCCAGGTGCCCTCGTCGTCCCAGACGCGCTGCCAGCGGGACTCGATGCGGTGGGGCTCGTAGCGGTGCTCGGTCACGTTCGAGAGGCTAGCGAGCGCCGGCGCCTAGACTGCCGGCGTGCCGGACCCCGGCGCATTCCCGGTGCAGCGCGCCCACGTGCGCGACGGCGTCGAGCTCGCCTTCCTGCGGCAGGGTGCGGGCGGCGCGCCGCTGCTGCTCGTGCACGGGTGGCCAGAGACCAAGCGGATCTGGTGGCGCAACGTCGGACCGCTGGCCGCTGCCGGCTTCGAGGTGATCGTCCCGGACCTGCGCGGGTTCGGCGACTCGGGGCTGGCGCCGGACGGGTTCTACGACCTCGCCGCCCATGCCCGCGACCTCCACGCGCTGGTCCACGACGTGCTCGGCCACGAGGGATGCGTCGCCGCCGGCGGCGACCTCGGCGGCGCCGTGATCCAGGACCTCGGCCTGCGCTTCGAGGGCTTCGTCGCCCGCCAGTGCCTGTTCAACACCGTGCTGCCGCTGGTCCCCGAGGAGTACGAGGAGGCTGGACTTCCGTCGGTGCCCGGCCGGGAGATGCGCCAGGCGTCCGACTATTTCGTCCGCCAGGGCCGCGACGCGGACGCGCTGGCGGCCGAGCTGGACTCGCCCCAGCGCCGCCGGCGCTACATCGCCGGCTTCTACGGGCATCGCTTCTGGGCCAGCCCGGGCGCGTTCGACCCGGGCGAGGTGGACTTCATGACCGAGCCGTTCGCGGACCCCGATCGGCTGCGGGCGTCCTTCGGCAACTACGAGAGCGCGATGGGGACCCGCGGGATGTCCGAGCCGCCGCGCTTCTTCGAGCGCAACCCAGTCCCGACGCTGGTCCTCTACGGCCCCGACGACCATGTCATCTGGCGTGACTTCCCCGAGCGCTGCGAGGTGGTGTTCAGCGAGCTGATCGGCCCGTTCGTGGTCCCGCGGGCCGGCCACTTCCTGCAGTGGGAGCGGGCCGAGCTGCTCAACCGCGCGCTTGAGTACTTCGTGCGCGGGGTCCTCTAGGCGACGCGGCGACCGCCCTGGCCGGCTCCATCCCAGCGACGCTCGGGTTTGCGCTCGGGCGGCCTGGGCTTGGCTTGGGTGAGATGACGGGAGGAGCCGGAGATGCCGCTTCTGGATACAGCCAGGCGGGCCCTGGCCCGGTTGACGGGCGCCAAGCCGAGCCCGGCCGCGGCGGACGAGCGGTCCGCTGGGGAGCGAGGGCGAGGTGCGGATGGCGGGGATGCGCGCTCCACGCAGGACGCCGCCTCGGCGCCGAACCCGTCGGTGGCGGCCGAGGAGGTCGACTGAGCGGCGTGCCCAGAGGTCGGGCCGCCATGCGGTGATGGAGCTGACGGGACTCGAACCCGTGGCCTCCTCGCTGCCAGCGAGGCGCTCTCCCAGCTGAGCTACAGCCCCAGTGATCGGGCGTCAGGGCAAGGGTAGTACAGGCGCGTCGCGCGCCTAGGCGCCGGTGCGCGCCATCTCGTGCGCCGGCGCCTCGCCCCACAGATGCTCCAGCCGGTAGAAGGAGCGCATCTCCGGGGTGAAGACGTGGACGACGACGTCGAGGTAGTCCATCAGGATCCACCGCGCCTGCGGCAGCCCCTCGATCCGCCTGGGCAGCGTCCCGTAATCGTGCTTGAGCCCCTCGTAGATGCCGTCGTGGATCGCCTTCGTCTGGCGGTCGGAGGTTCCCGAGCAGATCACGAAGTAGTCGGTGTACGTGACCATCCCCCGCAGGTCCAGCGCGACGATGTCGCGCGCCTTCTTGTCCTCGGCATAGCCGGCGATGACCCGGGCGAGCTCTTCCCCGGTCATCCCACCATCGTCCGCGAGCTCGCCGCCGCCCCGTAGAGCCCGTGCTCGTCGATGTAGCGCGCGACGGCGTCGGGCACCAGGTCACGGACCGGTCGCCCGGCCGCGATGCCACGGCGAATCGCACTCGAGGAGACTTCGACCCGGGGCATCTCGAAGAACACCACGCGATCGCGCCCCTCCAGGCCGGCCAGCGCCCGCTCCACCTCGGCGCGGTCGGCCCCCTCGCGCTCGGCCACCGCGAACCGGGCCAGCCGCAGGACCTCCTCGGGCTCGCGCCAGCCGGGCAGGCTGGCGGCCATGTCGCCGCCCGCCACGAAGGTGAGCTCGTCCTGGGGGCTTGCCTCGTGCAGCGCCCGCAGGGTATCGACCGTGTACGACGGCCCGCCCCGCTGGATCTCGAGCTCCGAGACCCCGACGCGCTCGTCCCCCGCGGTGGCCAGCCGGCACATCGCCAGGCGATGCTCGGGACCGGGGTCCTCGGTCGCCTCCTTGTGGGGAGGTCGCGCGACCGGCATCAGCAGCACCCGATCTAGCCCCAGCCGGGACAGGGCGGCGTCCGCGCAGGCGAGGTGGCCGACGTGCGGAGGGCTGAACGTCCCGCCGAAGATGCCGATTCGCGCCAACCGCTAGCGCACCCGTTGCCCGATCACGGCGGCGCTCGTCAGGGGCGGACCTGGCCCGAGCCTTCGACGAGGTACTTGTACGTGCACAGCTCGCGCATCCCGATCGGCCCGCGGGCGTGGAGCTTCTGGGTGGAGTTGCCGATCTCGGCCCCCATCCCGAACTCCCCGCCGTCGGTGAACCGAGTCGAGGCGTTGACGTAGACGCACGCGGCGTCGATGCCAAGCTCGAAGGCACGAGCCGAGTCGGTAGACGCGGTGACGATCGCCTCCGAGTGCCCGCTGCCATGCGCGTTGATGTGCTCGATCGCCTCCTGGACGGAATCGACCACCCCGACCGCCAGGACCATGGCGAGGTACTCGGTGTCCCAGTCCTCCTCGGTCGCTTCCTGCAGGCTGGTGGCCAGGTCGCCGACCGCGGCGCGGGCTCGCCGGTCGGCGCGCAGCTGCACTCCGGCGTCCCGCAGGCGGCGAAGGGCCCCAGGCAGGAACGTGGGCGCCGCGTCGCGGTGGACCAGCAGGGTCTCGATCGCGTTGCAGACCCCGGGTCGCTGGGTCTTGGCGTTGAGCACTATCTCCTCGGCCATCCCCAGGTCGGCGCCGGCATCCACGAATACGTGGCAGTTGCCCGACGCGGCGTAGATCACCGGCACCGTGGCGACGTCCTGGAGCGCCGCCTTCAGGCCCTCTCCGCCGCGCGGCACGATCAGGTCGACCAGCCCGTCCTGGGTCGCCAGCTCCGCGAGCTCCCCGCGGCCGCCGCCCGCCACCAACCCGATCGTCCCACCGGGGAGGCCGGCGTCGTCCGCGGCCTCGGTGGCCACGGCGGCCAGCACGGCGTTGGAGTGGGCAGCCTGGGAGGAGCCGCGCAGCACGATGGCGTTCCCCGACTTGATCGCCAGCGCGGTGCAGTCCACCGTGACGTTCGGCCGCGCCTCGTAGACGACCGCCACGACCCCCAGCGGCGCGCGCACCTGGCGCAGGTCGAGCCCGTTGGGCAGCCGGAAGCCGCGGATGACCTCGCCCACGGGGTCGGACAGCGCCACGATCTGGCGCACGCCATGCGACATCGCCGCGACGCGGTCGTGATCGAGACGCAGCTTGTCCAGGAAGGCGGCGTCCAGGCCGGCCGCCCGGCCCGCCTCCATGTCCCTCGCGTTGGCGTCGAGGATCTCGTCGGCGCGCTCGTCCACCGCCGCCGCGATCGCCTCCAGCGCCCGGTCCTTGGTGACGGTGTCGAGCGCTGCGAGCGCGCGCGACGCCCGCTTGGCGCTGCGGCACACGTCTGCCACCGAGTGCGTGGTGATGGCCATGGCGACAGGTTACGCGAGGCTCAGCCGAGCACGAAGTAGTCCCGGTGGACTGCCTCCTCGGTCGCCCGGGGCAGCAGCCGGCGAACCTCATCGGATTTCATGCCCTTGATGCGGCGCAGCTCGCCCGCCGAGTAATTGCAGATCCCCTTGCCGATGGTGGCGCCGCCGTCGACGACGTCGACCGCGTCGCCGGCGTCGAACTCGCCGCCGACGTCGACCACGCCGACCGGCAGCAGCGAGGTCCCGCCCTCGCGCAGGGCCCGCGCGGCGCCCGCGTCCACCACCACCCGGCCGTGGCTGGGCTTGGCGTACTTCAGCCACAGCTTGAAGCTCGAGTAGCGTGACGTGCGAGGCGGAAACCGGGTGCCCGCCCGGCGGCCCTGGATCGCCGCCGCGACCACCTCCCCGTCCAGCCCGCTGGCGATCACCGTCTCGATGCCGGCGGCGGTGGCCATCTCGGCCGCGACCACCTTGGAGCGCATGCCCCCGGAACCCAGCGGCGAGGTGGCATGCCCGATCTCCAGCTCCGAGAGCGACTCGAAGTCGGTCACCTCGCCGACCAGCGGCGCGCTCGGGCGGCGGCGCGGGTCGGCGGTGTGGAGGCCGTCGGTGTCGGTCAGCAGCACCAGCCGCCCGGCGCCGACCAGAATCGCCACCTGGGCGGCCAGGAAGTCGTTGTCCCCGAACGAGATCTCGTCGGTGGTGGTGGTGTCGTTCTCGTTGATCACCGGGACCACGCGCCAGTCCAGCAGCTTGCGCAGCGTCTGGCGAGCGTTGAGGTAGTGGCTGCGGGCGCTCATGTCGAAGAAGGTGAGCAGGACCTGGGCGCTCGGCACCCCGTGCTCGCGCAGCAGCTCGTCGTAGAAGCGGTAGAGCTTGCCCTGCCCCACGGCGCTGGCCGCCTGGAGCTCGTCCATGGCTCGCGGGCGCGCCCCGCCTCCGGCCGCGGGCAGCTTGAGTCCCAGCACCATCATGCCGCGCGCGATCGCCCCGCTGGTGACCAGCACCACGTCGTCGCCGGCGTGGTGCACCCCGGCGGCGGCTCGGCACACCGAGCGCAGCACGGCGGTGCGAAGCTCGCCGGCCTCGTCGGCGACGATGCTCGAGCCGAGCTTCACGACCGTGGCGCCCATGCGCCCGCAGCTTAGAGAGCCGCCCGCCCGTCCCCGCTCAGGGCGCCGCGCCGGGATCCAGCTCGAACGCGACGCCCGCGATCTCCACCTCGTCGCCGGGCTCGAAGCCCTCGCGCTCCAGGGCATCGATCAGCCCCAGCCGGCGCAGGCGGCCCTCCAGATAGCCGAGCGCGTCCTCGTTGTCGAGGTCGTGGCGCGCGACCAGCCGCTCCACCGCCTCCCCGGTGACCCGGAAGCGTCCGTCCGCGACCCGCTGGACGTCGAGGCTGCGCCGGGCGCGCGGGCGAAAGACCCGGTGTTCGGCCAGCTCGGGCTCGCCGACCGGCAGCGGCGGTCGCGCGGCCGGGGCCGCGACCGCCACCTCACGGGCGAGCACCTCGGCCAGCGCGTCCAGGCCCTCTCCGGTAACGCTCGAGGTGACCACGACCGGCCGCTCGCCCAGCCTCGAGCGCCATCTCGCCGCGGCGGTCTCCCGCTCCGGTGGCGAGACCAGGTCGGCCTTGGCCAGCGCCAGCACCCGAGGAAGCTCCGCCAGGCGCGGATCGTGCAGGCGCAGCTCCCCCTCGACGACCTCGAAGCTGCGCGCGGGATCCGACCCGTCGGCCGGCGCCAAGTCGAGGATGTGGACGAGCAGCCGCGTCCGCTCGACGTGGGCGAGGAAATCGTGGCCGATCCCGGCTCCCCGGCTGGCGCCCTCGATCAGGCCCGGGATGTCGGCGATGACGAGCTGGTGATCGTCGAGGTCCAGCGTTCCCAGGACGGGCTCCAGCGTGGTGAAGGGATAGGAGGCGACCTTCGGATGCGCGCGGGTGAGACGACGCAGCAGCGACGACTTGCCGGCGTTGGGGAGTCCGATCAGGCCGACGTCGGCCAGCAGCTTCAACCGCAGCTCGATCCAGCCCTCCTCGCCCGGCAGGCCCCGCTCGGCGAACCTGGGGGCCTGACGCGTCGCGCTCGCAAACCGCTTGTTGCCGTGTCCGCCGGGACCGCCGCGCGCCACCACGACCCGGCGGTCGGGCTCGAGCAGGTCGTGACGCGTGCCGTCGACCCCGATCGCCTCCGTCCCCGGCGGCACCCGGATCACCAGCGGCTCGCCGGCCGCGCCGTGGCGCAGCGCTCCGTGGCCCTGGCCGCCGCGCTGGGCGCGGTGGTGCACCCGGCGCCGGAAGGCCTGAAGGTCGCGCAATGACTCGTCGCACAGCAGGACGACGTCGCCGCCGCGGCCGCCGTCGCCGCCGTCGGGCCCGCCGCGGGGGACGTGGGCCTCGCGCCGGAAGCTGGTGGACCCATCGCCGCCGGCGCCGGCCTGGACGTGGATCTTGGCTCGGTCGTGCAGCATGCCGGCGCTCCATCCTGACACCGGCCGCCGGCCGCAGGCCGGCGGGGCAGGCTACTCGGCCGGCGTCTCGACCACCGAGATCACCCGGCCACGGCGGCCGGTGCGAAACTCGACGGTCCCGGGGCGGGTGGCGAAGATCGTGTCGTCGTTGCCGATCCCGGTGCCGTCCCCGGGCCGGAAGCGGGTCCCCCGCTGGCGCACGATGATCTCACCCCCGGTCACCGTCTGGCCGGCGAACACCTTCACCCCCAGGCGCTTGGAGTGCGAGTCGCGGCCGTTGCGGCTGGAGCCCAGTCCCTTCTTGTGAGCCATCCCTAGTCCTCCTTCCGGGCGGCACGCTGGCGGGGAGCGGACGGCCGGGAGGTCGCCTTCTCCGCGCCGTCGTCGGCCTTGGCGGCCGGCTTGCGGGCGCGAGGGCGGCGGGCTCCGAGCTTGATCTCGGTGACCTCGAGGCGCGTTAGCGCCTGCCGGTGGCCGGCGCGTCGCTTGTAACCGCGCTTGGGCTTGAACTTGAGCACGCGGATCTTCGGGCCCCGCTCGTGCGCCACCACCCGGGCCGACACCGTCGCCTTGGAGAGGTCGTCACCGTCCACCAGCTTGTCCCCGTCGCGCAGGAGCAGCGGCTCGAGCACGACCCTGGCGCCCTCCTTCGCGGACAGGCGCTCGACCAGCAGCGACTGGCCCTGCTCGACGCGGTACTGCTTGCCACCGGTTCTGACGATCGCGTAGGTCATCTCTGCTCGCTTACGGCCGCCCGGTCACCCGACGGGCCGGCGCTCGCGCCGCCCTCGGCCCCCCTGGCGCGGGAACGGCGCCGTCCGCCCCTGCGGCCCCGACGCCGGGATCGCGATTGTACGTCATCGTCGGCCGGCTCCCCGGCGGCCTCCGCGTCCCGGCGCGCGCCGTCCTCGACCAGCGACGCGGTCGCCGCGGTGCGGCCGACCTCGTCGATGCGGACCAGGCGCTTCTCCCCCACGTGCCGGCCGCCCGCCACCACCGAGATGATGTAGCCGTCGATCTTGGCCACCGCGTCGTCGGCGTTGTACATGTGGGGCTCGACGATCTGGACCAGGACCTCCTCGCCCTCGCGGAACGGGAGGGCGCGCTCCTCGACCTCGGCGCGGCTGCCCTCCAGCACGATGTCGAAGTGGTCGAGCGGCAGGCCCTCCGAGCCCTCGAAGTGGAAGCGCTTGCCGGTGGCCTCCTCGAGCTCCTTGAGCATCCGGGCGCCGTTACCGGTGAACTCGGCCACTACCCGAGGGTGCATGCGCACCAGCATCGCCTCGGGGCGCCCGCGCTCGCGGGCGATGTCGCTCAGGCGCCGCTCGAACTCGATGGCGATCGTCTCCTCGGACAGGATCACCCCGTCGCCGTCGCAGGTCGGGCACGGGCGGGTCATGATCTCCCGCACTCCCTCGGTCACGTTCTGGCGGGTCATCTCCACCAGCCCCAGCGGGGAGATCTCCACCACGAAGGTCTTGGTGCGGTCCTCGTCGAGCGTCCTGCGCAGCGTCTTGAGCACGGCGTCGCGGTTGCGGGCGCGGGCCATGTCGATGAAGTCGATGACGATGATCCCGCCGATGTCGCGCAGGCGCAGCTGGTTGACCACCTCCTCCGCCGCCTCGAGGTTGGTCTTGGCGATGACATCCTCGAGCCGGGCCGTCCTGCCGCGGCCGGTGTAGGAGCCGCTGTTGACGTCGATCACGGTCAGCGCCTCGGCGTAGTCGATCATCAGGTAGCCGCCGCTGGGCAGCTCGACCCGGCGCGAGAGCGTCCCCTGCAGCACCGGCTCCACCCCGTAGGCCTCGAACAGAGGGGGCTCGTCCTCGTAGAGCTCGACCCGCTCGACCAGCTCGGGAGCGGTCCGGGTGAAGAACGACACCAGGCGCTGGTGCTGCTTGCGGTCGTCCACCACGGCGCGCTCGAAGTGGGCGGAGAAGATGTCGCGCACCACCCGGACCGATAGGTCGGCCTCCTGGAAGACCATCGCCGGGGCCTCGGACTCCTCCACGCGCCTCTGCAGCACCTCGTGGAGCTTGTAGAGGTAGAGCAGCTCGCGCTCGAAGTCCTTGCGCCTGGCGCCGTGGGCGGCGGTGCGGATGATCACTCCGCCCCCCCGCAGGTCCAGGCCGGACGCCTCCCGGCGCAGCCGGTCGCGCTCCTTGTCCTCCAGCCGGCGTGAGACCCCGATTCCCTCGCCGGTGGGGACGAAGACCATGTAGCGGCCGGCGATCGTGAGCTCCATGGACAGCCGCGCGCCCTTGGTCTTGAGCGGGTCCTTGACCACCTGCACCACGACCTCCTGGCCGGGCTCGAGCAGGTCGGTGATCCGGCGCCCACCCCGCCCACGGCCGCGACGGGGCGCCTCCACGCCGGGGAGGACGATCTCGTCGACGTGCAGGAACCCGTTCTTCTCGAGCCCGATGTCGACGAACGCCGCCTCCAGGCCGGGCAGCACGTTGTCGACGCGCCCCTTGTAGATGTTGCCGACGATCGAGCGCGCCCCGCGACGCTCGAGGTAGAGCTCGGCGACCCGGTAGCCGGCGGCCGGGTCGGGCTTGGGCCGGCGCCGGATGGCTGCCTTGGAGGCCGGCTTTCCGGTCGCCTCCAGCAGCGCAACCCGCGTCTCGGCGCGATCCACGCTCACCAGGACCTGTTTCTTCATGACCCGCCCTGCATCACAGCAGACCCTGGACCTTGGGCCCGGACGCCAGCCTGCCCTGCACGTGGATCGACTGCAGCAGCCCGATGGCCAGGAAGGTGACGATCACCGACGAGCCCCCGTAGCTGAGCAGCGGAAGGGGGATCCCCGTGATCGGCATGATCCCCACGGTCATGCCGACGTTCACGAAGACCTGGAACATCAGCATCGCGCTTATCCCGCCAGCGATCAGCGCGCCGTAGAGGTTCTTGGCCATCGGCACTATGCGCAGCGAGCGCCATATGAGCAGCGCATAGAGCGAGAGCACGACCGCCGCGCCCAGGAACCCGAAGGCCTCTCCGACCACCGCGAACACGAAGTCGGTGTGATGCTCGGGCAGGAAATTCAGACGCGTCTGGGTTGCCTTCTCCGGCCCGCGGCCGGTCTTCTCCCCCGACCCGATGGCGATCCGCGACTGGTTTTGCTGGTAGCCCTGGTCGCGAGGGTTCTCGGACGGGTTCAGGAAGGCCGTGAGGCGGTCCACCTGGTAGCCCTTGAGCACCGGCATCCCGACCGCGGGGGCGACCACCACGCTGAGCGCGATGGCCGCGGCGGCCAGCGCACCCAGCGCGGCGAAGTGGCGCCAGGCCGTCCCGGCGACGAACAGCACCGCCACGCCGATCACCGCGTAGACCAGCCCGGTGCCCAGGTCGGGCTGGAGCATCACCAGCGCCGCCGGCACCAGGGCGGCCAGCATGACCCGGGCGGTGGTGTCGCGGTCGCCTATCCGCCTGGTGCGGTCGACCACGAAGGCCGACAGGGCGAGGACCAGGAACAGCTTGCCGAGCTCGGACGGCTGGAGCGAGAAGAACGGCAGCGAGAAGGAGCGGCGCGAGCCGCGGGTGGTGGTGCCCACCGCGACCACCAGCAGGATCAGGGCGATCATCGAGGTGTAGAGCCCATACTTGAGCTCGCGCAGGCGGGAGTAGTCGATGCGCGCCACCGCGATCATCAGGATCACCCCGACCACCGCGTAGGCGGCCTGGCGGTAGAGGAAGTAATGCGGCTGCCCGAGCACGTCGTCGCGGGTCGCGACGCCCAGCACCACCAGCGAGCAGGTGATGAGGCCGATGGCCGCCACCGCCAGCAGCGGGTCGAAGTGCAGCTCGCGCCGGGGCGGCTGGGCGAGCTCGTCGACCCGCCGGTGGATCGGGCTGCGTGGTGGGACCGTGCTCATCGGGTGTGGGAGGAGCCGACCACCAGCTTCTTGGCGACGTTGAACCACTGGGAGAGGATCAGCCGCGCCGCCGGGGCGGCGGCCGAGGCGCCCCATCCACCCTGCTCGACGGTCACCGCCACCACGATCGGCCCCTTGCCCCCGGCGGCCGGGGCGTAGCAGACGTACCAGGACTGGTCGCCCCATCCCGGACGCTCCGCGGTGCCGGTCTTACCCATGACGCGATAGGGGAAGCCCTTGAACACGTCGGCCGAGGTGCCCGGCGGGGAGCCGGCGGCGAGCTGCAGGCCGTTGAGGATCGCCTGGCGGCCGTACTCGTCGAGCTTCACCTTGCGGCTGGGCGGCGGGTCAACCTCCTGGAGCAGGCGGCCGGCGGCGTCCTCGATACGCAGCCCGATGTGGGGAGTGACGACTCTCCCGTCGTTGGCGATGGCCGAGTAGGCGACCGCCATCTGCAGCGGCGTCGCCTGCAGGTCGCCCTGGCCGACCGCGAAGTTGACGTTGTCGCCGATCGACCAGGGCCGGTCGGTCAGCTTGCGGCGGTAGAGACGATCGCGCCAGGGGGGGCTCGGAACCAGTCCGTCCGTCTCGCCGGGGAGGTCTATGCCGGTTGGGCGGCCCAGCCCCAGCCGCCGCGCCCATTTCTGCAGCGGGTGCCCGGGCGCCGAGTCCAGCCGGGCGCCCATGATGTAGAAGAACACGTCCGAGGAGACCTGCAGGGCAGTGGGAAGGCTGACCGTGCCGTGCGCCGCCCCCCCGGCGTTCTGGAAGACGATGTTGCCGATCTGGACCGACCCCGGGTCGTCGACGTAGGTGTCCGGGGTGATCACGCCCGACTGCAGGGCGGCCACCGCGGTGATCGGCTTCATGGTCGAGCCGGTCGGATACAGGCCGTCGATAACCCGGTCCACCAGCGGCGCCCCGGTCTCGACGCTGTTCAGCTTCTTGAACGTCGACTCCTTGAGCGGCTTGGCGAACAGGTTGGGGTCGAAGCTGGGATAGGAGCCCATGGCCAGCACCTGGCCGTTGCGCGGGTCCATCGCTACGAACGCGCCGCCGCGGTTCTGCTCGCCGTTGGTGATCGGGATGCCGGCCGCCTCGGACATCGCCTCCTGGCCGGCACGCTCGAGGTCGAAGTCGACCGAGAGCTTGAGCTGCTTGCCCTGCTTGGGCTCCTGGAGAGACAGCTCGCCCTTGGGCCGGCCGAGCGAGTCCACCTGCACCCGCGTGGCCCCCGGGACCCCGCGAAGCCAGCGGTCATACGTCCACTCGAGTCCGCCCTGCCCGACCACCGTCCCCTGGTGCACGCCGCGGAAGCGCGACATCTTCAGCTCCTTGGGGCTGATCTCGCCCACCGTGCCGAACAGCTGGGCCCCCAGCTCCTTGTGGGGGTAGTGGCGCAGGTACACCTTCTGGACGACCACGGCCGGGAACTGGTTCTGGCGCTCCAGCACGTAGTCGCGGACCGCGGGCGGGACGTCCTGCTTGATCGTGATGGTCGCGTAGGGCAGGGCCTTTCGCTGCTCCACGACCTCCCGGGCGATCTTGGCCGGCGACATGCCGAGGACGCGTCCGAGACGCCGGTAGAGCTCGGCCCGCCGCGGCCCCCGCGGCGGCAGCTTCTGGGGCTCGATCTGGACGGCAATCGAGATCCGGTTGTCGACCAGGACGGTGCCGTTGCGGTCGATGACGTCGCCGCGCGGCGCCGGGACCACTATGTCGCGCACGCGGTTGTCGTTGGCCTGCGTGAGGTACTTGTCGCCGGACAGCACCTGCAGGTACCAGAGGCGGAAGAACACGATGCCGAACATCGCCAGCGCGATGCCGGCCAGCATCGCCACCCGTAGGGCGAGCTGCGGAGTGATCGGCGCCTTGCGTTGATCCTGGAGCTGGAGCATCGGGCGGCCTAGGCGCGGGAGATCGGGCTCAGGCCGCCGGTCATGTAGGCGCGGCGGCGGCGGCGGCGGGGATCGCCGGGCAGCAGGGGTAGCAGCACCCGCCGGACCAGGGCGTAAACCGGCATGGCGAGGAGGGCGTTGAGCACGATGGTGGCCAGCATCTCGCGGATCAGGAGCAGGCTAACCGGGGCGTCGACACCGAGCAGGAACTGCACGAATGAGAACCCCAGCGCGGCCACGGCGGTCCCAGCGGCGCCCACCGCCACGGGGGTGAGGGCATGGGCGGGGTCGCGCAGCTCGCGCAGGCGCCCGGCGCCATAGCCCACGATCAGGAGGATGAGCGAGGAGATCCCGAGGGTCTGCAGCAGCGCGGTGTCGATGAACAGCCCCACGCCGAAGCCGACGAGCGCGCCGGCCACGGAGCCGCACAGCAGGCCGACCGACATCACCACCAGCGGGGTGAGGTCGGCGCGAACGCCGAGGACCGACACCTGGGAGACGGCGGCGATCTGCAGCAGGCCGGCGGCCAGGGATAGCAGGGCCAGCCGCCCGAGGAGCTGCGGCGAGAGCGTCACGGCGACTGCGCGCGAGCCGCGGGGGCGACCGCCGGCCGGGTCAGGACCTGGACGAAGTTGAGTCGCTGGAGGTCGGCGAACGGCCTGATGTGCACCCGCTGGTACTGCGACAGCTCCTCGTCGTCCACCCGCGTCACTACGCCGATCGGGATCCCGGCCGGGAAGAGCGACTCCAGCCGGCTGGAGCGGCTGCCCGCCGTCACCACCCGATCGCTCCGGCTCAGCTGGGAGGTGCGGGAGACGAAGTTGAGCAGCAGGTCCTGCGGGTTCCCGACGGCCGTCTGGACCACGCCGTAGACCCCGTTGGCCCGGTCGTTCGCGCCCGGGGCGACGACCCGGGCCGACACGCCGCTGGTGTGGTCGGTGATCAGCGTGACCTGCGCGGCGCCGTGGCTCACCGCGGTGATCTTGCCGACCAGGCCGTCCCCGCTGATCACCGGCTGGTCGACGCGCACGCCGTCCACGCGTCCGCGGTCGATGGTCAGCGTCGAGTACCAGACCGTGGGCGAGCGGCCGATCACCGTGGCGGTCACCGGCTGGTAGGCCGAGATGCCGGCCCGGTCGAGGTCGAGCAGCCGGCGCAGGCGCTGGTTGTCGGCCACCGCCGACTCGTTGCTGATCACCTCCTGGCGCAGGGCGTCGCGCTCCCGCAGCAGCTCATCCCGCTCGCTGCGCGCGTGGAGGGTGTCGCCGAACCAGCCGGCGAGGTCGCGCACCGGCTTGAGCGCCACCCCCGCACCCTCCTGGATCGGCGCCAGCACTTGGAGGACCCCGCGCTGGAGCGCGTGCAGGGCGCCCCCCGCGGGCTCGCCGAAGTATGCGGTTAGGAGCGTGAGCGACAGCGCGACGAGCAGTGCCAGCACCGCCCGCCGCCTGCGGACCGTTTGCTTGTACAAGGGAAGATTGCCTTCAATGGAGGAGAGACCGGCGCCTCGCTAGTAGCGGCGGCGGCGGTTCTTCGAATTCTTGCTGGTCCGGTGGATGACCTCGAACTCCTCGAGCGAACGCCCTGACCCGACCGCCACGCAGGTCAGGGGCGACTCGGCCAGGTGGGCGGGCATTTGGGTCTCCTCACGCAGCCGGTCGTCGAGACCCTGCAGGAGCGAGCCCCCGCCGGCGAGCATGATGCCACGGTCCATGACGTCGGACGCCAGTTCTGGGGGAGTCCGGTCGAGGGTCTCCTTGACCGCATCGATGATCTGCTGCAGCGGCTCCTCGAGCGCCTGGCGGATCTCCTCGCTGGTGAGCACGATGGTCTTCGGCAGCCCGGTGACCATGTCGCGGCCTCGGATCTCGGCCTGGACCTCCTCCTCGAGCGGAAAGGCCGACCCGATCTCGAGCTTGACTTCCTCGGACGTCTGCTGCCCGATGAGCAGCTTGTACTCGCGCTTGGCGTAGTTGATGATCGCCTCGTCGAGCTCGTCGCCGCCGACCCGGATCGACTGGGAGACGACGATCCCTCCGAGCGAGATCACCGCCACCTCGGAGGTGCCGCCGCCCACGTCGACCACCATGTTCCCGGTGGGCTCGCCGACCGGCAGCCCGCACCCGATCGCCGCGGCCATCGGCTCCTCGATCAGGTAGGCCTGGCGGGCGCCGGCGGACAGGCAGGCCTCCTCGACCGCCCGCTTCTCTACGCCGGTGACTCCCGAGGGGACGCAGACGACGACCCGCGGATGCGCCCAGCGGTTCTGGTGCACCTTCTGGATGAAGTGGCGCAGCATCTCCTCGGTGACATCGAAGTCGGCGATCACTCCGTCCTTGAGCGGGCGGATCGCCGAGATCGTCCCCGGGGTCCGGCCGAGCATTCGCTTGGCCTCGATCCCCACCGCATGGACCTCCCCGCTGCGCGAGTCGATCGCCACCACCGATGGCTCGGACAGGACGATGCCTCGGCCGCGGACGTACACCAGCGTGTTGGCGGTCCCCAGATCGACCGCCATGTCGCGGCCACCGAAGCCGGTCAGATAGGAGATCAGTCCCATGAGTCTTGCCTAGAGGGAGCGCGCCTGCGGACGGCTCGTGCGCCGACCAGCCGACGTCCGGAGAGCGAGGCAGCGCCGGGCGCCAGTGTAGCGAAAGGGTGGTGGGCGGCCCGCCGCGGAGGGTGCTGGCCGCCCGTCCGCCGCCGAGCGGGCGCGGCCCCGGGAAACCGCTGCATTCGACCACGCCGAGCTGGCTCAGGATCCGGTCAGGATTTCCGGGCCCAGCAGCTCGACGAGGGCCGGCACCGGCAGGCCGACCACCGTCCAGTAGTCGCCCGATATGCCGGCGACCAGCGCCGCCCCGCGCCCCTGGATCGCATAGCCGCCGGCTTTGCCGCGCCACTCCTCCGTCCCCACGTACCAGTCGATCTCGGCCTCGGTCAGCGAGCGGAAGCGCACCGTCGTGGCCGAGGCCGCCTCGCGCTCGGTCCCGTCGCGGACCACGCACACCGCGCTGAGCACCAGGTGCTCGCGCCCGGACAGCGAGCGCAGCCACTCGCGGGCCTGGTCGGCGTCGCGGGGCTTGGGAAGGATCCGTCCGTCGAGGGCGACCACGGTGTCGGCGGCCAGGATGGTGTCCGCCGGATCGGCGCCGGCCAGGGCGGCCCGGGCCTTGCCGGCGGCGTTGCCCCGGGCGACGTCCTCGGGGTGACCCTCCTCGACCTCGTCCAGCTCGACCGTCACGGCGCGGAAGCGGACTCCCAGCTGGGTCAGGATCGCCCGCCGCCGGGGCGAGGCCGAGGCCAGGATCAGCTCGCCGCCCAGGGCTCCCGGCCCCCTAGGCCAGGTCGGGAAAGAACAGCGCGCACTCGCGCCGCGCGGTCTCGGGCGAGTCGGAGCCGTGCACCAGGTTGGTCCCCACCTCGATTGCCAGGTCGCCCCGGATCGATCCGGGCGACGCCTCCAGCGGGTCGGTGGCGCCGATCACCTGGCGAGCGGCGCTGACCGCCTTGCCGCCCTCCAGCACCATGGCGACCAGCGGCCCCGAGGTGATGAACTCGACCAGCTCGGAGAAGAACGGCTTGCCCTCGTGCTCGCCGTAGTGCTCACGCGCCGTCTCGGTGTCCATGGTCATCAGGCGCATGGCCACGATTCGCAGGCCCTTGCGCTCGAAGCGCGAGATAATCTCACCGGTCAGGCCCGCCGAGAACGCGTCCGGCTTGACGAGGATGAGCGTCCGCTCCATCGCGGCGCGGGACCTTAGTGGTTGCTGGGTCGGCGCGAGGCCAGCGCTAGCTGGTCGGCGGGGCCTCGGTCACCGCCGGCGGATCGCTCGCCTCGGACGGCCGGCGCCGACGCGGCCTGCGCGCCTCGGGCGAGCGGACCTCCGCCTCGCAGTAGGGGCACATGCGCCAGCCCGGCTCGAGCGGCCGGCCGCAGGAGATGCAGCGCTCCTTCAGCCGCCGCATGCAGCGCGGGCACCGCACGAAGTCTCGCTCGATCTCCGCGTCGCAGTGGGGGCACAGGCCGAAGCCGGCGCCGTACAGTCGCGCCTCCGCGGCCTGCATCTCCAGCTCCCGCTCGCGGGCGTCCTCCAGGTACTCGGGCGGGCGCACGATCATGTAGACCAGCGCGCCCACGAACGGGAACACCGCCGCGGCGGTGGCGTACTTGATCAGCGTGGGGTCCACCATGCGCCGCTGGGCGTCGGCGTGCGTCCAGTAGATCGTGGCGAACCAGACGGCCACCAGGCAGACGATCAGCAGGTTGACCACCAGGCTGAGCCCGCCGTCGTTTATCCCGAAGACGCCCAGGAGGCCCATGGGGCGGCCGAGTCTACTTGCCGGCGTGGCCGGCCACCAGCGCGGGAGGCCCCTGTGGTGACTACAGGAACACGCGCCCGAAGAGGTAGCCGATCCCGAAGAAGACCAGGATGACCAGCGCCACCACCACGGCGACGAAGCCGATCATGGTGAGGAACTGGGGGCGATCGTCGTTCACAGCGTCGAGGCCCGGGTGGCCGTCGGGCGGACCAGGTCGGCCACGAGGTAGATAGATCCGGTGACCACGACCGCCCCGTC
>DATAEY010000027.1:0-3221 GCA_036257715.1 Solirubrobacteraceae bacterium | reverse complement strand
CCAGCGGCCGAGCGCCCGCGTGGAGCGTGTCGAAGGGACGGTAGTAGGCGTCCGGGTCGAGATCGTCGGCCCAGGCGCCGGGGTCGGTCAGCGCGCCGCTGCTGACCGGGGCGCCGCCGCGGGCGACGCGCTCGCGCTCGTTGGCCGCGATCCAGGAGATGAACGCCCAGGCGGCCTCCTTGTCGCGGGCGTTGGCGGGGATCGCCCAGTACCAGACGCCGAGCACGCTCGCGCCGCCGGGGATGGGGGCCAGTGCGAACCGCCCGGCCAGCTCGCGGGCTGGCCCGCCGGGCGAGTTCAGCCACGGCACCGCCCAGTTGCAGTTGACGGCCGCGGCGGCCGCGCCCTCGGCGAGCGCCCGCATGGCGTCGTCGAACGCCCACGCCAGCGAGCCGGGCGGGGCGGCGCTGGCGTGCACGTCGACATAGACCGCCAGCGCCCGGCGGGCCGCTGCGGAGTCGAGCACGACCCGGCCCGCGCCGTCCTGGATCGCGCCGCCCGCGGCGAACAGCCAGCTGCCGAACTCCTCGCACAGGTCGTAGCCGGCGCGCGGCTGCATGGCGATACCGGCCCGCTCGGGCGTGGTCAGCACCTTCGCCGCCGCTACAAGCTCGTCCAGCGAGCCAGGTGTGGACAGGCCCACCGTCTCCCAGAGGTCGCGCCGGTACACGAGGCCAGGTGTCCAGGTGTAGAACGGCACCCCCCAGATGCGCCCGCCGATCTCGGCGGCCCCGCGCAATGTCGGGTAGTAGCCCTCCCAGTCGACCTCGGGCGTGCCCGCGATGCGCTCGTCGAGCGGCTCGAGCCGCCCTGCGCCGACCAGCCCATCCACCCACGGGTTGTCGAGGATGACAAGGTCCAGCTCCGGCTCGTCGGCGCGCAGCGACGCGAGCGTCGGGCCGCTCATGTCGTCGTAGTGCATCGCCTCGACCTCGACCGCCACCGCGGGGTACTCGGCGCGGAACGCCGGCAGCATGGAGGCGACGACGTCGGTGTCGGGGACCGTCTCCATGAGGATGCGCAGCCGGGCCGTCATCGGCGTCTCCTAGCGGCTCACCACGTGCAGCCGGGTCTGGTCGGTCCGGTGCAGCGCGTAGTAGTACTCCATCGGCAGGCCGCCCTTGAGCCAGGCGATGGACTCGATGCCGAGCACCGGCGCGGCGGCGGGGACGCCGAGCAGCGCCGCCTCCTCGTGGTCGGGGACGGCCGCCTCGATCCAGCGCTCGGCACGGAACGGGACCAGCCCGTAACGCTGGCGGACCGTCTCGTATAGCGAGCGGTTGTGGAGGTTGGCACGCTCGAGCCCGGGCACGAGCATGGCAGGCAGCGCGGTGCCGACCAGGATCGTCGGCGTCCGGTCGACGACATACAGGCGCTGGAGCCGGACGACCTGCGAACGCTCGTCGAGGCGGAGCGCCGCGCGCTCGCGCTCCCTCGCCTCCGCGAGGTCCTGGGCAAGGACCTTCGTCTGGACCTGGGAGCCCTTGCCCGACATCTCCTCCCAGAAGCCCATCGTGGTCCCGACGAACTCCTCGTCGCTCTTGCGCTTGGAGACGAAGGCGCCCTTTCCCTTGATCTTGTAGATGCGGCCGTCGACGACGAGCTGGCCGAGCGCCTCGCGCACGACCGTGCGCGAGACGCTGAATCGCTCGCACAGCTCGGCCTCTGACGGCAGCTGCTCGCCGGGGGAGAGGACCCCGTCCTCGATCTGGCGCTTGAGATGGAGCCGGAGCTGGAGCCAGAGCGGGGCATCGGCCTGGCGGTCGACAGCCTCTTGGCTGGCGTCGAGGAGGCCGTCGTTCACCCTCGGCTTCACGCGCAAGCGGATCCTCTCGGCAGGCAGCGGGTTGCCCAGTTCGCACCTATCATAACAAGTGCGATGGCAGATCCCTGCGGGTGGGGGAGCTGACCGACCTGGCGGCGGCTGTCGGAGCGGCTGGACGCCCTCGGCCTAGACGTTCAGCGGCGCCGCATGCAAGCCGCAGATCTCGGTGAGCCGTGTCCTCCAAGACCGCGCGGGGCTCCATCGCCTACCGTCTGATGGTCGGAAGGATTGACCCTGAAGGTGAGGTGTCAGCGATGTTGCCTACCAGGAAGAGCCCGCCACCGCCACCGCTGGACGGTGGGATCCGCGTCGACGACCGGACCAGAGCTGCCGCCGCCGACGACTTCGGGCACCTCGTGCACCGGGCACCGGAGGGTGTCCTGCTCCCGGCGTCGGAGGAGGACGTCGCCGCCGCGGTCCGCTGGGCCGCCGAGCACGGCCGCACCTTCGCGGCCCAGGGCGGGAGGCACTCGGTGTTCGGCCGCGGTCAGGCCGGCGACGGCATCGTGGCCGACCTGCGGCTGCTGCGGACCGTCCATGCGATCGAGGACGACCGGGTGGTGGTCGACGCCGGGGCGACCTGGCGCGAGGTGCTCGCGGCCACACTGCCGAGGGGGCTGGCGCCGCCCGGGCTCCCCGACTACCTCGACCTGTCAGTCGGCGGCACGCTGATCGTCGGCGGCGTCTGCAGCGGCATCTCGCGGTTCGGCGTGCTGAGCGACAGCGTCCTCGACCTGCAGGTGGTCACGGGCAGAGGCGAGCGGCTCCTCTTATCGCCGGCCCGCAACCCAGGACTGTTCGACGCCGTGCGGGCCGGGCTCGGGCAGGTGGCGGTCGTCACCAGGGCGACGCTCCGGCTGGTCCCGGCGCCCCGGCAGGTCCGCCGGTTCCTGCTGGCCTACCCGGACCTGGCGACGATGCTGGCCGACGAGCGCCTCCTGGCCCACGAGCACCGGTTCGAGCGGGTGCTGGGGGCGGTGCTGCCCGCCCCCAGCGGCGGCTGGACGTTCCGGCTCGACCTCGTCAAGGAGCCCCCAGCGGACCCGCCCGACGACCACGCCCTCCTCGCCGGCCTGTCCGACGACCGGCCGAGGGCAGAGTCGAGCACCCTGCCCTACCTCGAGTACCTCGACCGGCTGGCCGCGCTGGAGCGGCTGCTGCGATCCGAAGGCCGATGGTCGTTCCCGCATCCGTGGCTGACCACCTTTCGTCGGCGACCCGGCGGTCGAGTCGGTGGCCGACGGGGAGCTGGCCAGGCTGGCGCCGGCCGACCTGGGACCGCTGGGCCAGGTGGTGGTCTCCCCGATCCTCCGGGAGTCGGTCAGGACCCCGCTGCTGCGGCTGCCGCCGGACCCGCTGGGCTTCACGTTCAACCTGGTGCGGTTCCCACCGACCG
>DATAEY010000026.1:0-45656 GCA_036257715.1 Solirubrobacteraceae bacterium | reverse complement strand
GGGTGCTCTGGAGGCCGTTGGTGGCCCGCCGCGCCCGCCGGGTCGAGGCCGCCGTCGAGGCCGGCCTTCCGCTGCCCGACGACGTCCCGTGGTGGGCGCCTCCGGCCCCGCAGGACGCTCGAACCACCGCGAGCGTGGCGGCCATCTGCCTGATCTCCGCAGCCTGGAGCTACGGAGGAGGCACCGGCGGGCTGCTGACCCAGACGCTGCCCTACGCGGCCCGGGTCTACGGGGTAGGGGACGAGGCGCTGGGAACCGGGCTGGCCCTGGTGCGGATCGGGGTCGTGCTGGCCCTGGCCCTCGGGCTCCTCGCCGACCGGGTGGGACGCCGGCGGTTCGTGATCGCGGCCGTGGTGGCGCACTGCGTCCTGACCGCCGCCATCGGACTGGCGCCGTCGTTCCTCGCCTACATCGGCGCCCATATCGCGCTGCGCTGCCTGGACACCGCGCTGGGAATCGCGCTGGGCGTGCTGGCGGTAGAGAGCGTCCCCGCCCCCAACCGGGCGGTCACGCTGTCGGTCGTCCTGCTGGCCAACGGCGCGGGGCTGGCCCTGGCGGTGGCCGCCCTTCCGCTGGCGGCGGCCGGCCGAACCGGCTTCGCGGCGGTCTATCTCGCCCAGCTGCTCGTCCTCCCGCTGGTGCTGGGCGCCGGTCGCCACCTGCGGGAGTCTCCGCGGTACCTCGCCCACGCGGCCGAGCGCCACGGCTACCGCGAGGCCCTGCGGCGCCCATACGGCCCACGCCTGCTGCTGGTCGGCGGGACCGCGCTGCTGGCCGCCGTGTTCCTGGCGCCCAGCGCCGAATTCCTCAACCGCTACCTCGACGACGTGCGCGGCTACTCGCCGCTGGAGATCGTGCTCTTCCTGGTGGTGACCGGGATCCCGAGCGTCCCCATGCTGATCGCGGGGGGGCGGCTCTCGGACATGCACGGGCGCAAGATCATCGGGGTGCCCCTGGGCATGGCCGCGGCGGTCGCCCTCGCCGGGGTGTTCCTGGTCGGCGGCGCGGCCCTGTGGCTGCTGGCGGTGGCGGGCAACATGCTGGGCTCGGCCGCGGGCGCGGCGCTGGCTCCCTACCGATCCGAGCTGTTCCCAACCCGCGTGCGCTCGGGGGCCGGCACCCTGGTGCTGGTCGCCACGGTCGCCGGCTCGGCGATTGGTCTCGCCGGCGTCGGCGTGCTGGCGCCGCCGCTGGGCCTCGGGCGGGCGATCGCGGCGCTGGCGATCTTCGCGCTGCTCGCCGCTCTCCTGGTCGCCCTGCGCTTCCCGGAGACCGCGCGGCGAGACCTCGACGAGACCAGCGGCGAGGCGTCCGCCCCGGCGACGGCGTCCTAGGCACCCGCCGCCTCGCGGGCCTGGGTCGCGACCCGGACCAGCAGACCGAGGAATCCATCGAGCCGCGCCTCGGTCACCGCCTCGAGGGGCAGCGCGCCCTCGATGTAGACGTCGCCGGCGGCGGTGTGCGAGAAACGCACGAGCCCCAGCCCGCGGTTCCACCGCAGCAGCGCCTCGGGCTGCAGGCGCCCGGGCCCGAGGACCTCGGCCTGGGCCCGCAGCAGCCCGTCGCGCAGCGCCACCCCCACGTGCAGCGGCCAGCCGGCGGCCTCCACGGAGATTCCCCACTCGCGGTCGGCCACCCGTCGGGTGTCGCCCTCGAGCGCGGCGAGGTAGCGGTCGACCAGCTCCCGAACGGCGGCATCGGCCATGCCCTGACCACGATACGAGCCGCCCGCCGCGCAGGCGCGAGCCGGCTGGCGGCGGGCCGGCGCGGTGGTATCCTGCGAGGACAGCTTTCGTGCCGGCGCCGGCCGCCGGCGATGGGTCGAAAGTGGGCGCTCGCCCACTTTTTTCATGAAGGAGACATGAGCGCGGTTCAAGCGGATATCGAGGCTCGCCTGGTCGACTTCGAGCCCGACGTCGAGGTGCTGTTGGCCGAGGTGGTCCCCGGCGGCACGCTGCGGGTGTTCATCGACCACCCGCGGGGGGTCACCCTGGAGCTGTGCGAGCGGGTCTCCCGGCACCTGGGGCCGCTGCGCGAGAGCTACGCGCTCGAGGTCTCCTCGCCGGGAAGCCAGCGGCCGCTGACCAAGCCTCAGCACTTCCGGCGCTTCCTGGGCCGCCGGGCGCGGATCCGCACGCGGGGAGCGCTCTCGGCCGCCGGTCGCGAAACCGCCGGGTGTGCCGGCTCTCCCTCGCGGCGCAGCTTCACCGGCGAGTTGGTGGGCGTCTCCGAGCGCGACGTAACCGTGGCCGCCCCGGACGGCGTGGTGTCGATCTCGTACGACGACATCCAGCGATCGAACCTGTTGGGGGACTGAGGCATGTCCAGAGAGATCCTCGAAGCCACCCGCGCGCTGGCCGCGGAGAAGGGCATCGCCCCCGACCGGCTGTTCGAGGCGCTCGAGGACGCGCTGCTGTCGGCGTACAAGAAGACGCCGGGGTCGGCCAAGTACGCCCGGGTGGAGATGGACCGCGAGACCGGAGACTTCAAGGTCTACGAGCTGCTGATCCCCGAGCGGCTCGAGGCGCAGCTGATCGTGGAGACGATCGACGAGGGCACCACGATTGATCCGGAGACCGGCGAGGCGCGCGAGCCCGAGGATCCGGAGATCGACCCGGTGAAGTTCCAGGAGTATCGGGACCAGATCGACGAGCGCGACGTCACCCCCGACGACTTCGGGCGAATCGCCGCCCAGACGGCCAAGCAGGTGATCCTCCAGCGGATCCGCGAGGCCGAGCGCGACATGATGTTCGAGGAGTACCGCGATCGGGTCGGGGAGCTGGTCACCGGCCTTGTCCAGCAGTCCGACTCGCGCTACACCCTCGTCCAGCTGCGCGAGCGCGTCGAGGCCTTGCTGCCGAAGTCCGAGCAGGTCGACGGCGAGCGCTACGAGCACTCGGGCCGCATCAAGGCGGTGATCAAGGAGGTCTCCGCCTCGACCAAGGGGCCCAGCATCATCGTCTCGCGCCGGGACCCGGAGCTGATCAAGAAGCTGTTCGAGCTCGAGGTCCCCGAGATCGCGGACGGCCTGGTCGAGATCACCGATGTGGCCCGCGAGCCCGGGTACCGCTCGAAGATCGCGGTGGTCTCCCACGCCGACGGCGTGGACCCGGTCGGCGCCTGCGTCGGGCCCCGCGGCTCGCGCGTGCGGATGGTGGTCTCCGAGCTGCGGGGCGAGAAGATCGACATCATCCCGTACAACGAGGAGCCGGCCCGGTTCGTGGCCAAGGCGCTGTCGCCTGCCCGGGTGCGGGAGGTGCTGGTCGACGACGAGGGACGCCAGGCCACGGTCGTGGTGCCCGACGACCAGCTGTCGCTGGCGATCGGCCGCGAGGGGCAGAACGCGCGGCTGGCCGCACGCCTGACCGGCTGGCGGGTCGACATCAGGTCCGAGACCGAGTTTGCCGCCGAGGAGGCCGAGCACGGCTACGAGGAGGAGGAGCAGGGCGGGCGGTGCGCCGCCATCATGGCCAACGGGCGCCGGTGCCCCAACGCGGCGCTGCCCGGATCGCGTTACTGCGGGCTGGAGCTCCACCAGGCGCTCGAGGGCATCGAGGGCGACGACGTCAGAGCGCTCACCGGCGGGGCGCCCGCGGCCGAGCCGGCGGCTGCCGGCCCGGCGCCCCAGGCCGAGGCGCCGGAGCGAGCGGCCGGGCCCGGAGAGGAGATCGCCGCGGGCGAGACGGCGCCCCCGCCCAGCCCCGACGAGCTTCCCGAGCCGTCCTCGGCACCCAGCGGAGATGCTCCGGCGTCCCCCCTGGCGGCGGAGGCGCCCGCCGAGACCGCCGAGGAGCGGGTCCCGAGCGACGTCGAGCCCGGCGACGCCGGCGGCGTCCAGGCACAGCCCGCAGCGGATCGCCAGCCGGCGGGCGGCGACCCGTCGGCGGCCTGACCGGCGGTCCTCCCCGGCGGACCTGCCTTGGGTGCCGGCGCGTGGCCCCCCAGCCGGAGCTGCTGCGCTTCGCTCTGGTCGGCGGGGAGGCGGTGCCGGACCCGTACCGGCGACTGCCGGGACGCGGCGCCTACCTACATCCCGTCCGCCGCTGCCTGGACGCTGCGCTGCGCCGGCAGGCCTTCGGACGGGCGTTCCGGCGCCCGGTGGCCGTGTCACGGGACGCCGTAAACTTCATGGTCTGATGGCACGCAAGCGGGTCCACGAGATCGCGAAGGAGCGCGGGCTGAGCAGCAGCGACCTGCTCGCCCGGCTTCGCGCCGCCGGGATCGAGGTCAAGGCGCCCGCCTCCTCGGTCGAGGAGGCCGATGCCCTTCGGGCGCTCGGCAACGGCGGCGCCGCGCCGGCTCGGCCCGAGCCCGCCGTCGATCGGGCCCCCGCCCAGCCCGCCGCGGCGGCGAGCCCGCCGGCGTCCGCCCCGCCGCCTCCGGGCCGGGGGGACGGAGCCCCCAAGCAGCGCCCCACCCGCTCCTCGCTGGCCGGCGAGCGCGCGCCTGGCAGCGCCGCCGGGCGCCGGCGCGTGGTCATCGACTCCCAGGCGTCCCGACGCCCGGACGGGCGCGGCCCGGCCACCCAGCCGCCGCGGCGCCAGCGCCGCGGCCGGCGCCGGCGGGGCACCTACCAGGAGCCGACTCCGCAGGACCCGTCGGTGGCCACCGCGGTCGACACGATTCGGATCAACTCGGGCTCCACGGTCAAGCAGGCCGCCGAGTCGCTCGGGGTGCCCCTTCCCCAGGTGATCATGAAGCTGATGGAGCTGGGGGAGATGGCGACCCAGAACCAGACGCTGGCCGATGATGCGATCCAGGTCCTGGCCACGGAGTTCGCCAAGGACATCGAGATCGTCCACGTGGCCGACGAGGTCGACGCCGAGCCGGTCTTCGAGGACGCGGAGGGCGACCTGGTCGAGCGCCCGCCGGTGGTCACGATCATGGGCCACGTCGACCACGGCAAGACCTCGCTGCTGGACGCCATCCGCGAGACCGAGGTGGCGGCGGGCGAGGCCGGCGGGATTACCCAGCACATCGGGGCCTATCAGGTGCGCCACAACGGCAGGGCGGTCACCTTCTTGGACACACCCGGCCACGAGGCGTTCACCGCCATGCGGGCCCGCGGCGCGCGGGTCACCGACATAGCGGTGATCGTGGTCGCCGCCGACGATGGCGTCAAGCCGCAGACCGACGAGGCGATCGACCATGCCAAGGCGGCCGACGTCCCGATCGTCGTGGCGGTCAACAAGATCGACAAGGAGGGCGCCCAGCCCGACCGGGTCCGGACCGAGATGAGCCAGCGCGGGCTGCAGCCGGCCGAATGGGGTGGCGAGACCGAGTTCGTCGACGTCTCGGCCAAGACCAAGCAGGGGCTCGACGACCTGCTCGACACCATCCAGGTGGTGGCCGAGCTGGAGGAGCTGCGCGCCAACGCCCGGACCGAGGCGTCGGGCGTGGTGATCGAGTCCAAGCTCGAGTCGGGTCGCGGCCCGGTGGTGACCATCCTGGTCCAGCGCGGCACGCTGCGGGTCGGCGACGCGGTGGTGGCCGGCGCCCACTGGGGCCGGGTCCGCGCGATGCACGACTTCATGGGCGAGCGGCTCAAGCGGTCGGAGCCCGGCCAGCCGGTCGAGGTGCTGGGATTCGACGGGGTGCCGGAGGCGGGCGAGTTCGTGCGCGTGGTGGAGAACGACCGCCGCGCCCGCCAGCTGGCGGGGGAGAGGGCCAACCGCCTCAAGACCGAGGCCATCGCTCGCCGCTCGGGCATGAAGGTCTCGCTGGAGGAGGTGTTCCGGCTCGCCCGCGAGGGTGAGGTCAAGGCGCTCAACCTGGTCCTCAAGGCCGACGTCTCGGGCTCCATGGAGGCCGTCGAGGACGAGATCGCGCGACTCCCCCAGGACGAGGTGGCGGTCAACGTGGTCCACAGCGCCGTGGGCGGGATCAACGAGTCCGACGTCATGCTCGCAGCCGCCTCCAACGGCATCGTCCTGGGGTTCAACGTGCGCCCGGTGGGCGACGCCCGCGCGGCCGCGGACCGCGAGCGCGTCGAGATCCGCACGTACACCGTTATCTACAAGGCCATCGAGGAGCTGCGCGCCGCCATGGAGGGCATGCTGGAGCCCGAGGAGGTCGAGGAGTCGATCGGGCAGGTGGAGGTCCGGCAGCTGTTCCGCGCCTCGCGGGTGGGGACGATCGCCGGCTCGTACGTCACTGACGGCAAGGTCGTACGCGGGGCGAAGGTGCGGCTGGTCCGCGACGGTACGGTCGTCTACGACGGGGAGATCGCGTCGCTGCGCCGCTTCAATGACGACGTGAGGGAGGTCGCCAGTGGATTCGAGTGCGGCATCGTCCTCAAGGACTTCTCCGACATCAAGGAGGGGGACCAGCTCGAGGTCTACGCCACCCGGAAGGTCGAGCGGGAGCTGGCCTGAGCGCGGCGCCCGTGGCACCTCGGGCCTTCGTCAGCGTCCTCACCATCGAGCTGCACTTCCCGGACTGCGCCAGCCTCAAGGCCAAGCGCCGCGAGCTGCAGCCGGTCAAGGCACACCTGCAGGGCCGCGTCGGCGCCGCGATCGCGGAAGTGGGCCACCAGGACCACTGGCAGCGGGCCACGCTGGTGGCGGCGCTCGCGGGGGGCTCAGCCGGGCGCCTCGAGGACGCCGCCGACGGCGTGGAGCGGTGGCTGGACGCGCGGTTTCCGCACGGGGCGAGGGTCGAGCGCCGACTGGCGTCGCTCGAGGACCTCGGCGCCTAGCCCGCCGCGGCAGGTCGCCGGCCAAGACGGACGGCTAGGATGGGATCGGATCGCCTGCGGCGGGTCGACGAGGCGGTGCGCCAGGTTCTGAGCGACGCCGTGACGGGTGACCTGAAGGACCCGCGCGTGGGCTTCGTCACAGTGACCGCCGTGAGGACCACCCCCGACCTTCGCCATGCCCGCGTGTTCGTCTCCGTCCTGGGGGAGGCGTCCGAGCGGGAGGCGACGCTAGACGGCCTGCGCTCTGCGCACGGCTTCCTGCAGCGTCGGGTGGCCGCCGAGCTGCGCCTCAAGCACACGCCGACCCTCTCGTTCGAGTACGACGACAGCGTCGAGCGCGGGATGCGTATCTCGCAGTTGATCGATCGCGAGACCGGGACGTGACCGGCTCGGGGCTGGCGGAGGCCGGGGGGGCGGTCGCGGCGCGCGATCGGGTGCTCGAGGAGCTGCGGGCAGCGGACCGGTTCGTGCTGGTGACCCACGAGAACCCAGACGGCGACGCCCTCGGGTCGCTGGTCGCCACCCACGAGGTGCTCGGCCACATGGGCAAGGACAGCGTGATGTTCATGTCCGTCGAGGAGTTCCCGCTGCCCTACGAGTACCGCTTCTTCCGCCTGGACGGCCTGGTCAGCGTCCCTCCCGACGACCTCGAGCAGCGCACGATCGTGTTCCTGGACTGCGGGAACATCGACCGCAACCCGGCGGACGCGCTCAAGCGCGACGGGGCCCACATCCTCAACATCGACCATCACCACGACAACACCCGGTTCGGGACTGTCAATTACGTCGTCCCCGAGGCGTCGTGCACCGCCGAGATCGTCTGGGACCTGATGGGCGAGCTGGGGGTGGAGCCGACAATCACCATCGCCGAGGCCCTGTACGTCGCGCTGGTGACGGACACCGGCCGCTTTATGTACGAGAACACGGGCACCCGCGCGCACACCATGGCGGCCGAGCTGATCGAGGCGGGGGTCGACGTTCCGGAGATCTACCGGCGCCTCTACGAAGGCATCCCGTACGGGAAGCTGGAGCTGCTGGCCAGGGCGCTGTCCAACGTCGAGCGGTATGACGGCGGCAGCCTCACCCTCAGCCACCTGAGCGCGCGGGACTACGCCGAGACCGGCGCCGAGGACACCTACTCCGAGGGGGTGGTCGACCACCTGCGCGCGGTCGAGGGGACGGTGGTCGCCGTCCTGATCCGCGATCTACGGGGCGACGACCAGGGCGGCGTGCGTAAGGTCTCCCTGCGAGCGGCCGACGACCGGATCGACGTCTCGCGGATCGCGCGCGCCCGCGGCGGCGGAGGCCACCGCCAGGCCGCGGGGTTCACCACCTCGATGCCCTGGGCCGAGCTGGTCGGCTTCCTGCGCGCACAGATAGCCGCCCAGTCGCTGCCGGTCTAGGACTCGGGCCGGCCGGAGCGCCGGGGAGGATGCGAGTGCGCGCGAGCGCCCATACTGGCGGCGTGGCCGACGGCGTCATCCTGGTCGACAAGCCCGTCGGGAAGACCTCGCACGACGTGGTCGCCGCCGTCCGCCGAGCGCTGCCCGGACGACCCCGGGTAGGCCACTCGGGAACCCTGGACCCGTTTGCCACGGGCCTGGTGCTGATCCTGGTCGGCCGGGCGACCCGCGCGCAGCGGTTCTTCATGGCGCTGCCCAAGACGTATCGCGCGCTGGCGCGCCTCGGCGCGGTCTCGACCACCGGCGACCCGGAGGGGGAGATAACTCAGACCGGCGTCATGCCGCCGGATCCGCTCGAGCTGCCGGTCGGACTCCTGCGCCAGCGCCCACCTGCCCACTCCGCGGTCAAGGTCGGCGGCCAGAGGGCCTACCGCCTCGCCCGGCGCGGCGAGGCGGTCGAGACGCCCGAGCGCGAGGTCTGCGTGCACCGCTTCGAGCTGGTCGCTCGCGAGCGCGACAGCGCCGAGTTCGAGATCGAGTGCTCGTCGGGGACGTATGTGCGCAGCCTCATCGCCGACCTGGGTGACGCCTACTGCACCGAGCTGCGGCGCATCGCGATCGGGCCGTTCCCGGTGGGGGATGCCGATCCCGCTCGCCTGGTCCCCCTGGCCGATGCCTTGGGCTTCCTGCCCGAGCGGCGACTGGCCGACGAGGACGCCCGCCGGGCCTCACACGGCGTCGCGGTCCCCGGCGAGGCCGACGGCGCGGTTCGGCTCACCGACGCCCAGGGGCTGATAGCGATCGCCGAGCCGACGCGCGGGGGCGGCGCCTCGGCCGGGGCGCTCAAGCCGATCGTAGGCTTGCGCCGCCGATGAGGGTCACCCGGCTCGAACAGGCGCATACGCGCCCCCGGAGCGTCGCCGTCGGGGAGTTCGACGGCGTCCACTTGGGCCATCGCGAGGTGATCCGCGGCGCCGACACGGTCCTCACGTTCGACCCGCATCCGCTCTCGGTGATCCACCCCGAGGCGGCGCCGAAGCTGCTAACCAGCACCGACGTCAAGGCCGACCTAGTGGCGTCGCTGGGCGTGGACGAGATGGCCGTCATCAGCTTCGACCGATCCTTCGCCCGCCTGGAGCCCCAGGAGTTCATCGACCAGGTGCTGGTCGGACGGTTGGGGGCGCGCGAGGTCGCCGTCGGCGAGAACTTCCGCTTCGGCTACCGCGCGGGTGGCGACCCCGACCTCCTGCGCGCCCAGTCCGCGTTCGAGACGCGGGTTGCGCCGCTGGTCGAGGTCGAGGGCGAGATCGTCTCCTCGAGCCACATCCGGGGGCTGGTCCTGGCTGGCGAGCTCGAACATGCCGCGGCCTTCCTGGGCGATCCCTTCCAGCTTCGCGGCACGGTGGTGGAGGGTGACCGCCGGGGGCGCGCCCTCGGGTTCCCGACCGCCAACCTGGTCCCGGACGACCGCCTGGCCTGCCCTGGCCACGGCGTCTACGCCTGCCTGGCCAACGGACGCTGCGCCGCCGTGAACGTCGGCGTGCGGCCGACGTTCGAGAGCGGCCGCGGCGTGCTGGTCGAGGCGTACATCATGGACTTCGACGCCGACCTGTACGGCAAGGAGCTGAGGCTCGAGTTCCTCACCCGGCTGCGCGGAGAGCGGCGGTTCGCCAGCGCGGAGGCGCTGGTCGAGCAGATGCGGCTCGACGTCGACCGGGCGCGGGAGGCCTGCCGGCGCTTTGCTACGGTTGCGCGCCGATGACGATCACCGCGCAGCGCAGGCGGGAGCTGGTCTCGCGCTTCGGGGCGAGCGAGTCGGACACGGGCACCACCCAGGTCCAGGTCGCGCTCCTGACCGACCGCATCAACGACCTGACCGAGCATCTGCGCAGCCACGTCAAGGACCACCACTCGCGTCGCGGGCTGCTCAAGATGGTCGGCCACCGCCGCCGGCTGCTGCGCTACCTCCAGCGCACCGACCTCGACGGCTATCGCACGCTGGTCCGCGAGCTCGGGCTTCGTCGCTGAGCCGGCCCGCCGGCCGTCCATGAGCGTCACCCCGCCCGGCACCCCCGCCCCGGAGTTCACGCTGCGCCGCGAGGACGGTCGGCCGCTCGGGCGCGACGACCTGAGCGGCCAGACCAGCGTGCTCGTGTTCTATCCGTTCGCGTTCAGCCCGGTGTGCAGCGACCAGCTCAACGTCTACCAGGAGGTGCTGGACGAGCTCGAGGCCCGCGGCGCCCGGCTCTATGGCGTGTCGTGCGACTCGACTTGGGCGCAGGCGGCGTTCAAGGAGAAGCTGGGGGTGAGCGTCGAGCAGCTGTCGGACTGGGAGCCCAAGGGCGCGACCTGCCGGGCCTTCGGCGTCTATCACGAGGGTGGCTTCCCGCAGCGCGCCCTGGTGATCATCGGCCCCGACGGGGTGGTGAAGTGGAGCTACCAGGCGCCGGACCCGGGGGAGCTACCCGGCGCCAACCTCATCTTCGACGGGCTTGACGCGGTCTGAGATCCGCCCGGCGCAGGTCCGGGACGCCGCGGCGATCGCCGACGTCTACAACCACGGGATCGAGGAGCGGGTGGCCACCTTCCGCACCCGCCCCAGCGAGGCGGCCGAGGTCGAGCGCTGGCTGGATGCGGGTGAGCGCTTCCCGGTCCTGGTGCGCGAGGCCGCGGGAGCGCTGGAGGGCTGGACGCGCGTCGTCGCCTACAGCGACGCCCGGTTCTACGCGGGTGTGGGCGAGTACATGCTCTATGTCGAGTGGAGCGCCCGCCGTCGCGGGGTGGGCCGTGCGCTTCTCGAGGCGCTCTGTCGGGAGGCCGCGCGCCTCGGCTACTGGAAGCTGATCGGCAGACTGTTCACCGACAACCGGCCCAGCGTCGCGCTCGCCCAGGCGTGCGGCTTCCGGGAGGTGGGCGTGCACCGTCGCCACGGTCGCCTGGACGGCGAGTGGCGCGATGTGCTGGTGGTCGAGCGCTCGCTGGCGCGGGCGGGCCCGTGACGTGGGCGGAGCTGACCAGCGCGCCGCCACCGCCCGTCGGCCCGGACGACCACGTCCGGGGCCCGGCGGATGGCCCGCTGGTGATCGAGTACGCCGACTTCGAGTGCCACTTCTGCCGGCTGACCCATGTGGCGCTGGAGGCGATCCGGCTGCGCCGGGTGTTCCGGCACTTCCCGGTCCGCTCCAAGCATCCACGCGCCTGGGCGGCGGCCGCCGCCGCCGAGGCCGCGGCGCTGCAGGGCCGCTTCTGGGAGATGCACGACCTGCTCTACGCCGACCAGGGACGCCTGGACGATCCCCACCTGTGGCGGCGGACCCGTGAGCTGGGCCTCGACGTGGACCGGTTCGAGACCGATCGGCGCTCGGAGGCCGTCCGGGGGCGGATCAAGCGGGACTTCGACAGCGGGCTGCGCGCCGGGGTCGTGACCACGCCGACCCTGTTCGTGGACGGGCGATCGTACCCCGGCGTTCCCCAGGACGACCTCCTGGCCCGGCTCCGCCCGGCGCCGTGAGGCCCCGCCGCCTCCGGCCGGAGACCCGTCAGACCGCTCTGCGCGCCCACCGCGGGCCCGGCGGCGATCGCTACGATGGACGGCGAAGCTACCGAGACAAAAGCAGGCTCGACCCGCGGATCGAGACGCGGGCAGGAAAGGAAGACATGGCAGAGGTGACGCGGGTCTCCGTGGAGATCGCAGACACGGAGATCACGTTCGAGACCGGCCGCTTGGCCAAGCAGGCCTCCGGCGCGGTCGTGATGCGCGCCGGCGACACGATGGTGCTGTGCACCGCGACGGCCGGCAATCTGAGGGACGTCGACTTCCTCCCCCTCACTGTCGACGTCGAGGAGCGGATGTACGCGGCCGGGAAGATCCCCGGCTCGTTCTTCAAGCGCGAGGGGCGGGCGGGCGAGAAGGCGACCCTTACCGCGCGGCTGATCGACCGCCCGCTGCGCCCGCTGTTCCCCAAGGGCTGGCGCTACGAGACCCAGCTGGTGGCGATGCCCCTCTCGGTCGACCACGTCTATCCCTACGACATCCTGGCGCTCAACGGTGCCAGCGCCGCCCTGATGGTCTCCGACATACCGTTCCCCGCGCCGGTGGGCGCGGTGCGGATCGGCGAGATCGACGGCAACTTCGTGGTCAATCCCAGCGAGGAGGACCTGATCGATCGCACGGACCTCGACCTCGTGGTGGCCGGCACCGAGGAGGCCATCCTGATGGTCGAGGCCGGCGCCAACGAGATCCCCGAAGCGGAGATCCTCGATGCCCTCGACATCGCCCACGGCGAGATCCGGAGGCTGGTCGCCGGACAGCGGGAGCTGGCCGAGCGGGCGGGCAGCGAGAAGATGGTGGTCGAGGCGCCGGAGGTGGATGCCGCCCTGCTCGACCAGATCAAGGCGTCTCACGGCGCGGCGCTGGACGAGGCGACCCAGGTGGAGGGCAAGCTCGAGCGCCAGGAGGCCTGCCGCCTGGTCGAGCAGCAGGTCCTCGACCAGTACGCGGCGGACGCGGGCGAGCAGCCCGGCGAGGAGGGCGGCGTCCGGCGGGCGGCCGTTCAACTCGCGTTCGATCAGCTCGAGAAGTCGCTGATCCGCGAGCGGATCGCGATCCACAAGAGGCGCCCCGACGGCCGTGCCGCCGATGAGATCCGCCCGATCGAGATCGAGGTGGGGCCGTGTCCGCGCACCCACGGGTCCGCCCTGTTCACCCGCGGGCAGACGCAGGCCCTGTCGGTGGTGGCGCTGGGCACCCTGCGCGAGGAGATGCGCCTCGACACCCTGGGGCTGCAGACCGCCAAGTACTACTGGCACCACTACAACTTCCCGCCCTTCTCGGTCGGGGAGGCGGGCTTCATGCGCGGGCCCAAGCGTCGCGACATCGGGCACGGCGCGCTGGCGGAGCGCGCGCTGGTGCCGATGGTGCCCGACACCGAGACGTTTCCCTACACGATCCGGGTCGTCTCGGACATCCTCGAGTCCAACGGCTCGTCCTCGATGGCCGCGGTGTGCGGCTCGTCGCTGTCACTGATGGACGCCGGAGTCCCGATCGAGCGACCGGTGGCCGGCATCGCCATGGGGCTGATCAAGGAGGGCGACGACTACATCGTGCTCACCGACATCGCCGGGGTGGAGGATCACCTCGGGGACATGGACTTCAAGGTCGCCGGCACCGAGCGTGGGATCACCGCGCTTCAGATGGACATCAAGATCACCGGCGTCACGTTCGACATCCTGCGCGACGCCCTGAGCCAGGCCCGGGCGGCCCGGGGGTTCGTCCTGGGGCGGATGGCCGAGGCGATCGAGGTGCCGCGCCCGCAGCTGAGCCCGCACGCCCCGCGCATCTCGACGATCCAGATCGACCCCGAGAAGATCGGCCTGCTGATCGGCAAGGGCGGGGAGACCATCCGGGGGCTGAGCGAGGAGTTCGACGCCCAGATCGACGTCAACGACGAGGGCCAGGTCCTGATCTACGCCGCCAACGGCGAGCAGGGCGACGCCCTGTCCGAGCGCATCCGCTCGATGACCAAGGAGGTGGAGGTCGGAGACGAGTTCACCGGCCCGGTGGTCAAGACCACCACGTTCGGCGCTTTCGTCGAGCTGACCAAGGGCACCGACGGCTTGCTGCACATCTCGAACATCTCCCCGGGCGAGCGGGTCGAGGAGGTCGAGGACGTGCTCAACCGGGGCGACCAGATCTCGGTACGGGTGGTCGAGGTCGACCGCGAGCGGGGCAGGATCGGGCTGCGGCTGGCCGACGACCCGGCCGTGGCCGGCAAGTCGGCCGAGGAGCTGGCGACCGTCTCCAGCGGGGACCGGGGACCGCGTCCCGAGCGCGGGGGGCGCGAGCGGCGCGGCGGCGCCCGCGACGGGCGGCCGCGGTCACGCGACCGCGACCGCCGGTAGCCGGATGACCGGCTCTCCGGGTCGCGCACCCGAGGCCGCGCGGCGATCCAGTGGCTGAGCACCGGCTGACCGAGCTCGGCTCGGGCCTGCGGGTGGTGACCGAGTTCGTGCCGGGCGTCCGCTCGGTGGCGCTCGGCTTCTGGATCGGCACCGGCTCGCGCGCCGAGACCCACGAACAGGCCGGCCTCTCGCACCTGCTCGAGCACCTGTTGTTCCGCGGGTCGGCCCGCTTCTCGTCGCTGGAGATCGACGAGATCTTCGACTCGATGGGCGCCGAGCTTAACGCCGGCACCGGCAAGGAGACCACGTCGGTTCACTCCAGGGTGCTGGACCGCCATCTCCCGCGCGCCTTCGACGTGTTGAGCGACATGGTGTGGCACCCGGCGTTCGAGGACGTGGACACCGAGCGCAGGGTGATCCTCCAGGAGATCGCCATGTACGAGGACGACCCCCAGGACAAGGTGTTCGACGTGCTGGGAGAGGCGGTGTTCGGGCCGCACCCGCTCGGGCGCGCGATCATCGGCCGCGCGGAGGTCATCGCGGAGACCCCATTGGAGGTCATCGAGCGCTTCCATGCGGCCCGCTACGTCACCGGCAACACGGTCGTCGCCGCCGCGGGCTCGCTCGACCACGACGACATCGTGGCTATGGCGGCCGAGCGGCTGCCCGATCGTCCGGGCGGGGCGGCGGCGATGACGGACGCGCCGGCGGAGCTGTATCCGCGGGTTCGCTTCGAGGCCAAGGAGACCGAGCAGTACCACGTCTGCCTCGGCGCTCCGGCGATCGCCCGAGACGACGATCGGCGCTTCGCGCTGCGGGTCCTCGACAACGTGCTGGGCGGGACCTCGTCATCGCGGCTGTTCCAGCAGATCCGCGAGCGCCGCGGGCTCGCATACAGCGTGTACTCGTTCTCTCACCTCTATGCCGGCATCGGGCAGGTCGGCATCTACCTGGGCACCGAGGCCGACAGCCTTCCGGCGGCGCTCGAAGTGGTGGCGGACGAGCTGGCCCGCCTGTGCGACTGCCCAGCGACCCCGGACGAGCTCGAGCGCGCCAAGGAGAACGTCAAGGGGCGGCTGGTTCTCTCGCTGGAGTCGACCAGCGCCCGGATGAACCGGCTGGGCTCGCACGTCCTCACCGAGGTGCCCCTGCTCGGCGTGGACGAGCTGATCGAGCGGGTCGACGCGGTCACGGTCGACGACCTGGAGGGCCTGGCGAGCGAGCTGTTCGCGGCGCCACGCATGTCGGCCGCCTGCATCGGGCCCCACGAGGAAACCTTCCGCGAGGCCCTGGAGCCGGTCTCGCCGGTGCTGGCGGCCGCGTGATCCGCGTCGCCGTCAGTGGGGCGGCCGGGCGCATGGGGGAGACGGTGTGCGCGGCGGTCGAGGACGCGCGGGACATGGACCTCAACGGCCGGGCCGATCCCCAGCTCGGCGTGGGGCTCGCCGACGTGCTGGCGGACGCCGACGTGGTCGTCGACTTCAGCACCCCCGAGGCGGCGCTGGACAACGTGCGGGCCTGCCTCGAGGCGGGCGTCCACGCGGTGGTCGGCACGACCGGCTGGGACCCCGGCCGGCTGGGCGAGCTGGCGCCCCGCACGTCGGCGAACGTGTTCGTCGCTCCGAATTTCGCCATCGGGGCGGTGCTGATGATGCGCTTCGCCTCAGCCGCCTCGCGCCACATGGCCAGAGCCGAGATCGTCGAGCTGCATCACGAGGGGAAGCTGGACGCGCCCTCCGGGACCGCCGCCCGTACCGCGCAGCTGATGGAGGGCGACGTGCCGATCCACTCGATACGCCTGCCGGGCCTGGTCGCTCACCAGGAGGTGATCCTGGGCGACGTCGGGCAGACCCTGACCATCCGCCACGACTCGATCACGCGCGAGTCGTTCATGCCCGGAGTGCTGCTGGCCATTCGCCGCGTAGGGTTGCTGACCGAGTCGCCGCTGATCGGGCTGGAGAACCTGCTCGAAGACCGGTGAGGCTCCGGCGCGTGCGGTGTGACGCTCCGGCCGTGGAGTACAGTTGAGCGCCGTGGCCTTCAAGTACCACGTGCTGGTGGTCGCCAACCGGACCGCGGACTCGCCCGAGCTGCTGGAGGCCCTCAAAGCTCGCGCCGAGAGCGACGACGTGTCGTTCACCTTGCTGGTCCCGGCGAGGACGGTGGGCCCGCAGGGACGCGAGGAGGCCAAGGAGACGATGGCGGCGGCCGTCGAGCGGCTGCGCCAGGCGGGCCTGGAGGTCGAGGGGGTCGCCGGCCAGGCCGACCCGATCGACGCGGTCTTCGAGATCTGGGATCCCAAGCGCTTCGACGAGGTGATCGTCTCCACGCTACCTGGGGCCGCATCCAAGTGGCTGGAGGTGGACCTGCCCCACCGCGTGGCCCGCCACACCGGAGTGACGGTCAGGCACGTGCTGGCCCAGGAGCGGCGCCGGCGCGAGCCCGAGCCCGTTCCGACCCGCGAAAGCCCCGGGGTCCTCGCCCCGCTCAATGTCCTGACCTGGGGCGGCGGGCGCGATCGCTAGCCCGCCGCCGAGCGGCGCCCTACCCCGGAGCTTCGAGGCGCCCCTGGCGGGTTCGCGACGGCTTGCCAGCCCGCGGTTAACGCGCTTGACTGAAGATCGAGCCCGACACGGAGGATAAGCGATGGGATTCGTCGAGAAGGCCAGGCAGATGGCCGACCAGGCGCAGCAGAAGCTGGACGAGACACAGCAGCGGTTCAACGAGGCCCAGCGCGAGCGATCCGCCGCGGCGCGCGCCGGCGAGCAGGCGCCGGTGGTCCAGTACGACAGCGCCGGTCGCCCGATAGCGCCCGAGCCCGCCGCGCGGGAGCCCGTCGGCGAGTACGGCGGCGCCGGGCGCCCGGTGGAGCCCGAGGCGGCCGCGCCGGCGCCGGTCACGCCTCCCCCGGACTCGACCGCTGAGCCGGCGCACGCCGACCACCCCGCGCCTCCGGCGGCGCCCGCAGTCCCCGCCGAGCCTCCGGGGGCGGAGACGGCCGTGGCGTCCCAGTCGCCGGCGGACGCGTCTTACGAGCAGCCGACGGAGGTGACGACTCCGGTCGCCGCCTCGGCGGAGTCCGCCGTCGAGCCGGACCCTCCGGCGGGCGAGCATCCGAACGCCGCCGGCTCGTCCGGCGAGCCTCCGCACGCCGCCGACCGGGATCCCGAGGACGCGCCGCCGATCGCGGGCGGCGACACCTCGGCCCGCTGACAGCCGGGGCCACGCACCCAGCGCGACCGCGGCCGGCCAGGTTGCGATAATCGCCCAATGGCAGGCCTGGGCTCGGTGATCACCGCGATGGTGACCCCGTTCGACGAGCGGCTGCGCGTCGACGAGGAGAGCGCCGTGCGGCTGATGCACCACCTCATCGAGCACGGGTCCGATGGGCTGGTGATCTGCGGCACGACCGGAGAGGCCTCGACGCTCAGCGACGACGAGCACCTGCGCATGGTCGAGCTGGCCGTGGGGGAGCTGCGCGGCCGGGCGACCGTGGTCGCCGGGGCGGGATCCAACGACACGCACCACGCCGTCCACCTCACCGAGCGCGCCACCGAGCTGGGCGCCGACGCGATCCTGTCGGTGACGCCCTACTACAACAAGCCCAACCGCCGGGGGCTGGTGCGGCACTTCTCCGAGGTCGCGCGGGCCACCGACCGCCCCATCGTCCTCTACAACATCCCGAGCCGCACCGCCGTGGACATGGCCAACGACCTCCTGGCCGAGCTCGCGCAGATCGACCGCATCGACGCGGTCAAGCAGGCCAACCACGCGAACCTGGCCCTGATCGACGGGCTCGACGTCTACGCCGGCAACGACGACATGTTCTGCGACGTGCTCGAGCTCGGCGCCGCCGGAGGGATCCTGGTGGCCAGCCACGTCTTCGGCGACCGGATGCGCGCGATGGTCGAGGAGCCCGAGCGCCGCCGGGAGATCGACGACGAGCTGCGCGACGCCTACGAGGCCCTGACCGTGACGTCCAACCCGATCCCGGTCAAGGCGGCGCTCAACCTGCTGGGCCACCGGGTCGGCGGCCTGCGGCTGCCGATGGTAGAGGCCGAGGGCCCCGAGCTGGAGGCGGTGCGTGCGATGCTCGAGCGCCACGGCCTGCTCCAAGCGGCCACCACGTGAGCACCGGCCTCCGCGTCCTGCCCCTAGGCGGACTCGGCGAGATCGGCAAGAACCTGACGGTCGTCGAGTACGGCGGCCGGATCGTCGTCGTGGATGTCGGACTGCGGTTTCCGACCGCCGACATGGTCGGGATCGACCTGGTGCTACCCGACTTCGCCTACCTGCGCGAGCGCGCGAGCGACATCGAGGCGATCGTCGTGACCCATGGGCACGAGGACCATCTCGGAGCGCTGCCATGGGTGCTCAGGGAGCTTGGCGAGCACAGCGTCCCGGCGGTCTACGGCGGGGCGCTCACCATGGCCATGGCCCGCTCGAAGCTCGACGAGCACCGGCTGACCGCGACACCCCTCGAGCGCCTGGAGGCCGGGAGCACCGTGCAGCTCGGCCCCTTCCGGCTCGAGCTCGTCCACATGACGCACTCGATCCCCGACTCGGTGGCGGTCGCGCTCACCTGCGAGCTGGGGACGGTGATAGTTACCGGTGACTACAAATTCGATCAGACGCCCGTCGACGGCAAGCCCGCGGACGTCTCGCGGCTGGCTCAACTGGGAGCCGGCGACGTGCTGCTGCTGTGCGGGGACTCGACGAACGCCGACCGGCCGGGCTTCTCGCCGTCCGAGTCGGTGGTGGGACCCCGTCTGGAGGAGGTCTTCTCCCGCTGCCTGGGGAGAATCGTGGTCACCAGCTTCGCCTCCAACATCCATCGCGTCCAGCAGGTGGTGGACGCCGCCGCCGCCCTGGGACGCAAGGTGTCGCTGGTCGGGCGATCCATGCGCAAGAACGTCAACATCGGCCGTCAGTTCGGCCACATCGAGGTGCCCGAGGGGCTGCTCATCCCGCCGCGCGAGATCGAGGATTTCCCCGACCACAAGCTGGTGGTCGTCTCCACCGGCTCCCAGGGCGAGCCGCTGTCGGCGCTGCGGCGGATGGCCCACCGCGATCATCCCGCCGTCGAGCTGCGCGAGGGCGACACCGTGGTGTTCTCGGCCACCCCCATCCCCGGAAACGAGCGAGCGGTGAACGAGACGGTAGATCGGCTGTACCACATCGGCTGCGACGTCATCACGACCAACGACGCGCCGGTCCACGCATCCGGCCACGGCTACGTCGAGGAGCTCAAGCTGATGCTCAACCTGCTGCGGCCCCGCTACGTCCTCCCGATCCACGGCGATCACAAGCGGATCCGCCTGCACGCCCAGCTGGCCGAGTCGGTGGGCATGCGCCCCGAGCATGTGTTCCGGGGCGAGAACGGCCTCCCCCTCGAGGTCGACCCCGCCGGCGCGCGGTTCGCCGCCCACGAGCAGTCGGGAATGATCTACGTCGACGGAGTGGAGATCGGCGACGTGGCGGACGTCGCCCTGCGCGACCGGCGCATGCTCTCCGCCGACGGCATCTTCGTAGTGGTGGCCACGGTGTCCGAGCAGGACGGCCGCTCGGTGGCGTCCCCCGAGGTCATCTTCCGGGGCGTCCCGGCGCAGGAGGAGCCCGACGGCGAGCTGGTGGAGGAGATCCGCGCCACGGTGGAGGCTTCTCTGCGGCGGGCAGCGCGGGAGGAGATCCGCGAGATCGATCTGCTCCAGGAGGTCCTGCACGACGACCTTGCCGCGTTCGTCTACGAGCGGCTGCGCCGCCGGCCGATGGTGCTGCCGGTCGTGGTGGAGGTCTGAGGCCGGAAGCGCGCCCTCAGGTGGGCGCCAGCTCCTCGACCGCAGCCGGCACGTGCTCTGCGGCCGGCAGGCGCACGACGAAGCGCGCGCCGGTTCCGCTGCGCCCGTCCTGGAGCGTGACCGACCCCCCGTGGGACTCGGCCACTGCGCGCACGATCGCCAGCCCCAGCCCCGACGACCCCGCCCGCTCGCCGCCGCCCCGCACGAAGCGGTCGAACACGTAGGGGCGCATCGCGGACGGGATTCCCGGGCCGTCGTCCTCGACCACGATCCGCACCTCTCCGTGAAGCTGGCGCACCGAGACCCGGACCTCGGTGCCGACCGGCGTATGGCGCAGCGCGTTCTCGATCAGGTTGGCGACCAGCCGGTGCAGCTCGTCGTGCGACCCCTCTACCCAGGCCTGACGGGCGCTGACCGACAGGACGTGGTCGACCGCGAGCGGCTCGAGCTCGCCAGCCGCCCCCCTCACCACCCCGCCGAGGTCCGTGCTCTGGCGCGCGTCCAGGCGCCCGGAGTCGGCCCGGGCCAGCAGCAGCAGGTCACCCACCAGCCGCTTCATCCGCCGCGAGGAGCGCAGCGCCGCCTCGGCGGCGTTCGCCTCGTCGCCGCGCAGCTCCACGGCCAGGAGCTCGAGGTTGGCCAGGACGGTGGTGAGCGGGGTGCGCAGCTCGTGGGAGGCGTCGGCCACGAAGTCGCGCTGGCGGGCGAGGGTCGCCTCGGTCTCGGACCGCGCGGCGTCGAGCGCCTGGAGCATGCCCTCCAGCGTGCGAGCCAGCTCGGCGACCTCGTCGTCCGCCTCGGGGTGCGGCACGCGCAGGCTCGGGTCGCGGGTACGCTCGATCTCTCGGGCGGTGCCGGTGAGCTCGGCGATCGGGTCCATCGCCCGGCGGGCGACGGCCAGCCCGGCGGCCAGGGCCAGGAGCGCCCCTCCCAGCACCCCCAGAACCAGGAAGACCCGCACTTTGCCGGCGGTTTGCCGGACCTCGGACAACGGCCGCGCATACTGCATCACCGTCCGCCCGAACGGCGGCACCGGCACGATCCTCGTCTCCACCCGGTAGCCGCTCACCTCGACCGTGGAGACCCGTGGGAACCCCAGGTCGGGGGCGTTGCGCGTCTGGCAGACCAGCTCTCCGTCGAGCGTGAGGACTCGGATCTGGGCGTTCTCGCCGCCACCGTAGGCGTCCAGGTCCGGGCCCAGGCAGTGAGGGGTGGGACCGGGTCGCACGACTATGCGGTCGCGGAGGTCCTCGGCGCTGGCGCGGACTCGGTCGTTGAAGTCGGAGCGGATCTGGCGGGTGGTGAGTACGCCGACGATGGCGGCGAACCCGCACAGGATGACCAGCGTGAGCGCCGCCGACCCGCCGGCCAGCCGCCAGCGGATCGGCAGGCGCCTATACGCGGAGGACGTAGCCCGCGCCGCGGATCGTATGAAGGAGCCGGGGCTCCCCATTGGCCTCGAGCTTCTTTCGTAGGTTGGAGATGAACACCTCGATGGTGTTCGTCAGCGAGAACGGGTCGTACCCCCACACCTCGTCCAGCAGCCGCTGACGCGAGATCACGATCCGCTCGTTGCGCATCATGTACTCGAGCAGCTCGAACTCGCGCTGCGTGAGTTCGAGCCGGCGGTCGCCGCGCCGGACATCATGCGTGTCGGGGTTGAGCATGAGGTCGCCGGTGACCAGCGGCGCGGCGCCCCGAGGCGGCCGCCGCCGCAGCAGGGCACGCATGCGGGCCAGGAGCTCCTGGCGCTCGAACGGCTTGACCAGGTAGTCGTCCGCGCCCGAGTCCAGCCCCTCCACCCGGGCCTCGAGCGCGTCGCGAGCCGTCAGCATCAGGATCGGCGTGTCGTCATGCGCGCGCAGGCGGCGGGCCACCTCGATGCCGTCGAGGCCCGGCAGCCCGAGGTCGAGGACCACCAGGTCGGGAAGGAAGGCGTGCGCCGCGTCGAGCGCCTCCCGGCCGTCCCCGGAGGTGCGGACGTCATAGCCCTCCATGCGCAGCGAGCGCTGCAGGACCTCGGCGATCGGACGGTCGTCCTCGACAACCAGGACCCGGGGCGGACGCGTCTCGTTCATGGCCCCCGATGGTACGCGCCCGAGGACCGCGCCGAAGCGAACTTTACGGATGCTTTAGACGACGCGGCTCAGGGGAGTCGCGCCACCAGCCGGAACGCGCCGGCGCCACGTATACGGGTCACTCGGACGGCGATCCGCCGCGCGCCGCACAGGTCGCCGGCGATCGACTCCCGGCTGCCGCCTCGCCGGCTGCTGGCTGCCACCTGGCCACCCACGACCACGTCCAGGTCGAGGTTCGACCCCGACGGGCCCGATAGGGCGAAGGTGACCCGTCCGTCCAGGGGCGTCGGGAAGGTGCGCGTGGCCACCCGGGCGCCGGCCGTCGAGAAGGCGCCGCGCCTGACCAGCGTGGTGAGGCCGTGCCAGGGCGACAGGACGTCGCCGCGGACGGCCGGCCGCGTACCCGGGACCGGCGCCAGCAGCGGCGTGAACTGCCAGGGCTGGCCGGTCGGATAGTGCTGGAAGGCATAGGCCTGGGCCCAGGCCTCTCCCGGGTTGGCAACGTACTGGGCGCCCTCGTCGCCGGGAAAGAGCTGGTGCGCCGCCACGCGCTGGCAGACATGGTGGAAGGTGCCCCAGCGCTTCGGACCCCGAACGAGCGCCGACCACGGCGAGTTGTTGCGGTTCCGGGCGATGTGGTGTCCGTACTCGTGGGTGACGGCGAATTCCTTGGTGTACTGGCCCGCCGGCGTGTTCTCGCCCGGGCCGACCAGCAGCTGCAGGGTGGGCGAGTAGCAGGCGATGGCCCCCGGGGCGCAGCGGGCCTCGAGCTCGCGCAGCGGCGCCAAGTAGACGGTCAGCCGGCTGAACTCCCTGCCATGCAGGCGCGACCCCATGAAGTCGACGAAGCTCTGCACGGCCGCCCTATTGGGGATGAACGCCGGCGACAGGATCACCCGGAGCGGCTCGTTGCGCCGCGTGCGGTACACGTTGGCGGCGGCGGCGCGGGCTGGGCGGAGCGCCACAGAGTCGGTCCGAAGCAGCGTGTCGCGCATCGGTCGGGCGGCTCCGCCGGCCGGGGCCCGGGCGCTCCACGGCGCCAGTCGCGGGCGGGCCGCCGTCGCCGGGCTCGGCGCCGCAACGACTACGACGGCCAGGACCCCGAGGGGCGCCCCCCGGGCCGCCGCACGACGGCAGCGGTCGATCGATAGCGGTCGCGGCATGGACCGACTGTACGCCCTCCCACCGGTTGGCGGGCCGATTTCCGCGCAGGCGCGCGGGCGCAGCGCTCGCGAAGGGTCGCGCGGGCGGACGTCGAAGGGTGCGCTGATATGCCCACCCGCACCGCCGCCGCCCGCAGGCGCCGGCGCGGCAAGCCGCGGCGCCGGCGCTTCGGCGCCGGCGTCTGGCTTCGCCTGCCGATCCTCGAGCAGCGCGACTTCGACCTGATCGGGCTCGCGCTGGTCGCGCTCGGCGCGTTCCTGGCCTGCGTGCTGTATCTCGGCTGGTCCGGGGGGGAGGTGGGCGCGGTGCTGACGGCGGGCTTCGCCTATATGTTCGGGGCGCTGGTATACGCGGCGCCCGTCGCGCTGGCCGTCGCCGGCGGGCTGGTGATCATGCGCCCGCTGTTTCGCTCGGGCCGGCCGTTGGGCGCGGGAGGCGCGTGTCTGCTGTGCGCCCTGACCCTCGGCTTCGCCGCCGGGACGCTCGGCCTGGGGCCCGGCGGCGCTCGGCCCGGCACCTGGGAAACCGGCTTCGTCCAGCAGCACGGCGGCGTCGTCGGCGAGGCGCTGTACACGGTCGCAGATCGAGCCGTCCAGCCCCTCGGCGCCCACATCCTGGCCGTGTTCCTGTTCGCCGCGGGCGTGCTGCTGGTGACCGGGGCCACGCTGGCGGGCGTGGTCGACGCCGCGCGTGGCGGCCTGACCGGCGCGGGCCGGCGGCTGCGTTCCTCCACCGCCGAGCTGGGCGCCGCCCTGCGTCGGGACCGCGTCCGGGCGGCCGAACCGCCGCCGGCGGGCCCGGTGTCGCCGCCCGAGCCCTCCGGCCCCGACCTGGTGGTCCGCGCCACACACGTGGAGGCCCCCTCGCTGGACCGTCCGGAGCTGTTCGACTTCGCCCGCGAGTCCGGGTGCGATGCGCCGGACGATGGGCCGCCGACCGGCGACGCCGAGGCCGACGCCGACGAGTCCGCCAGCGGCTCCACGACCTTGTCGCCCGCCGCCTCGCCGACCGGCGCGGAGCTGACGCCGCAGGGGCGCTACCGCGCCTCGGTGGTCGAGGACCCCGACTTCGAGTGGAGGCTTCCCGACCCATCGTTCCTGAAGCGCTCGCGGGGGGACGCCGCCCGCCCGGACACCTCCAACCAGGAGGCGGTGGCCGCCCAGCTGCTCGAGGCGCTCGGGCACTTCGGCGTCCACGCCAAGGTGGTGGGCACGGTCACCGGGCCGCACATCACCCGCTACAAGCTGCGGCTGGCGCCCGGAACCAAGGTGGCCAAGGTCGCGCAGCTCAAGGACGACCTGGCCTACGCGCTGGCGGCCACCGAGATCCGGATCTTGGCGCCGATCCCCGGCGAGCAGGCGGTCGGGGTCGAGGTTCCCAACCAGCGACGGCGGATCGTGCATCTGGGTGACGTCTTCCAGGAGCCGCCGGCCGACTGGTCGCCGCTCACGGTCTGGCTGGGAAAGGACGTGGCGGGAAGGGCGATCGGCGCCGACCTGGTCAACCTCGCCCATGTGTTGGTCGCCGGCACCACGGGGTCCGGGAAGTCCGGCTGCATCAACGCGATGCTGTCGTCGATCCTCCTGCGCGCCACGCCCAGCCAGGTCCGGATGGTGCTGGTGGATCCCAAGCAGGTCGAGCTCAGCCACTACGACTCCATTCCGCACCTGCTCACCCCGGTTATCACGAACCCGAGGATGGCGGCCAACGCGCTGGCCAACCTGGTGCGCGAGATGGAGCAGCGCTACGGGATCATGTCGCTCGCGCGCACTCGAAACCTGGGGGAGCTCAACCGGGCGCGGGCCAAGCGGGGCGAGCCGCCGCTGCCCTACGTCCTGTGCGTGATCGACGAGCTGGCCGACCTGATGATGGTCGCTCCGGCCGACGTGGAGGATGCGGTGATCCGCCTGGCTCAGAAGGCCCGCGCGGTGGGGATCCACCTGGTCCTGGCCACGCAGAGCCCGCGGGTCGACGTGATCACCGGGATGATCAAGGCCAATGTCCCATCGCGGATCGCCTTCGCCGTCTCGTCGCAGACCGACTCACGGGTCATCCTCGACCAGAACGGCGCGGAGTCGCTGCTGGGCCAGGGCGACATGCTGTTCTCGCCGATCGGCTCGTCGCGGCTGCAGCGCATCCTCGGCGCGTACATCGACGAGGCTCAGATCGCGGTGCTGACCCAGGCCTGGCGGGGCCAGGGCGAGCCCGAGTTCCGGGAGGAGCTGCTCGAGGAGGTCGTGGAGGAGGACTCAGACGCCGGCGGCGACGAGGACTTCCATCCCGACGAGGACCCGCTCCTGGAGGACGCGATCGCCCTGGTGGCCCAGATGGGGACCGCTTCGACCTCGATGCTGCAGCGGCGCCTGCGGCTCGGCTACACGCGCGCCGGACGCCTGATCGACATGCTCGAGCGCCGCGGCGTGATCTCCGGCTACGAGGGCTCCAAGCCACGGCAGGTGCTGATCGGCGAGGCCGACATCCCGCGCATCATCGGCCAGCTCGGGGATCGCGACACCGGCGCTCCCGAGCCTTCGGCCGACGACGGGCCGGTCGAGATCGACTCCGCCTGAGCGGCGCGCGTCGGGCATGCAACCGGCCGCCGCTAGCCTTTCGACGGGCTGATGCCGGACATCGGCGCCACACTGCGGGAGGCGCGCATGCGCGCCGGAATCGACATCTCCGAGGTCGAGGCGGCCACGAAGATCCGGGCGAAGTACCTGCGCGCGATCGAGAACGAGGAGTGGCACCTGCTCCCCGGTCCCACCTTCGTCAAGAGCTTCCTGCGCACGTACGCCGACTACCTGGGCATCGATGGGCGCATGCTGGTGGACGAGTACAAGCTGCGCCACGAGCTGCCGGTGGAGCACGAGGTCCAGCCGCTCGCATCCAACCTCGGGGCCGACCGGCCGCGACGGATCCGGCCGCCCACCATCTCGCGCGGCTGGGCCATCGGGCTGACGATCATCGGCCTGCTGGTCCTGCTGACCATCCTGGGATCGCTCAACGAGCGCAAGTCGGCGACGCTGAGCACGCCCAAGGGGCCCGCCTCGAAGTCGCGCCGGGCGGCGCAGGCGCCCGCGAGGCCCCGCCGGGTCTCGCTGCAGCTGATCCCCACCGACTCCGTCTACGTCTGCCTGCGCAACTCGAAGGACAAGCTGCTGCTCAACGAGACACTCGAGCCCGGCGCCGAGCAGAAGACCTATCGCTCGCGGCGCTTCCGCCTGACGCTGGGCAACAGCTCCCTGCAGATGAAGGTCGACGGCCAGACGATGACGGTGCCCGAGAGCGCCAACGCCATCAACTACGAGCTGACCCCCGCCGGTCGGCGGCGGCTGTCGGACAACGACAACGCGTGCTAGGCCGCGCCGCGGGTCAGGTGACCGATCCCACGACCGCGCGCATGCGGATGACCCGGAATAGCTTCGCTGGATCGGCGTCATCGGGCTCGCCGATACCGCAACGGGTATCGGCTTCGCCCTGCTGGCCCTCCGGCACCCGTCACCACCTTCCCCGCCCCCGCGCACACGCGGCCGCGGAATCGATCATCTAGTGCCGACCCGCGCCGGAATCCTGGTCACTGGGACCGAGGTGCTGAGCGGGCGGGTGAGCGACCGCAACGGCCCATGGCTGTCCGAGCGTCTCCGGGATCTGGGCGTCGACCTGATCCACCACACCATCGTGGGGGACCGCCCGGAAGCGATGCTTGCCGCCCTGCGGTTCCTGGCCTCCCAGAGCGCCGATCTCATCGTGACCAGCGGCGGGCTGGGGCCCACCGCCGACGACCTGACCGCCGAGGTGGTGGGTGGGTTCTGCGGCCGCCGGATGGTGCTCGACCAGGGGCTGGAACGGCGGATCGCCGAGATCCTGCGCCCGTTGCTCGCCCGCTGGCCTGGGCTGGACGAGGAGGCGATACGCGCTTCGAACCGCAAGCAGGCGGTCGTCCCCGAGGGCGCCACCGTCCTGGAGCCGGTCGGGACCGCGCCGGGGCTGGTCGTCCCCCCGGCCGGAGGCTCGGGGCCCACCGTGGTGGTCCTGCCCGGCCCCCCGCGCGAGCTGCAGCCGATGTGGCGAGACGCCGTCGCCACCGAGGCGTTCCGCGCCGCGATCGCCGGCGCCACCACGTACCGGCAGTCGATCCTGCGGATGTTCGGGATCCCCGAGTCGGAGATCGCGGCGTCGCTGCGCGAGATCGAAGCCGCCGGGGTGGCGATCGAGCGCCTGGAGATCACGACCTGTCTGCGGCGCGGCGAGATCGAGCTGGCCACGCGCTACGAGCCGGCCGACGAGCAGGTCTACCTGGCGTTCGAGGAGGCGATCCGGGCGCGACACGCCGACACCCTGTTCTCGGACGACGGCTCCACGGTCGACGAGCAGGTGGCCCGCCTGTTGCTGGGTCCGCCGATTCGGCGGATCGCGGTCGCCGAGTCCTGCACGGGTGGGCTGCTGACGGCGCGGCTCACCGAGCGCCCTGGGGCCTCGGAGTACGTGGCGGGCGGGCTGGTGACCTACGCCGACGAGGCCAAGCGCAGGCTGGCCGGCGTGCCGGCCGAGCTGATCGCCGCCCACGGGGCGGTCTCCCCTGAGGTCGCGCGCGCGCTCGCGGACGGGGCGATCGCGGCATTCGACACCGACGTCGGGGTCGGCCTTACCGGCGTGGCTGGCCCGGGCGGCGGAACCGCCCACAAGCCGGTCGGGTACGTCTGCCTGTGCGTGCTGGAGCGGGACGCCGGGGCGCTCGCGCGTTCGGTGAACCTCCCCGGCAACCGGGCGGACGTGCGCGACCGCGCGACGACCGTGGCGATGCACCTGCTGCGCCGCGCCCTGACCGGGGAGCGCGACCCCCAGGGCGGGGCCGCCGAGCGGGCCCGGGCGTGAGCGCCGGGCGTGCGAGGCTCTTCCTCGCCCTGGACCTGCCGGACCGGATACGCCGCGAGCTTGCCGACTGGGGGCGCGAGCATGTGGAGGGACGGCGCGAGCTGCGCCTGGTGCCGCGACGCAACCTGCATGTCACGCTCTGCTTCCTGGGCTGGCGCGACGAGGAGGAAGTCGAGTCGCTCGCGCGGCTGGCCGGAACCTGCACGTCGCCGGTGCCGGCGCTCTCGCTGGGGTCGCCGGAGTGGCTTCCCCCCAGGCGCCCCAGGGTGCTGGCGATCGACCTGCGTGACGAGGCCGGCGCGCTCGGCGCGCTGCAGCGTCGTCTCGACGAGACCCTCGCCGCACAGGCCGCCTACCGCCCCGAGAAGCGGCCGTTCCACCCCCATGTCACGATCGCGCGCGTGCGATCCGGCGCCCACCTGAGCGCACGGGATCGGGCGTCGCTGCCATCGCCCCCGCCGGCGGGGTTCGCCGGGCCGGCCCTCACCCTGTACCGCTCTCGGCTCGCGCGATCGGGGGCGAGCTACGAGCCGGCCGCACGAATTCGCCTCTAGCCTCCGCGCGAGGGCCGGCGCGAGGCACCCGCCGACCCGCCAGGCACCCGTCCCGCCGGGACGATCTTGACGGTTGGGTCACACACCGGGGTTGAGCCTGCTCGCGCCTGCTCCTAGCCTCGATCCGTCCGCCGTCGCCCCTACGGTGGGGCGTTCTCGAAGAAGGAGTCGACCTGCATGTCCGACCAGACCAGCACCACCCAGGCGCGGGACGCGGCCCTGCAGGGCGCGCTGTCCCAGATCGAGCGCCAGTTCGGCCAGGGCACGGTCATGCGTATGGGCGACGAAGGCGCCCAGGTGCGGGTCGACGCCATTCCCACCGGCGCCCTGTCGCTCGACCTTGCGCTCGGCATCGGCGGGGTGCCGCGGGGCCGCATAGTCGAGATCTTCGGCCCCGAGGCGTCGGGGAAGACCACGCTGATCTACCACATCATCGCCGAGACGCAGCGGCTGGGCGGCGTGTGCGCGTTCATCGACGCCGAGCACGCCATGGACCCGCTGTACGCGAAGGAGATCGGCGTCGACATCGACGAGCTGCTGGTGTCGCAGCCCGACCACGGCGAGCAGGCGCTGGAGATCGCGGACATGCTGGTGCGCTCCGGCGCGTTGGACGTGGTGGCGGTCGACTCGGTGGCCGCGCTGACGCCTCGGGCCGAGCTGGAGGGTCAGATGGGCGACCAGACGGTCGGCCTGCAGGCTCGCATGATGTCCCAGGCGATGCGCAAGCTGGCTGGAAACCTCAACCGCACCCAGACCCTGTGCATCTTCACCAACCAGATCCGCGAGAAGGTGGGGGTGATGTTCGGGTCGCCCGAGACCCAGCCCGGAGGCCGGGCGCTCAAGTTCTATTCCTCCCAGCGTCTCGACATCCGCCGCATCGAGACTCTCAAGGACGGCACCGAGGCGGTGGGCAACCGGGTGAAGGTGAAGGTGGTTAAGAACAAGGTGGCGGCGCCCTTCCGCATCGCCGAGTTCGACATCGAATTCGGCAAGGGAATCTCCGGCGCCGGATGCCTGCTGGATCTGGGTCTGGAGAACGACGTGATCAGGAAGTCGGGCTCGTTCTTCTCCTACGGCGACGAGCGCATCGGCCAGGGCCGCAGCAACGCCAAGGCCTACCTGGTAGAGAACCCCGAGGTGGCCCGAGAGGTCGAGGACAGGATCTACGAAGTGCTCGGGATCGAGCGGGAGATGCTGCGGCCGATCGACGGCGCCGCCGGCCGGACCGTCGCGATGGCCGCTTCCGGTGGAGCCCAGGAGGTCGAGAAGGCGGCCTGACTTGGCCGCGGACCCGGTTCAGGACGCTCTCGAGATCGCGCTGCGCTTTCTGGTCAAGCGCGATCGGACGGCGGCGGAGACAACGCGTCGCCTCCAGGGCGCGGCGGTGGAGCCGGCCGTCGCCGAGCGTGTGGTGGGCATGCTCCTCGAGCAGGGGTACCTCGACGACGGCGGCTACGCCCACCGGTTCGCCGAGGACCGCCGGTCGCTGGACGGCTGGGGCTCGCGGCGCATCGAGCAGGTGCTGCTGGCCCGGGGCGTGGATCGTGACCTGGTGGCGGTCGCCGTGCGGCGACCGCCGGGCGACGAGCTGGAGGCGGCGATGGCGCTGCTGCGGCGGCGGGTGCCCGACGGCGCCGCAGACCCGCGCGAGCGCGACCGTGCGCTAGGCCTGCTCCTGCGGCGCGGCTACGACTTCGAGCTGGCCTGCGACGCGGTCCGCAGGCACACCCGCGCCGACCGGGCGGCCTGACCCTCGGCGGCTGCGGCCAAGAGGGTCCCCCGGGCGGAAACACCAGTTCGTTTGCGCGTCGCGTCGCCCGGTACTACGATCCGAGCCGCGAGTGATTGGGCCCGCGAAGGGCACGAATATCCAGCAAAAAGAGACTTTTCGCAGAGCACGGAACTCTCAGTGTCGACGGCAAACCGACTGACCCCGGAAGGGCCGCCAGGCCCGCTCTCATCCACTAGATCCGGTAGCTAGCCGCCAGTCCTGGGCAGCGGCCGCCCGGCCGCTCGCCGTTCCCGCTCCGTGTCAGTCGCACGGCCCGGTCGACCTCGCACCGATGACCAGGCGAGCGGGTCGGCCGCGGGCCGGCCGAACGGAAGGGAATCGAGATGACCATCGTGATCGCGGCGGCTCTTCTGGCGACGGGGCTGATCATCGCCGCCGCGCTGCATGCCCGGGCCGGACGCGCGCACCGCTCGAGCGGGGCGCCCGCCCTTCAGGTGCCGCCGCGCGGCGAGATCGAGGCCGAGCTGCTCGAGCGCCGCGCCGAGGTAGCCCGAATCGAGGAGCGGGTCATCGCCAAGGAGGAGGCGATCGACGTCAAGCTGGCTGACCTGGCGCGTCGCGAGCAGGTCGCCGCCGACCGCGAACGAGAGCTCGAGCGCCAGCACGACCGGCTCGACCAGCGCAAGCGCGATCACCTGCGGGAGCTCGAGCGGGTCGCCGGCCTGAGCGCGGCTCAGGCCAAGCAGATCCTGCTCAAGGAGGTCGAGAACCAGGCCCGCCACGACGCCGCCCGGGTCATTCGCCAAGTGGACGAGGAGACCAAGCTCCAGGCCGAGCGCCGCGCCCGCAACATCCTGTCGGTCTGCATGGGGCGGCTCGCCGCCGACCACGCGGCCGAGACCACCGTGTCGGTGGTCCAGCTTCCGGCCGACGAGATGAAGGGGCGGATCATCGGCCGCGAGGGGCGCAACATACGCGCGCTGGAGAGCATCACCGGGGTCGACTTCATCATCGACGACACCCCGCACGCCGTGGTCCTCTCCGGATTCGACGGCGTCCGCCGCGAGGTAGCGCGCCTGACCCTGGAGAAGCTGATCGCCGACGGGCGCATCCATCCCGCCCGGATCGAGGACGCCTACCAGCACGCCCGCGCCGAGATAGACGACCGCATCGTGGCGATGGGACAGCAGGCGGTGCTCGACGCGGGCGTCCAGGCGGTCGACCCGGAGCTGGTCCGCCTGCTCGGCCGGCTGCGCTTCCGGACCTCGTACGGCCAGAACGTCCTCGCGCACGTGGTCGAGTGCGCACACCTGGCGGCGATGATGGCGGCGGAGCTGGGGGCGAGCGTGAAGACTGCCCGTCGGGCCGCCCTCCTGCACGACATCGGCAAGGCGGTCTCCCACGAGGTCGAGGGCCCCCACGCCCTGGTCGGCGGGGAGCTGGCCCGTCGCCACGGCGAGCCGGAGGCGGTCGCGCACGCCATGGAGGCGCATCACAACGAGGTCGAGCCCCAGACGGTCGAGGCGGTCATCGTGCAGGCCGCCGACGCGCTCTCCGGGGCGCGCCCGGGGGCCCGCGGCGAGTCGCTGGAGTCCTACGTCAAGCGGCTGCGCGACCTGGAGCGGATCGCCGAGCGCCACGACGGCGTCGACCGCGTTTATGCCATGCAGGCGGGGCGCGAGATCAGGGTCATGGTCGCCCCGGGGGCCCTGGACGACGATGCCGCCGTCCTCCTCTCGCACGAGATCGCCCGCGAGATCGAGCACGAGCTCGAGTACCCGGGTCAGATCAAGGTGACCGTGGTGCGCGAGTCTCGCGCGGTCGACTACGCGCGCTGAGCCGACACGGGGCCGGGCGGGCGCCGGCTACCCTAGGGCCGTGCCCAGCTACCACGTCACCACGTTCGGCTGCCAGATGAACGAGCACGACTCCGAGCGCATGAAGGGCATGCTCGAGTCGCTCGGCTACCGCGAGGCGGACGTCCGCACCGAGGCTGACCTGATCCTGTTCAACACCTGCTCGATCCGGGAGAAGGCGGACGACCGCTTCATCGCCCACCTGGGCGAGGCCAGGCGCGCCAAGCTGGAGCGCCCCGACGTGGTCGTCGGGGTGGGGGGCTGCTGGGCCCAGTCGGTCAAGGACACGGTGTTCGAGCGCTTCCCGTTCGTGGACGTGGCCTTCGGCCCCGGACAGGTGCACAAGCTGGCCGAGTTCCTGACCTCGGACTCGCTGACCGCACAGGGTTACTTCGAGTTCGAGGCCTTCAGCGGGCGCCTGCCGGACAAGCGGGCGCGCGAGTTCCAGGCCTGGCTGCAGATCTCGGTCGGCTGCAATTGCCGTTGCGCGTACTGCATCGTCCCGTCGACGCGCGGACGCGAGGCCTCGCGACCGCTCGACGAGCTGGTCGCGGAGGCCCGGCGCATGGCGGCCGAGGGCGTGCGCGAGGTCACGCTGCTGGGTCAGAACGTCAACTCCTACGGCCGCGACCTGCGGCCCCGCCGCGCGAGCTTCTCGCAGCTGCTGGAGGTGATCGACGCGGTCGAGGGGATCGAGCGCATCCGCTACACCAGCCCGCATCCCAAGGACATGCGCGAGGACGTGGTCCTTGCCCATGCCCGGCTGCCGGCCCTCTGCGAGCACATCCATCTCCCGCTGCAGTCGGGCTCGTCGCGCACCCTGAAGGCCATGCGCCGCACCTACGACCGTGAGCGCTACCTCGATCGGGTCGCGCTGATCCGCGAGCATCTCCCGGACTGCGCCCTGACCACGGACATCATCGTCGGCTTCCCGGGCGAGACCGAGGCCGACTTCGAGCAGACGCTGGAGGTGGTGGACGAGGTGGGTTACGACGGCGCCTTCACCTTCGTCTTCTCGCCCCGGCGGGGGACCGAGGCGGCCGAGATGTCCGGGACGGTCCCGCGAGAGGTCCAGCGGGAGCGGATGGGCCGGCTGGTCGACCTGGTACAGCGCCGTGCCCACGAGCGCGCGCAGCGCTTCGTGGGACGCACGCTCGATGTGCTGGTCGAGGGCCCGTCGCGCAACGACCCCGACCGGCTGCGAGGACGCACCCGGCACAACAAGGTGGTCAACTTCCCGGGCCGGTCGCGGGCGGGCGACATCGTCGCGGTGCGGATCATCTCCGCGACCAGCCAGACGCTCGCCGCGCGCGAGTACCTGCCGGCCCCGGCGGGCGGGTCGAGGTGAATCGCGACCGGCGGTTCCGTCGGGCGGCTCTGCGAACATACGTTCGTGCGCTGGGACAACCTATCGGTTGACGCGGAGCGAGGGCGCAGGCTCCCGGGCTACCGGGACGAGGCCCGCGTGCGGCGGTTCGATGCGCCCGAGGCGCTCGACATCCGCTTCTACGAGGTTCGAGCGCGCTCGGCGCTCAACCAGGTCCCTGAGCGTTCTCGCATGCCGTTTCGGTGGACGATCAACCCGTATCGAGGTTGCGCCCATGCCTGTGTGTACTGCTTTGCTCGGCCGACCCACACCTATCTGGACTTCAACGCGCGCGAGGACTTCGAGCGCGAGATCGTGGTCAAGGTCAATCTGCCGGAAGTCTTGAGGGTCGAGCTGGCGCGGCCGTCGTGGAAACGCGAGCACGTCGCCCTGGGCACCAACACGGATCCCTACCAGTGGGTCGAGAGCCGCTACCGGCTGATGCCCGAGGTGTGGGCGGCCCTGCTCCAGTCGGGCACGGCGTGCTCGGTGCTGACCAAGTCGCCGCTGGTGCTGCGCGACATCGATGTGCTGCGGCGGCTGAGCGAGCGCGGCGGCTTCACGGCAAACCTGTCGGTCCCGACCCTGGACGAGAAGGCCTGGCGGGCCACCGAGCCGCACACGCCCCATCCCCGCAAGCGCCTTGAGGCCGTGGCCGAGCTGGTCCGCGCCGGCATCCCCACGGGGGTGCTGGTCGCTCCCCTGATGCCGGGCATCAACGACCGGCCCGAGCAGGTGGAGCGGATCCTGGAGATCGCCGGCGAGGCCGGGGCCGGCCACGTCGCGGGCGTGGCGCTGCACCTCCGTGGCGAGGTGCGCCAGATCTTCTTCGATTGGCTGCGCGCGCACCGGCCCGACCTGCTCGAGCGCTACCAGCGGCTCTATCGCCGGGGCGCCTACATGCCGCGCGACGAGCAGGAGCGAGTGACCGCGCCGGTCCGCCGGGGTGGCTCGGCGTCCCGGGCCCGAGCGCTGCCGGGCTCCTCGCCGGAGGAGCCCGAGGCGAGCGTGCCGGCCCAGGCTCCGCTGTTCTAGTGACCACCGTCACAACCGCGAAGACCGTGAAACCCTGGGACGGGCGATGAGTTGGTAATCAGGATGCCCCCGGATCCGCGCAAGCTGGAGCGCGCATCGATGCGCGCGCTGTTCGACACCAAGAGCCACTCCTGGCAGGAGGTCGGGCTGGCGCGTCAGATCAGCCAGCAGGCGGCCAGGAAGGCCTGGCGCCAACTGATCGTGATCGTGCCGGCGATGGCGGCGGTCCTGCTCGCGTACCGCTACCGCCACCAGCTGTTCGGCCTCGACATGCCGATCCGGGTGGCCACCGTGACGCTGCTGGTGATCCTGGGCTGGGCGCTGGCCCGGGACGTGGGCCGCGCCGCGGGGCCCGCGCTCTTCCGGCGGCTGGACCCCGGAACCGCCGGAACGGTCGGGTTCATGATCCGGCTGCTGACGATCGTCATCGCGCTGCTGGTGGCGCTCAACATCGCCGGCCTGCCGCCGCGGACGCTGTTCCTGGGCGGCGCTTTCACTGCCGTGATCTTCGGCCTGGCCGCCCAGCAGACGCTCGGCAACCTGATCGCCGGCACCGTCCTGCTCAGCGCGCGGCCGTTTCGCGTGGGCGACCGCGTGAGGCTGCAGGGAGGGCCGGTCGGGGGCCGGGTAGAGGGCGTCGTCTCGTCGCTCGGGCTGCTCTACCTGACCCTCGCCGTCGGCGAGGACTCGATCATGGTGCCCAACAGCGTCGTGCTGAGCCTGGCGGTCATGCCGGTGCGCGAGCCCGACTCCGTGGATCTCCGTGCGCGCCTGCGCGCCGACGTCAGGCCCAGCGAGGTCCAGGATGCGCTCGAGCGCCATGTCGACACGGCGATCCGGGCCGAGCCGGACATCATGCTGGAGGAGATCGACGGGGACGAGGTGGTGGTCCGGATTGCGGCGACCCCCCAGCGACCAGCGGAGGGACGCCAGCTGGCCGACCAGATCCTGTCGGCGGTGGCGGCGCTGGGCCGCGACGGCTCCAATGGCCGCCCGGCCGATCCGGATCACCGCGCGCACGCCGGACGGCGCGGCGGCGCGGACGCCTGACCGGGCTCAGCGGGCGGAGCGGTGAGCCTCGCTTCGCGCTAGCTGCTCCGCGATCCGGGCCGCGCCCAGACGGCGATTGAGGCCAGCGATCGCCGACGGCGCGACGCCAGCGACGGCGCACGCCCAGCGCAGCGGCGGCGACGCGACGTCGATCTCGCCCCGGTTGCGCTCGATCGCCCGCACCACGGCCAGGCCGACCTGGCGCGGCCTTCGCGTGGCCGCGAACGCCGGCATCTCCACCCGCGCCTGCGCGAACATCCCGGCCTCGCGAATCGGCCCCGGGAAGATCGCCGAGACGCCCACCCCGGTGTCCCACAGGTCCTGGCGCAGCGCCGAGGCGAAGCCCCGAAGGCCGAACTTGGTGGCCGAGTACAGCGCCGAGCCCGGGGTGGCCGCCTTTCCCGACAGCGAGGACATGAACACCATGTGGCCGCTGCCGCGCTCGACCATCCCCGGCATCAGGGCGTGCGCGGTCAGGATGGGCGCGCGGAGGTTGACCTGCAGTGCCCGGTCGATCTGGTCGGGCGTGTACTCGTCGACCAGGCCGTCCGCCGGCACGCCGGCGTTGGCGACCAGGATGTCGACCTCGCCGACGTCGGAGAGCAGCGACCAAAGCTCGTCACGGTCGGCGAGGTCGCACACCACCGGCCGCGCTCCCAGCTCACGGGCCAGGGGCTCGAGCACCTCGGCGCGCCTGCCGCTCATGATGATCCGGGCGCCGCGGTGGGCGAGCTCCCTGCAGATCGCCTTGCCCAGCCCGCCCGTGGCGCCCGTGACCAGGGCGCTCCGCCCGGAGATCCTCACGCCGCGAAGATCGCCACGGTCGCGGTGAACCCGTGGAGGAAGTTCTCGCGTCCGACCGGTCCGATCTCGCCGGCGGCGAAGAACCCCGCGGCCGGAGCGCCGCCGAGCTGCGACTCCAGCGCCCGGGCATCGTGATCAGGCACGCCGAACATGTCGCGACCCCGGCCATTGCAGGTGAAGCACAGCGCCCCGGCCGCCTGGCGACCCCCGAGCGCTTCGCACTGCAGGCCCAGGGCATCGTGCAGGTCGCGATCGGCGGACTCGGCATCGCGCGCGTGCAGCTGGATGACCTGGCCGGGCTCGACGCTGGCCCCCACGGCGATGGTCCCGGTGGCGGGATCGGCGCCGAGCATCCCCCGCACCAGGAAGTCCCCCTGCGAGTACTCGGGCTTGCCGCCCTCGATCACGATCCCCACCAGCAGCCCCTGGGCGACCAGCGCGCGCTCCCGGGCCGGCAACCGCGACACCGCGTCGCGCACCTTGCTCAGCGCCGGCGCCCCGGCCAGTTGGTGGATCAGGTGCCCGTCGGCGGCGGTGATCGTCAGCTCGGGACCGACGGGCGCGGCCCCCTGCGAGACGCACGGGAGCACGTCGACGCCCTCAAGGCGAATCCCGACCGCCCCGCTTGAGACGACCTCCTCTCCCAGGAACAGCGCGCTGGACCCGTCGAGCGTCCTGGCACTGGAGATCCCTCCGATGACGGGTATGCCGGGGGCCAGCTCCCGCAGCTCCGCCAGCGCGCGGTCGGTGGCGAAGCTGTAGGGATCCGGCAGCAGGACGGTCGCCGACCCGTCGGGCAGCTCGGGGAGCCCGTCGATCGCGCCGTCGTCCGGGTTCATACGGGCGTGGAACGTCGCGACATCGGCGTCTTCGAAGGCCGCCGCCCAGACCACCGCTGCGGTGCCCTCCTCGAGCTCGCGTCCGGCGGCCAGGACCCCGCCAGCGCCGCAGCCGACCAGGTGCCGGGGCATGAGCGCCTCAGTGACGCCCTCGAGGGTCGCCTCGGGTGCGGCCAGGTGGCTTCCGGAGGCGAACACCACCGCCAGGTCGGCGGGAGTGCCGCTCAGTCCGCTCCGCGCCGCCCCGGCCGCCTCGATCGCGCCAACACGCGCGTCGGGCTGAGTCGAGACGCCCGAGCCGATGCGGACTGCCATGGCTTGACGATACTCCGCACGTGCCGGCCCCCGCGCTCATCGCGGTGTTCGGGCCCACCGGCGTGGGCAAGACCGCGGTGGCCATCGCGCTGGCCGAGCGTCTGCGCCGGCGTGGTGAGCGGCCGGTGGCGGTGTCCGCGGATGCACTGGCGGTCTACGCCGGCCTGGAGATCCTCACCGGCGCCCCGACCGGCCCGGAGCGCGAGCGGCTCGAGCACCGGCTGGTGTCCTTCGTCCCGATCGACGCCCGGTTCAGCGTCGGCCAGTACGCCCAGCTTGCCCACGCCGAGATCGACGAGCTGCTGGCGGCTGGGCGGCGCCCGATCGTGGTGGGGGGGACGGGGCTCTACCTGCGGGCGGCGCTTACCGACCTCGACCTGCCGCCGCCGCCGAGAACCGGGGTGCGTGAGCGCTGGGAGGCGGCGCTGGAGCGGCAAGGTCCCGGCGAGATGCACCGGCAGCTGCTGCGCCGCGCTCCCTGGTCGGCCGAGCGGATCCACCCAGGCGACGGCCGCAGGCTGGTCCGCGCGCTCGAGCTCCTGGAGACGGGGCAGCTGGCGCCGCCCCCGCGCGAGTCCCAGCTGTGGACCGAGGAGGTACGCCATCCAACCCTGCTGGCCGGCCTGGTGATGGACCGGGCGCGGCTGCACCCCCGGCTGGACGCGCGCGTCGACGCGATGGTGGCAGCCGGCGCGCGCCAGCAGGTGCTGCGCGCGCAGGCCCGCGGCGCGTCTGACACCGCGCGCCAGGCGCTGGGCTACCAGGAGCTGCTTGCCGGCGACGTGGAGGCGATGAAGCGCGCCACCCGGCGCTACGCCAAGCGCCAGCTCACCTGGATGCGCAAACTGGCCGGCCTGACCCTCATCGACGTCTCCGGGCGCGAGCCGCAGGACGTGGCGGCCGAGATCGACGAGCTGGCCGCACCGTCGTGAGCGGACGGAACCTGGTATCGAAGGAGCATGCGGACCGCCAGGTTCGAGAAGTGGCAGGCGCTCGGCAACGACTACGTCATCGTCGAGGCCGGCGAGCTGCCCTGGGAGCTGACCGCCGCGCGGGTGCGCCGGATCTGCCACCGCCACCTGGGAATCGGCGCCGACGGGGTGCTCCTGCTCGCGCCGGCTGACGATCCCGGCCACGTGGCGCGGCTGCGGATATTCAACCCGGACGGCTCGGAGGCCGAGCTCTCGGGCAACGGCGCCCGCCAGGCCGTCATGTACCTGCGCCGCTCGGGCTGGACCGATGCGGACGCCTTCTCGGTCCAGACCGCCGCGGGCGAGATCCGACCCACGATCACCGGCCCGACCACCTGCCGGCTGGACCTGGGGAGGGCGACCCTGGGCTCGCCCGGAGGGGAGGCCGGAGGGGAGGAGGGAACCGGCGCCCTCATGGCCGGCGGTCGAGAATGGCGCTTTCGCCAGATCACGGTCGGCAATCCCCAGTGCGCGATCGCGGTGGCCCTGGACGAGCTCGAGCGTCTCGACCTGGGCGCGCTGGGCCCTCAGATCGAGCGCCACCCGCTGTTCCCCGGCCGCACGAACGTCTCCTGGTTCGCGGAGGTCTCACCCGGGAAGATCCGAGTGCGGATCTTCGAGCGCGGGGTGGGGGAGACCCTGTCGTCGGGGACCGGCGCAGCCGGGGCGGCGGTGGCGTACGTGCTGGACGGCGGCCGCAGCCCGGTGACGGCGCGCCTGGACGGCGGCGAGCTCCGGGTGGACGTCTCCGAGACGCTGGAGATCCGTCTCACCGGCTGGGCGGTCCCGGTGTACCGCGCGCAGCTGGCCGACGAGCTGGTGCAGGAGCTGGCGAATGAGGCATAGCGGTCGCCTGGAGCGCATACCGCCCTACGTGTTCGCGGAGCTGGAGCGCAAGATCGCCTCCAAGCAAGCCGCCGGCGTGGACGTGATCTCGCTGGGCATCGGAGACCCGGACCGGCCGACGCCGCCGCTGGTGGTCGAGGCGATGCAGGAGGCCGTCGCCGACCCCGGGACGCACCGCTACCCCACCAACCGGGGGCGGTGGGAGTTCCGCACCGCGGTCAGCGACTTCTACGCCCGGCGCTTCGACGTCGAGCTGGATGCCGACACCGAGGTGATGCCGGCGATCGGCGCCAAGGAGTGCATCTTCAATCTCAACCTGGCCTTCCTGGATCCGGGCGACGTGGCGCTGGCCGCCGACCCGGGATATCCGGTCTACACCGGCGGTCCGCTGCTGGTCGGCGCCGACCCGGTGCTGATGCCGCTGCTGCCCGAGCGCGGGTTCGTGCCGGACCTGGAAGCCATACCGGCGCGCGACCGCGAGCGGGCCAGGCTCATGTACCTCAGCTACCCGAACAACCCGACCGGTGCCGTCGCTCCGCGGGGCTTCTTCTCCGCGGTGGTCGACTTCGCGCGCGCCAATGAGCTGCTGGTCGTCCACGACAACGCCTACTCCGAGACGACGTTCGATGGCTACCGCGCCCCGTCGTTCCTGGCCACGCCCGGTGCGCTCGAGGTGGGGGTCGAGGTCTTCTCGCTCTCCAAGGGCTACAACATGACCGGCTGGCGCTGCGCGGCGATCGTGGGCAACCGCGACGCCATCAGCTCGTACTGGCGCCTGAAGTCGAACGTCGACTCGGGCAACTTCGACGCGGTCCAGCTGGCCGGAGCCGCCGCGCTGTCGCCGGACGGCGACGCGGAGGTCGCCTCGATGAATGAGCTCTATCGCCGCCGCCGGGACCTGGTGTGCGACGCCCTGAGGCGCATCGGGGTCCAGGTCACCCCGCCGAAGGCCACGATCTACGTGTGGGCGCCCGTCCCCGACGGGTTCGAGTCCTCGGAGGCCTACTGCGAGCACGTGCTCGACCGGGCCGGCGTCGCGCTCTCCCCGGGCGGGGCGTACGGCCCCGGCGGGGAGGGCTTCTTCCGCATCTCGCTCACCACGCCCGACGACCGGCTGCTGGAGGCGGTCGAGCGGCTGGGCGCGCTGGCGCGCTAGCGCCGTGGCGCGCGGGAGCGCCGTGTGGGCCGGCGTGGACGTCGGCGGGCGTCGCAAGGGCTTCCATGTCGCCCTGGTCGACGACCGGCGGCTGGTGGGCGGCCCGTGGCGCCTGGCGCGACCCGAGGACGTGGTGGAGGCCCTGGCGCCGCGGCGCCCGCTCCTTGTGGCCGTCGACGGCCCGCGACGGGCGGCGCCGCGGGGTTTCGCGTCGCGGCCCGCCGAGCGCGAGTTCGCCGCCGCCGGGATCTGCGCGATCCGCTTCACCCCGGACGCCCGTCGTCTTCGGCGCGGGCGCTACCACGAGTGGGTCCGTCACGGCCTCGCCCTCTACCGGGTACTGGAGGACGCTGGCCTCGCGTCGGTCGAGTGCTATCCCACCGCCTCCTGGACGCGGTGGGCGGGCCCGCGCGGTCGCCAGACCCGCGCCGGCTGGTCGCGCCGGGCGCTCGCCGCCTGCGATCTGCGAGGGGTGCCCGCCCGCGTCGGGCAGGACGGCCGTGACGCGATCGGGGCGGCGCTGACCGCGCGCCTGCACGCAGCCGGGGGCTGCACGCTGTTCGGCGGCGAGATCGCGGTCCCGTCCTGACGGCCCGGGCATCGAACCCTGCGCCTTACAATTCCGGCGAGTGCATCGTCGCCGAAACGGACGCAGGTCGCCCCGCCCGATATCCCCCGAGCGGCCCGGACGGGCCCGCCAGCGCGCCGTCTGCGTGGCCTGCGTTGCGGCCGGCGACGACCTGGCCGAGCTGCGCGAGCTGCTGCGCACGGCCGGCGTGGCCGCGGCCGCCGAGCTGGTGCAGCACCGTGAGCATCCCCACGCCAACACCTACCTGGGACCGGGAAAGGTGGAGGAGCTGCGAGCCGCCATCCGCCGCCACGACGCCAACCTGGTGGCGTGCGACGACGAGCTGACGCCCCGCCAGGAGCGAAACCTGGAGGAGGCGCTCGGGGTGCCGGTCGTCGACCGCACCGCGGTGATCCTCGACATCTTCGCCGACCACGCCCACTCCGCCGAGGGCAAGCTCCAGGTCGAGCTGGCGCAGCTCGAGTACAACCTCGCCCGCATGAGGGGGCTGTGGAGCCACCTCGAGCGCCTCGGCGGCGGAATCGGGACCCGGGGGCCGGGGGAGACGCAGATCGAGACCGACCGCCGCCTAGCCCGCGACCGGATCGCCGCCCTGCGCCGCCGCCTGCGTCGGGTGGGGGCGTCGCGCCAGGTCATGCGGGCCGAGCGCGAGCGCGCCGGCCTGCCCCGGATCGCGCTGGCGGGATACACGAACGCCGGCAAGTCCAGCCTCCTCAATGCCCTGACGGGCGCCTCGGCCGGGGTGGCCGACCGTCCCTTCCACACGCTGGACCCGACCACGCGAACCCTTCCGCTCGCCGGCCGCGCGGTGCTGGTCACCGACACGGTCGGCTTCATCCGCAAGCTGCCCCACCAGCTGGTCGACGCGTTCGGCGCGACGCTCGAGGAGACCCGCCGCGCGGACCTCATCGTCCACGTGGTGGACGCGTCGGTGGCCGAGGCCGAGCTCGACCGGATGATGGGCGCCGTCGACGAAGTGCTCGCGGAGATCGGCGCTGGCGCCGCGTCGCGCGTCGTGGCGTTCAACAAGCTGGACCTGGTCGGCGACGACCGGCGCCACGACCTGCGCCTGCGCGACCGCGACGGCCCCGCTGTGTCCGCGGTCACCGGCGAGGGGATCGACTCCCTGGTCGAGCGGATCGAGACCGAGTTCCGGCGGGCGCTGAGCTCGGTCGAGCTGCTGCTCCCCTACCGGGAGGGTCGTCGGCTGGCCGAGCTGCACTCGGTGGCCGAAAGCCTGCAGCGCGAGGACACCGCCGAGGGTGTCCGGGTGGTCGCTCGGCTGCCCGCCGCGGTGGCCGCCCGCTACGAGCGCTTCGCGGTGAACGGACGCCGATGAGGCTGGCCGTGCGCCGGCTGTCGCACGCCGCCACGGTGCCCGCCCGCTCCTACGACGGCGACGCCGGCCTGGACCTCCACGCCGCCGAGGAGGCGGCCATAGAGCCCGGCGGGCGGTCCTCGGTCGGGACGGGGATCGCGATCGAGCTGCCCGAGGGCCACGCCGGGCTGGTGCTCCCGCGGTCCGGCCTGGCGGCCAGGCATGGGATCGCCCTGGTCAACGCGCCGGGGCTGATCGACGCCGGCTACCGCGGGGAGGTGCGCGTCCTGCTGCTCAACACCGACCGCCACGAGCGGTTCTCGGTGGCGGTGGGGGACCGGATCGCCCAGCTGGTGATCGTCCGGGCCGAGCCGGCCGAGCCCGTCGAGGTGGCCGACCTGGGCGCCAGCCGGCGGGCCGGGCGAGGCTTCGGCTCCAGCGGCCGCTGAGCGGATCGAGCCGGACCGCCGCGGGCGGCGGATACGATGGGACCGGTCGGCAGCGGCCGACCGCCCACCACCGTGACGAAGCCCCTCAGCAACGCCTCGGCCGCCGCGATCCCCGCTGCCGGCGCCGGGCGGGCGTCCGAAATCGTCTTCGACGCCGTGACCAAGCGCTATCCGCGGCGGGCCGAGCCGGCGGTCAGTTCCCTATCGCTGACCGTGCCGGCCGGCGAGATCTGCGTGCTGGTCGGCCCCTCGGGGGCCGGCAAGACCACCGCCATGCGGATGGTCAACCGGCTGATCGACATCACCGAGGGCGACATCCGGATCGACGGCACCAGCGTGCGATCGCTCGACGCCACCCGGCTGCGGCGGCGGATCGGATACGTCATCCAGCAGGTCGGGCTGTTCCCGCACATGACGGTGGCGCTGAACATCGGCACGGTGCCGCGGCTGCTCGGCTGGGATCGGCCGCACATCCGGGCTCGCGCCCAAGAGCTGGTCGAGCTGGTCGGGTTAGACCCCGCCCAGGACCTGGATCGCTATCCGGCCGAGCTGTCCGGCGGCCAGCGCCAGCGCGTCGGGCTGGCGCGGGCGATGGCGGCGGACCCGCCGCTGATGCTGATGGACGAGCCCTTCGGTGCGCTCGACCCGATCACGCGGGCGAGGCTGCAGGACGAGTTCCTGCGCCTGCATCACGCGATCCGCAAAACGGTCATCTTCGTGACCCACGACATCGACGAGGCGATCAAGATGGGCGACCGCATTGCCATCCTGCGCGAGGGCGGCGTCCTCGCCCAGTACGCGGCGCCCGACGAGGTGCTGACCTCGCCCGCCGACGACTTCGTCGGTCGGTTCGTCGGCACGGATCGGGGGCTCAAGCGCCTGTCGCTGATGGCGCTCGCCGACCTCGAGCTCGAGCCGGCGGAGGCGGACGCCCCCGATCGCCCGAGCGCGCTCCTGTCCACGCCGTTGCGGGACGCCCTCGCGATGATGCTCAGCCACGGCGGCCGGCCGCTCACCGTGGTCGGGGACGATCGCCGCCCGGTCGGCGTCGTCAGCCTGGAGACCATGGCCCGGGCGCTCTCGTCCCCGGTGGGAGCCGGACGTCGGGCCCCGGCCGCATGATCGTCGCCGCAGCAAGCCCCGTGATCCCCGACTTCGGCGGGGGTGGGGGATGCGCGCGGGCTAACCGCACGTTCTGCTGGGACTGGTTCTCCGCGCACTGGGGCGACACCTTCCAGCCCGCGCTCCTGCAGCACCTGGCCCTGACCGCCGTCGCGGTCGCGGTCGGGTTCGTGATCGCCACCTCGTGCGCCCTGGTGGCCCATCGGCGCGGGTGGTTCGAGGGCCCGTTCGTGACGGTATCGGGCATCCTGTACACGATCCCGAGCCTGGCCCTGTTCCAGCTGCTGGTCCCGATCACCGGCCTCAGCGTCCTCACCGCCGAGATCGCGCTGGTCTCCTACACGCTGCTGATCATCTTCCGCAACGTGCTGACCGGCCTGCGCGAGGTGCCCGAGGAGACGCGCGAGGCCGCTCGCGGCATGGGGCTGACCGCCAACCAGATGTTGGTGAGGGTGGAGCTGCCGCTGGCCCTGCCGGCGGTCGTGGCGGGCGTCCGCATCGCCACGGTCACCGTGATCTCGCTCGCCACCGTGGCGGCGTTCGTGATCGACCGAGGCCTGGGCGCTCCGATCTTCGCGGCGCTGCAGAGCTCGTTCAAGACCGAGTTCATCGCCGCCGGCGCGCTGGCGGTCGCACTGGCCCTGGTGGCCGACGGGCTGCTGGTCCTGGCAGCCCGGGCACTGACACCGTGGGCGGCGGCCGGGACGTCGTAGCGGGTCGATCGGGCATGCAGGCCTTCATCGAGTCGTTCGAATTCATGGTCGACAACCTGGGGCTCCTCGCCCACAAGACACTCGAGCTGCTGGCGCTCAGCGGCGCGGCGATCGGGATATCGCTGCTGGTGGCCCTGCCCCTGGGCATGTGGCTCGGTCACCTGCATCGCGGCTCGTTCGTGGCGATCAACGTCGCCAACGTGGGGAGGGCGCTGCCCAGCCTGGCGGTCATCGCGATCGGCATCGGCGTGCTGGGGCTGGGATTCCTCAACGTCATGGTGGCCCTGGTCGTGCTCGCCGTCCCGCCGCTGCTCACCAACGCCTATGTGGCCATCGAGCAGGTCGACCCCGACGCCGTGCAGGCGGCGCGGGGCATGGGCATGAGCGCTCGCGAGCTGTTCGCCCGCGTCGAGCTGCCGCTCGGCCTGCCGCTGGTGTTCGCCGGCGTTCGCACCGCCGCCGTCTACGTCGTGGCGACCGCCACGCTTGCCGCGATCGCCGGCGGCGGCGGGCTGGGAGACATCATCGTCAACCAGGCCAGCTACCGGTTCCCGGGGGTCGTCGCCGCCGCGATCTGGGTGGCGGCGCTGGCCATCGCCGTCGACCTGGCGCTCGGGGTGGCGCAGCGGCTGGCCACGCCGCGCGGGTTGCGCGCGCGGGGGCCGGTGCTCGGCCCGTCACCGGCGGCTGCGGCGCGGTCCGCTGGCACGGCCCCGGTGGCGAGCGCGCCGGGGCAGGGGACGCCGCCTCCAGCGGGAACTTGACGGGCCGAGTTTGAAGCCGGAACGGAGAGCTGCACAGTGACCGTCTCAGCCAAGCGGACCGCCGTCGCGGCCGCGGCGGCGCTGATCCTCGGATCGGGCGTGGCGGCCTGCGGCGGCAAGGAGAAGGGCTTGGGTGGTAAGCCGGGCGCCGGCAGGCCGCCGGTCACGCTGGGCTCGAAGAACTTCACCGAGCAGTTCGTTCTGGGCCAGCTGTACAAGCAGGCGCTCGAGGCCAGGGGCTTCCGGGTCACGCTGAAGAAC